>JAFSFD010000007.1 GCA_017435365.1 Akkermansia sp. | reverse complement strand
GGACTTCAGTCCCGATTGGAAGCACCGTTATTTCGGGACTGAAGTCCCGTGCCCCGACAACGACAAACATCAATTTGTCGAGCAGATAGGGGCTTCTTCCAAAATGTTGCTGATGTTTCTATAGCTTACCAAATCTTTGGGGCGCATGTGGGGGGACTCGTGGGGCGGGGCAAGTTTTTCGTTGCACGGGAGTGGGAAATAGGGTAGAATGCGGTTACGATGCTCAGGAGTAAGCTCTACACCGGATTAGTTGTTCTGGCCATGTCACTTGGTGCACCTGCTGCCGTGGGGCAGGAGGGGGCGCCTGCGGCAGAAGCCGGCGGGGTTCCCTTTGTGGAGGATATGCCGGATGACGAAGCGGCAGAGGAGATTGTGGAGACGGTGAAACTGGGCGGCGAGGACCGCATGCCGGCTATGCAGGAAGGTGTGGGCCAGGCAGAGAGCTATGAGCAGACGGCCGACCCGGATTCACCGCTGCATGCGGAGACCGGCGCTGACCGGCATGATGAAACAGGGCTTGATTTGCTGAAGCCCACCACGGCGGTGACAGACCCGACGGTGCATGACCCCTCCCGCGTGGCTTATGCCACCAACCGCAGGAACGCCCGCACCATGTCGCTGACGGTGCCCGGGCCGCGCGGTATCATTTCGGACCGCAACGGTCTGGTGTTGGCCTGTTCGGAGGTGGCCTACCAGCCGGCGGTGAATTTCGGCCAGCTGAAGGACGAGAGCGAGGAGAATATCCTTTCCATTGCGCGTAAGGTGATTGGCGCTTATGAAAAAGCCGGTCTGAAGGTATATGCCAAGACTGATGCGCAGCTGCTGGACCACTATAAGCAGCGGCGCTGGCTGGCGCTGCCGGTGGGCCCCACCATCCGCGCCCGCGAGCTGGAGCCCATCCGCGCCAAGGTGAGCGGCATAGAATACGGGCACCTCATTCCGCTTTATATCCGCAACTATCCGCACCAGACCTCTGCCTGCCACATTCTGGGGTATACCGGTGTGAAGGCGAAGCTGCCCACCGGCCCCATCAATCACAATGACCCGATTTTCGAGCGTCAGGAAGGCCGCGCCGGTCTGGAGCTGAAGTTCAACAAGCAACTCACGGGGCGCCCCGGTATCTGGCGCCTCATGTTCGATGAGAGTGGCAACAAGATTCTGGACGAGCTGCAGAGCAAGCCCCGCCCCGGCGGCACCATCGTGACCACGCTGAATCTGGAGTGGCAGAAGGCTGCCGAGCAGTCCCTGCGCGATAACACGCTGGGCCGCGGTGCCTTCGTGATGATTGATGTGCACACCGGTGAGGTGGTGGTGCTGGCCTCTGCCCCGAACTTCGACCCCAATACCTTCATCCCCGCGATTTCGCAGAAGGATTACGATGCGCTGCGACTCGACCCGGATACCCCGCTGGTTTCCCGTGCGTATGCCGGTGTGTACCCGCCTGCTTCCACCTTCAAGACCATCACCGTGGCCGCCGGTCTGCGCCACAATATCATCACCGAGGGTACCTATGTGAACTGCCCGTACAGCGTGCGCATAGGTGGTCATGAGTTCAAGAACCACAACAAATTCTCCGGCTCCATCAACTGCGTGACCGCCCTGGTGCTTTCCAACAACCCCTTCATGTACCAGATTGCCGCCACGCGCGAACCCCGCATCGGCGCAGCGCGACTGTGCGAGGTGGCCCGCCGCTTCGGCTATGGCTCCACCACCGGGCTTCCCATTCCGGATAAGGCCGGCAATGTGCCCACGGAGGAGTGGATGCACCGCAACTACGGCCGTGGCTTCATGGCCGGTGATGCCGCCAACATGGCCATCGGCCAGGGGGCTCTGCTGGCCACCCCGCTGCAGGTGGCGCACGCTGTGGCCGGTATCGCGAATGGTGAGTACCTGCCCAAGCTTCAGCTCATCCGCCAGGTGCTGGATAAGGATGGCAATGTGGTTTACCAGTTCACGCCCTCAGCCCAGAGCAACCTGCAGGATATGAGCTCTGCCCTGGCCGTGGTGCGCAAGGGGATGAAGGCCGTGGTGAATGGTGGCACCGGTCGCCGCGCCGCGCTCAGCTACACTTCCAATGCCGGTAAGACCGGTACTGCCCAGTGGGGCCCGCCCTCGCTGGATTGCCGACTCGCCTGGTTTGCCGGGTTCATGCCCGCAGATAACCCGCGCTATGCCTATGTGGCTCTGTATGAAGGCAAGCCGCACCAGCGAATCTCAGGTGGCCACATGGCCGCCATGGTGGTAAAGAGCTTCTTCGAGAGCATCCAGCCCACCATGGTGGAGGAGCTCGCCGGCCCCACCCGCAAGGCCAATGTGCCTGAAGGAATGGCCCCTGCGGAAGATGAGGAGGCGGCGGAACCTGTCAGCCCCGAGGAAGCTGCAGCTGCCCAGGAGGCCGCCCAGCGCGAAGCCGCCGCCGAAGCTGCCCAGCGCGAGGCCGAAAAGCGCCACTCCCGGACCGGCTGGGATGATGGCCGCACCCGTAACTGAGGCATTAGAGATTGTCAGTTTCTGACGCTTGCAGACGTTTTGTTGTTTGCAGGTAAGTGTGTTGAGAGGATTAACGGTTGTGCATTGCATTTTCAATGCGATGTACAGTTTTTTCTAAATTACTTGAATTGAAAGCATTTCAGATACTCACGGCTATCCTCACCATCAAAAAACAGCACAAAATCGACCCATTCTCTTCATTCGTTTTCCATTGTAGGTGTGCGTGTTACAGCAACCATCCGTGTACATCGCATTGAAAATGCGATATGCTCAGTGGCGAGAATATCCCACCTGAAGCAATCATATGCAGAAAAGAGTATCTAACATGGAGTTGTTACGCATCGTGGCCATGCTGTTGATAGTGCTCAGTCATTGTTCAGTTTATGGAATAGGGAATGAATTGCCAGAAGGGCAGGTCAACCCTCTTTCTATTTTTAATTATTGCGGAAATCTGGGGGTTAACCTGTTTGTTATGATTACAGGTTACTTCATGGTAACAAGTAAATTCTCGTTGGGCAAACTAATGAAATTGCTGCTGCAAATTCTTGTCTGTTCAGTTTTGCTCTTTTTGTTTGAGTGTGCGGTGGTGCACCCTCAGAAAGAAATTTCCATTGCGGAGATTAAGGAAGTGTGTTTTCCTGTAAAATATTACAAGTGGTGGTTTATTTCCACATATGTACAATTGTTCCTGCTGGCACCATTTCTTAATGTGTTGCTGACGAGCGGGAATCCGCGCAGAATCTTTGCTTTCGTGGGTGCAAGCGTGGTGATTATGCTGTATTTCCGAACACATAATTTTCCGTTGCTGCTGTTCATGAATCTGTATGCGTTGGGTGCGCTGGTCAGGTTGTGCTTACCAGAGTCAGCAAAGCTTTCTTCGAAATTATGTTTTGTTGCAGCTGGCGGATTGTTGCTGGTGTATACTGGCGTTTTGTATATGTATCACCACCCGCTTCCAGGTCTGCAGTTAGGAAATCTGGTACGCCTTTCCATAACAAGCAGCTATTCTCTGCCAGTGATGTTCCTTAGCCTTTTGCTGTTTGTGGGGTTTTCGAAATGGAAGATTCCGCATAACCGGTTGATTAATATGGTAGCAGCAACGACATTGGGGATATATCTGATTCATGAGTGCCCGGGTTTGCGGTATTATATATGGAGGACACTACTCCATGTGGATGAATGTGTGGGGAAATCGTATGAATACGGCTATTGTTTTTTATCTGTTGCTGCCGTATTTGTTGCATGTTCTGCTCTTGATTGGGTCAGGGGAATTTTATTCAACAAACCCATCGCTTTGCTGGTCGACAGACTGGCGTTGCCCGTGGCGGAATATATGCTACAGTGCGCCAAGCGCATATTGAAATGGTAGTATAGATACTGAAATAGTGCGAAAAAAGCGTGTTCGTGTGTAGATTCTCTGGGTGAGAATCCGTTTTCAGATGGTAAGGAAGATGGCGATTGTCATCTTGACAAGAAACCAGTAAATAAGTAGTATAGAACCGTGAAAGCGATTTTCAAATGGGGTGGCGCGGCCCTTATCTGCGCCGGAGGTGCCGGATATTGGTATTTTTCCGGGGATTCCGCTTCGGTGGAGACCCGTTTCAATACGGTGGCGGTGGTGCAGGATGACTTTGTGAGCAAGGTGCAGGCCACGGGCACGCTGGAGCCGCAGGAACTGGTGGACGTAGGTGCCCAGGTGACCGGCGAAATCAAGGAATTCGGCGTGGATGTGGATGGCCGCCCGGTGGACTACGGCAGCGAGGTGAAGGCGGGGCAGTTGCTCGCCCGCATCGATGATACCATCGTGGAGCTGGATATCAAGCGTGCTGAGGCTCAGGTCTCGCAGGCACAGGCCCAGATTCTTTCGTCGGATGCCTCCGTGGCGCAGGCCAAGGCCTCCATCTCCCAGGCCACGGCCAACAAGAACAAGGCCGACCGCGACCTGGCACGCGCCAAGGCCCTGGGGGTGGGCGATGCGCTTTCCCAGATGCAGTATGACCAGTACGTGAACTCTGCCGAGATTGCCGCCGCCAACCTGGAGAGCGCCACCGCCCAGCTGCAGACGGCTGAGGCCCAGCAGGCCAGTGCGCTGGCCCAGCTGCAGAGCGCCGAGGCCCAGCTGGAAAGCGAGCTGCGCAACCGCGATTACACCCGCATCTCCACCCCGGTGGATGGCACCATCGTGGTGCGCCAGGTGAATGTGGGCCAGACGGTGGTGAGCAGCATGAATGCCACCACGCTCTTCCTCGTGGCACGCGACCTGAGCAAGATGCAGATCTGGTGCAGCGTGAATGAGGCCGATATCGCCAAGGTGAAGCCCGGCCAGGAGGTGCGCTACACGGTGGATGCCCTGCCGAATGAGAACTTCACCGGCACGGTGAACAAGATTCGCCCGAATGCCACCATGAGCTCCAATGTGGTGACCTACATCGTGGAGGTGGACATCGAGAACCCGGAGCGCAAACTGCTGCCCTATATGAGCGCCAATGCCAACTTCATCGTGAAGGAGGTGAAGGGCGCCCTGCTGGTGCCGGATGCCGCTTTCGACTTCCGCCCGAGTCCGGACCAGATTGATGAGAGCGCCCGCGGCAAGCGTCCCGCCCCGCCCGCCGAGGGCGAGGAACGCCCCGCGCTGGTGTGGCGCAAGGTGAGCGAGACCACCGTGGCGCCGGTGCGCGTCATCAAGGGTGATTCGGATGGCACGCGCTCCATGGTGACGCTGCCGGAAGGGCAGGAGCTCAAGCCCGGCGATGAGCTGGTAACGGGTATTTCCATGTTCAGCGGCGATGCTGCCAAGGGTGGCAAGCAGGGTGGCCTGTTCGGCATGAATGGCCCGAAGCGCCGCCAGCGCGGCACCGGTGGGGCTGAGGCTAAGCCCGGCCAGAGTGATAAGGAGGGCCGCCCCGGCCCGCCCATGTAAGCAGCTCCAGGAGTTTCCGGCCATGATTGAGCTGAAGAATATAACCAAGGTATACCACCTGGGGGAGATTGACCTGCCGGTGCTCAAGGGGATTTCCCTGCGCATCGAGGACGGCGAGTTCGTCTCCCTCACCGGGGCATCGGGTTCGGGCAAGTCCACGCTCATGAATATCCTGGGCTGTCTGGACCACCCCACCAGCGGCGAGTTCTGGATTGACGGCCACAACGTGGCCGGGCTGAATGCCAATGAGCGGGCCCTGCTGCGCAACAAGCGCATCGGCTTCGTGTTCCAGAACTTCAACCTGCTGGCCCGCACCTCCGCGCTGGAGAATGTGATGATGCCGGCCTACTACTACCACCCGGCCAAGAGCACGGCAGAAATCCGCAAGCGCGCGCTGGAGCTCATCGACCTGGTGGGGCTCAAGGAGCGCATGCACCACACCCCGGCGCAGCTTTCCGGTGGCCAGCAGCAGCGCGTGGCCATTGCCCGCTCCCTCATCAACAACCCCGGCATTCTGCTGGCGGATGAACCGACCGGTAACCTGGATTCCACCACCTCGGTGGAGGTCATGAACATGTTCCGCGACCTGAACCGCAAGCAGGGTATCACCGTCATCATCGTGACGCACGACCCCAAGACCGCCGCCTTCACCGACCGCGCCATCAACATGTGCGACGGCCTGATTCTGGACGGCGTATCGGATGAACTCACAGCCACTCTTCAGAAATGAAATTCAACACCTTGTTCGTAACCTGCCTGAAAGCCCTGGTGCGCAACCCCATGCGCGCGGCGCTCACGGTGCTCGGCATTGTGATTGGTATCGCCGCCGTGGTGGCCATCATGGAGATTGGCGAGGGCTCCAAGAAGCAGGTGGCCGATAAATTCTCCTCCATGGGCACGAATGTGGTGACCATCTACGGCGCTTCCACGAGCACCGCCGGCGTGAATACCGGCATGGGCGGCCGCGCCTCGCTCTATGCGGTGGATGCTGATGCCCTGGTGAAGGAATGCCCGGAATACGTGAAGGCCGCTTCCCCGGTGGTGCGTGCCAGCGGGCAGATTATCGTGGGCAACCAGAACTGGAGCCCGCGCTCCATCATGGGCGGCAATGAGCAGTACTTGTCCATCGAAGGCTGGAAGGTTGCCACCGGCAGCGCGTTTACCAGAAAGCAGGTGGATGAAGCCAGCCGCGTGTGCCTTATCGGCAGCACCATTGCCAAGGAACTCTATGCGGATACCGACCCCATCGGCAAGGATATCCGCGTGAAGGACGTGGTGTTCACCGTCATTGGTGTGCTGGAATCCAAGGGCGCCGATGGCATGGGAAATGACCAGGACGACTGCCTCATGCTGCCCTGGACCAGCATCCGCACGCGCCTCATGGGCTCCAGCGGTTCTGCGGTCATCAGCAAGGGTGGTGCCGCCAGCGCGACCAAGGTTTCCTCTACAGATGTATTCCCCACCACTTCGGTGAGCTTCTACCCCGGCAGCGATCTGCAGCCGTACACGAATGCCCCGCACCCGCTGCGCACGCGCACGGTGGATTCCATCGCGGTGCAGGTGCTGGATGGCAAGGACCCGAACAAGGCCATGGATGCCATGACCCCCATCCTGCGCCGCCAGCACGGGCTGGAACCCGGTGTGCTGGATGACTTCAACATGCGCGACCGCTCCCAGTTCGTGAAGATGATGACGGATACCACCTCCACCATCAGCAGCCTGCTCATTTCCGTGGCCATGATTTCGCTGGTTGTGGGCGGCGTGGGTATCATGAACATCATGATGGTATCTGTCACCGAGCGCACGCGCGAAATCGGCCTGCGCATGGCCGTGGGCGCCCGCCCGCGCGATATCATGTGGCAGTTCCTGCTGGAGGCGGTGCTGCTCTGCACCATCGGCGGTTTCATCGGCATCATCGTGGGGCGCATTGCTTCCTACATGGTGAGTGTGCAGATGGGCTGGCCGGTTTCCGTTTCCGTATCGGCCATGGTGCTTTCCGTATCGGTAGCGGCGGCCATCGGCATCGTGTTCGGCTGGTACCCGGCCTGGAAGGGTTCCCGCCTCGACCCCATCGACGCGCTGCGTCACGAATAATCCAATCTCCTTTTTTCCTGTATGAAACGTATTTTACCTCTTACATTTGCCGGTTTCCTGCTGAGTTCCTGCATGATGGGCCCGGATTTCATGGGCGCCACGGCTCCCGAGCTGCCTGCCACCTGGGTGAATAACCTGCCCCCCGGTGCGGAGGAGGCTACCCTGGATGAGTGGTGGCACTGCTTCCGCGACCCGCAGCTCACCCGCCTCATAGAGGGCGGTTTCGCCGCCAACCCGGACATGGTGAGCGCGGCGCTGGCCATTGAGAAGGCGGAATCCGCCCTGCGCTCCACCCGCAGCGGGCTCTTCCCCAGCGTGGGGATGAGCTTTGGCGGCACCAACAGCGGTGATTACACCACCTCCACCTCCCATGGCCGCTGGAATGGCGCGCTTTCTGCCTCCTGGACCCCGGATATCTGGGGCGGCACCCGCCGCGAGGTAGAGGCTGCTGCTGCTGCACTGGGTTCCACCAGGGCTGCCGCTGCCGCTACCCGCACCGCGCTGGCCTCCAGCATTGCCGCGGCCTATTTCCAGTGGATTTCCGCCAAGGAAAGCCTGCGCATTGCCCAGGAGCAGCTGGCCTACCAGGAGCGCACCTACAAGGTGACCCAGGAGCGCCACGCCACCGGCATGGAAAGTGCGCTGGCCCTTTCTGAATCCCGCGCCACGATTGCTTCCACCCGCGCCCAGATTCCCGCGCAGGAGGCCACTATCCGCAACTGCGAGACCACCCTGGCCACCCTGCTGGGCACCACGGTGGATAACATTGCGCTGAAGCTGCCGCCGCAGCAGGTGTACAACATGGTGCCCTCGGTGCCCACCGGGCTGCCCAGTGAGCTGCTGCGCCGCCGCCCGGATGTCATCAAGGCCGAGCGCGACCTGCATGCCGCCACCGCCCGCATCGGCGTGAGCGTGGCCAATCTCTTCCCGAAACTCTCGCTCACCGGCAGCACCTCTGCCGGGGCCGGCACGGATTTCTCCCAGTTCTGGCAGAACAGCACCTGGAATCTCGGCGCCTCCGCCAGCCAGACCCTGCTGAACCGCGTGGCGCTCAATGAGTCCGTGAAACAGGCGGAGCTCAACCAGCTGAGCAGCATGCAGAGCTACCGCAAGACGGTGCTTGCCGCCTTTGCCGAGGTGGAGGGCTGCCTCATCGAGTACGCCAAGCTCACCAGCCAGCTGCCGCAGTACGAGGCCTCCTGCGCCGCCAACAAGGAATCTGCCGAGCTTTCCCTGCGCCTGCACCACGAAGGTATGGCGGACTTCCTGAGCGTGGCTGCAGCCGAGCGCGCCTGGCTTTCCTCGGAGCTCAATATCATCTCCACCCGCCAGAATATCCGCCTGAAACTCGCCCAGCTCTGCACCGCCCTCGGCGGCGGCTGGCCGCTGGAAACTGCAAAAAAATAATTTCCTGTTGAAAAAAGTATTTACCATGCAATTCTGCAATATGATTGCGGATTTGCATGGTAAATTGCTTTATTGCTCCGGCAATTAAAGAATATTGCTTGGACTCAACGACAAATTGATGTTTGTAGCCATCGGGGCACGGGACTTCAGTCCCGAAATCACGGTGCTTCCAATCGGGACTGAAGTCCCGTGCTCCGACAATGGTCCCCCACAAATTCCCATTTGTCCGTCACCACCAATGCGGATAACACATCAATCTTTAATTGCCTCATCAATAAATTGGTGTATATACTGAGTAATTCCGCAAAATTTAAAATAGTTCTGCTGCTGGCGTGGTTTAGACTTGCCAAGCCGTGTGGGTGTAGTAACATGGGTATGGGCAAACTGTGCCCTGAGATATGAATGCCCAGGCCGCCGGGTATGTACAGGCAGAGCCGGGCATGATTCCCCATACGATAGTAATTCGATTCAATAACCTATATGGCTGAACATTATACGCAAGGCCGGCAGGGTCAGGGAGCCCGCCGCCGCCGTAATAACAAGGGCCGCCCCTATCGCCGCCGTATGCCGCGCGCGCAGGAGCTTCCGGCCCCTAAGCCCTCCCTGTTGCAGCGCATTCTCGGCTTCTTTGGCTTTGGTAAGAAGAAGGATGCCGGCAAAGACAAGGACAACCGCAACACCAACAAACGCAAACCCAAGGAGAACGTGCGCGTGGCCAAGGGCCGCAGCAACCAGGGGGGCAACCCCGCTGCCCGCCAGGAGAAGCGCCGCCGCCCCGCCTCCGTGGCTCCCACCCGCAACGCCCGCCTCTATGTAGGCAATCTCTCCTACGAGGCTACGGAGGCTGAGCTGGAGGACCTCTTCAAGGGCTTCGGCAATGTGCGCAGCGTGGAGATTATCTACAATCCCCGCACCTACAAGAGCAAGGGTTATGCCTTTGTGGAAATGCAGATGCTCGATGACGCCAAGCGCGCCGCCGAGGTGCTGCATGGCCAGCCCTTCATGGGCCGCGAGCTCATGGTGAGCGCCGCCAGCGAGCGCCCCGAGGGCTCCGACAAGCCTGAGGAAACACCTGCCGAGGAGAAGGTGACCGCGCCGGAGGCCTGATACCCCTGTAAAAAAGTATTTCAGCAACGCCTGCCGATGGGTGGGCGTTGTTTTTTTTTCTCGCCAACATGCGCGGGCTCATGGTAAGATGCAGGCATGTACATTCAGGACCAGTTGCAGGAGATTAAGGCGAATATTGCGGCTGCGGAGCTGCGGGCAGGGCGGCCGGCGGGCAGCGTGAAGCTGCTGGCGGTGAGCAAGACTTTCCCGGTGGAGGATATCATGCAGGCCTATGCGGATGGTCAGCGGCTTTTCGGTGAGAACCGGCTGCAGGAGGCCATGGGCAAGATGCCGGAGATGCCGTCAGATTGCGAGTGGCACCTCATCGGCCCGCTGCAGCGCAACAAGGTGCGCAAGGCGCTGGAGCAGGGGTTCGGGCTGCTGCAGGCGGTGGATTCGCTGCGCCTGGCCGAGGCGGTTTCCCGCATAGCGGGTGAGCTGGGTTGCACCGGGCGCATCCTGCTGGAGGTGAATGTGGATGGCGAGGAGAGCAAGCACGGCTTTACCCCGCAGGAAGTGCAGGAGCTCTGGCCGCAGCTGGTGGCACTGCCGAACCTGGAAATCTGCGGGTTGATGTGCATCCCGGCGCCGACGGAAGACCCGGAGGGGGCCCGCCCGGCTTTCCGCACGCTGCGGGCGCTGGCGGAGCTGCTGCGTGCCCGTGGTCCGCTCCCCCTGCCCGAGCTCTCCATGGGGATGAGCCATGATTATGCCGTGGCTGTGGAGGAAGGGGCCACCATCGTACGCGTGGGCTCCGCCATTTTCGGCAAGCGCGACTACGGCTCCCCCCTTGTCGGCTGAAGACCGGTTTATCAAGCATTTCTCACCTGGCTCACATGCCGCGCACGGCGCGGTATATGGAGAAGGCAATCAGAAGCCTGAGGATGAGCGCAAAGCTCATGCCCCAGGTGATGGCTATGGTGGTTTTGGCCTTGGCGCTCAGTTTCCTGGTGACGGCCAGCCAGAAGAAGATGATGCCCTGGATAAGCGCTGAGATGCAGATGGCCGCCACCTTGTTGAAACCCGCCCAGTCCAGCGGCATGGCCACCGGCAGCAGGAAGGCATAGGCACAGGTCATCAGGTCCGCAATCTCTGCCAGCCACATGACCACGGCCGGGGGCACAATCACGCACAGCAGCAGCGTGAGCCGCGCTACCTTGCTGTATCTCTCTTCCTGCGTGGGTATGTACATGTCCTGCCCATACTGCATGATTCGGACGCCGGTGTCAAGACGCCTGAGAGTCAGTTTTTTATTTGTTTTTGATGATAAAATCTAAGAAATGTTAAATAATAGTGTATGTAGGTGCATATAGCCTTGACTGAGAGTAATAAACTGATAAGATGCCTTGCGGCAGGTTAATAGTAACTGAAATATAACTATATGCGTTCTTTTTTTTATACAGAGGCATGTGCCGTAATGCTGGCGGGAGTGGTGGCGACTGCAGAAGCAGCGGTGCTGAGTTCTGAAGCTACCCTGAGTGGGGATGGCTACCAGGTCAGTTCTGAAGTGGTCAATCTGGATGTAGTCAATTCCGATGTATCCGGCAGCACCCTGAAGCTGAAGCAGGATGTGGTTGAATGTGAGGGTTCAGAAATACTGACCGTATCCCAGAAGAAGTACCTGAGCTCCAAGCATTCGGAATCGGGCTACAATGATATTATCTACGCTGTCGGGACAGAGGTGGAGCAGGGGCAGGTGCGGGTGAGCACGCTGGTCAGCCAGGTGGAAGATTCCGCTTCCAGGGTGCTGGTGCGGGGGAATGAGGGTGTTGTGCTGGAACTGGGGAATGACACTGTGCTGAGTGGCGGCGAAATATCGTTGAATGAGCGCGCGGTGGAGGTGAACAATGAGGTCAAGTTCTACCGCACGGTAGATGTGCTGAAGATTTCTGCCGGAGAGAAAGCAACGTTGAAGAACACCAAGGCATACATCGGCTGTTCCCTGGATATGGAGGGGGCAACACTAGTGCTGGATGAGGCAGAGGTGGAACTGGGTGACGTTGAAGATAAGACCACCATAACAGCTAAGTTTACAGTAAGCAACGACTATGACGAGAACACCTACGTTATTCATGTGGGTGAGGCAGCCCGGGAGAAACTCGGGCTGCAGAGCCGCCCGGTGGTCAATGGTGCTATCTGTGGCACCGGCAAGCTCACCAATGTGAAGATGCAGGGTGGCCTGTTGCAGGTCGGGTGCACGCCGGATAATCGCCTGGGGGTGCTCGCCATCGAACAGGTGGAAGCCGGGCGCAACAGCACCACAGGAAAAGCGGTGGAGATGAACTTCACCTTGTCTGCGGCAGATGCAGCTTATGATTTCAGCGCGGCCAATGCCGTGGGTACCGGCAAGTTCAGCCAGCTGAAGCTGGTGGGGCATGCCAACTACGGCGACATGGTAACCATCACGATTGACTATGTGGATGCCGCCGGCGCCACGGATAAAACGGCCTTGAACGGTAAGTTTCAGCGCGGGGCCTCCATCACTCTGATTGATACCACGGAAGGCAGTATCAGCGGTACCTATGTGCTGGATGTGGATGAATTGCCGGAGCTGGAGGAGGGGCTGATGTGGTACAAGGATGATTTGTTCAGGGATGGTACCCTCACCGTGGTGGATGATGTGTGGTATGGTCTCTCGGGCCTTTCCGGTGATGGTCTCATCGCATACGATGATGTGTACGATATCATTGAGAATAATCAGGTTGCAGATAGCGCACGCCTGGCGAATACCCTGCTGGCGGCTGCCGGCACAACGAGCCGTTTCGGTCGCGCTGCGCTTTCGCACGTGGATGACTACCGCAAGTGGGATTCCAATGTGTGGGGTGCTGCCTTTTTCCACAATATGAATGTTTCCGGCAGCGGGCGCCGCACCGGGTTCGACAGCGACACGCTGGGCTATGCTGTGGGCATGGACACCCGCGTGCAGAAATACAACGCTATTGTGGGTGTGGCGCTGGGCGCCAGCTATGGTGATATGAAGCCTGACCGCGGCAACTACACCTATTATGCCGGTAAGATTGAGCAGGATGGTGTGCATTTCGGCCTCTATGGCCGCATCTGCCAGCTGCCGCAGGGGTATGACGAGCACAGCGTGAATGTGGATGCCTTCCTGAGCTATGGCAAGTATGACTGCACCAGCAGCCGCACTGCCAAGGGCAACGGCCAGCGCTTCCGCGCCTGCTGGGATGAAACCGCCTGGGCCCTGGGCGTGACTGTTTCTCGCAACTACCGGTGGCGCTACGGCACCATCATCACCCCCTATGTGGGGCTGGAATACACGATGGCCGATATGGATGGCCTGCGCGAGATGGGCTACACAGCCGTTGATTACTCCTGCGTGGATAAGTACCGCAATCTGGAGCTGCTGGTGGGTGCCCGGGCGCATCGTTCCCTGCGGCTGCGCAATGGCCAGGTGCTGATTCCTTATGCTTCTGCTGCCCTGGGCGTGGATATGCTGCGCCAGACACCCAAGGTGCGTGCTGCCAGCAAGGTGGGCTCGTTCAATGAATCCGCTGCGGATCCCGGTCGCGTCTCCTTGCAGCTCAATGCGGGTAGCGATTGGTTAATCAATCACCGCTGGAGCGCAGATGCCGGTTATGGTATCGAGTTCCGCAGTGATGAGTTGGACCAGAACCTCTATATTTCTGCCTCCCGCTCCTTCTGATAAGCCGCGAAAGCTTTTGTAGCGGATGCCCCCGCCGGCGAATGGCGGGGGCATTCCATTTGTCATAATACTTATGCTTTCTTGCATTTTGCGGGGCGGGGTGGTATACCTTGAAGCATCATGTTTGAAGGTGAGCTGAGCAACGAAACGCTGGTCTGGGTGCGCGAGGATGAATTACCCACCGGGGTAGCCCACGTGGAGCTGGTGCGCCTCATGGCCGGTGAGCTGGCAGAACTGACCGGCTGGCGCAAGCGCACGCTGGTGAACACGGCGCTGGACCGCGAGGCTCAGGACAGCACCTACCTCGGCTATGGCCTGGCGATTCCGCATGCCCGCGTGTTCGGGCTCACCCAGCCCGCCGTCTATCTGGCCCGCAGCACTCCCGGTGTGGATTGGCAGGGTTGCCCGGCGCGTCTGGTGTTCCTCATCGTGGTGCCGGAGGAGTGCCCGGAGTGGCACTTGCAGCTGCTCAGCCGCATTGTGCGCTGGCGCCAGAAGAGCGGCCTCACCGAGGATGAAATGGTGAGCATGCCCGCCGCGCAGCTCACCGCCACCCTGCGCGAGCTGCTGGTTCTTTGATGAAGCGGCACTGCTGTGCTGCTTTGAACTTTCGGCTTGTGTTGGGCAGAGCCATCTGCTATAGTGCCAGCATGTTTCATAAATTCTTTGCCACGATGCTGGTGGGCGGACTTGTGCTGGGGGCTGAGACCCTGGCGAATTCTCTCACGGTGACGAACCCCGGGGTGTGGCCGCTGATGAAGCGGGCCAGGTTCAACCCTGCGGTGAAGGTGACGATTCAGACGGATGAATCCAGGGGGATTCAGAAGTTTGATAAGTTGGAGGTGACACTGGAGGACCCCGGCCAGGTGGCAAGGATAACTCTGCGCACCGGGGATGATAAGGCGAATTTCAAGGATAGTGTCGTGTTTGGTTCTGCCGAGCCGAAAGAGGGCAAGGTGGTGAGCATCAAACCCACCGGGCGGCTGGAGCGCGGTGAGACCGTCTTCTGGCTGGATGTGGAACCCAGTGAGGAATCCGTCATCGGTTCGGAAGTCACCATCCGGGGCGTGAAAGCCACCATCGGCGGAAAGGTGGTGAAGGCGGAGATGGAGCCGGTTTCGCAGCGCATCGGCATCATGCTGGCTTTCCCCGGTGAGGACGTGGCGCAGCTGAAGGGGGCGGCACGCCCCTGCGCGGCTTTCCGTATTCCGGGCATTATTCAGACGCGCAAGGGCACGCTGGTTGCCTGTTTTGATGCGCGCTATGAAAACGAGGTGGACCTCTGCCGCGATATTGATGTGGCGGCGGTGCGCTCTACGGACGGCGGCCAGACCTGGACCCTGCCGAAGGTGAACATGGACTCCGGCCCCGGCATGGCCAATGGCTGCGGCGACCCCTGCATCCTGCAGGATAAGAAGGGGCGCATCTGGATGCAGGCGCTGGCCTGCCACTTCGGCCCCGGCAGCCGCGCCATTAATTCCTCCGGCAAGGGTACAGACCCCTCGAAAACCGGCCAGTGGGAGATGGTGTATTCGGATAACGAGGGAAAATCCTGGAGCAAAATCATGAATGTGACCAGGCAGGTGAAGAAGGATGAATGGACCCTCATTCTGGCCGGCCCGGGTAATGGTATCTGCACGAAAGAGGGCGTCATCGTCTTCCCTGCCCAGATCTGGCAGAACGGCGCTGACCCGGTGTGCCGCAGCACTATCTGCTACTCCGAGGACGGCGGCAGGAAGTGGAAGATGGCCCCGCCCATTCCCGCCAAGACTTCTGAATGCCAGGTGGCGGAGCTGCCGGATGGCACCCTGATGCTCAACTGCCGCAACGAGGCGCGCACCGGCAAGCGAGTGGTCTATGTGACCCGCGACCTGGGCGAGACCTGGGAGCCGCATGAATCCAACCTCAAGACGCTGAATGACTGCACCTGCCAGGCCTCGCTTATTTCGGTGAAGAGTAAGAAGTATGGCGACTTGCTGCTCTTCTCGAATCCCTGGGTTCACGGCCGCAGTAACATGAGCGTGCGCGCCTCGCAGGATGGCGGCGTGACCTGGAGCAGCGGCGTGCTGTATGATGTGCGCGGCTGCATGGGCTACTCCTGCCTCGCCATGACCGACCCTGACCACGTGGGCGTGATTTACGAAACCTGCCATACCAATGGCGAAACCGGCTACCGCGGCATCGGCTTCATCCGCATCCCGCTGGAAACCATCGTGACCGGTAAGGAGGTGAAGGCCAGGGCTGCCAAGCTGAAAGCCGCCGATGAGGAGGCGGATGCCGAGAAGCCTAAGAAGTCCAGAAAAGGCGGGAAGGGCAGGAAGAAAGGTAAGAAAAAGAAATAACACCGGACCTTTGTATCATCAGGCGCTTCCTGAATGCCACACGTCTCCCAAAGTTTGAGTACAGAGCCCGATAAATTGATGTTTGTCGTTGTCGGGGCACGGGACTTCAGTCCCGAAATAACGGTGCTTCCAATCGGGACTGAAGTCCCGTGCTCCGACAGAGTTCCCCCACAAATTCCCATTTGTCGTTGATTCCAAGCAAAAAATCACCCCGTTTTTACTTGCCAGAGCGAGCAGGGCTGTGCTACACTCGCAAGCATGTGTAAGAAACTGATTTTAGCAATGCTGGCCTGCGGGCTGGCAAGTGCTACCGAACATTTTGAGAAGCAGCCGGCAGGTGCCTTCACTAAGCTGGGAACTTCATACGGTGAACTGACTGCTGAGCCCGGGAATGTTGAGATTAACCGCGGGCATGGCCGCGACAGTGCCCAGGCGCTGCGCCTGCTGGGTGGCGAGAAGCGCAGCGTGACGCTGCAGCTGGTCAAGCCGCTGGAGACTGAGACCCCCGGCAGCTGCTGGATGGAGCGCTGGACAATCCGCAATCCTTTCAGTTTCCGCATTATTGCTGTATCTCCCACAGGGGAGAAAGAGGTGCTGCGCATCGAGAAGAGCGGCGTGGGCGGTTATCATAACCAGCTGAAGTGGCTCATGCCCGCCGGCACCACTTCTCTGCGGCTGGAGTCGGATACCGCTGCCGGTGGCGGGGTGTTGCTGGATGACCTGACCCTGATGGTCGGCCCCATGGTGGTGAAGGGCGTGAAGCTGCACAATCCGGGCGTGTACCCCATCATGAAGCGTGCGGTGTTCAACCCGGCCCTGGCTGTGGAGGTGGACACCGTGGGCGCCCACGACCCCAAATCGGTGGAGAAGGTGGTGCTGAAGGTTTCCGACCCTGCCCGCGTGGCCAGGGTGACCCTGCGTAGCGGTACCGAGAATGGTATGGATTTCAGCCACAGCACGGCTTATGGCACCGGTGTGCCGCTGGCTGATGGCACGGTGGTAATCAAGGCGGATGCTGCTCTGGATGGCGGCACCAGCCGTCTGTGGCTGGATGTGACCCCCGCAGGCAGTGCGCCCATCGGCTCCACGGTGAGCTTCAGCGGCGTGAAGGCCACGGTGGATGGCAAGGAATATGACCTGGGGGATGCGACTGTTACCCAGCGTATCGGCACCATGCTGGCTTTCCCCGGTGATGCTGTGGGCAACCAGCCGAATGGGGCAGACCCTCGCCATTGCGTGGCATTCCGCATTCCCGGCATGATTCGCACCGCCTCAGGCGCCCTGGTGGCCTGCTTTGATGCCCGCTACCACCACGAGGGCGACCTCTGCGCAGATATCGATGTGGCCACGGTGCGCTCTACGGATGGTGGCCAGTCCTGGACCATGCCGGAGGTGAGCATGGATGCCGGCCCCGGCCACGCCAATGGCTGCGGCGACCCCTGCATCCTGCAGGACCCCGCCAATGGCCGCATCTGGATGCAGTCCCTGGTGTGCCATTTCAGCGGCGGCGCTTCCCTCTGGACCTCCAAGACCGGCTGGGATAAGGATAAGACCGGCCAGTGGGGTATGGTCTATTCCGATGACGATGGCAAGACCTGGTGCAAGGATTATGTGAACCCCACCCGCCAGATTAAGAAGGAGGAGTGGACCACCATCCTCGCCGGCCCGGGTAACGGTATAGTGACCAGCAAGGGCGTCATCGTCTTCCCCGCCCAGATCTGGGACCGCGCGGCCAAGCCCCGCTGCATGAGCACCATCTGCTACTCCACGGATGGCGGCAAGAACTGGGTCTATGGCAATGGCGTGCCCCACGCCACCTCCGAATGCCAGGTGGTGGAGCTGCAGGACGGCTCTATCATGATCAACTGCCGCAACGAGGCCTACCAGGGCCGCCGCATCGTGTATGTGACCCGCGACCTGGGCAAGACCTGGCAGCCGCATGAGACCAACAACAAGGGCCTCAGCGAGCCCACCTGCCAGGGGTCCATCATCTCCGTGGATTCCGCGAAGTACGGCAAGATGCTCCTCTTCTCCAACCCGCGCATCAATGGCCGCAGCAACATGACCGTGCGTGTCTCCAGGGACGACGGCAAGACCTGGAACACCGGCCTGCTTTACGATGTGCGCCGCTGCATGGGCTATTCCTGCCAGGCCATGGTGGATGAGGACCACCTCGGCGTTATCTACGAAACCTGCCACAACAATGGCAAGAACGGCAACCGCGGTATCGGCTTCATCATCCTCCCCATGGAGGAAATCATGAACGCCAGGTAATACGCGCACTTCCCGGATATGCTGAATCCTCCGCTCTCCCCGTGGGAGCGGAGGATTTATTTTCGAAAACCCCTGCCCGGCGGCTGCCGGGCAGGGGTGGATGGCTATTCTGCAATGACCAATCAGAAATCGTAGCGCATGCCGACGTTGGCACGCAGGGCGGTGTAATCCGGCGCGATGCTCAGGTCGGCGTCAGCATAGAGGGTGGTGTGCTGTTCTACCGGGATGGAGATACCAAAGCCGAGTTCAAAGCCGGTTCCGGAGGTATCAGCCCCTGTGACTTCGTGCAAGGTGCCGCTACCCAGGGCCACCCGGGCCGTATCTGTGGTATCACCGAAATCACGGGTAACGAGGGCACGGGTTTCGAGAACTGCGTTGCGTTCGTGGATGGTTTCGTAGAGCACGCCCTGGTAGCGGGCGCCCAAGCCGATTTTCCCGTACAGGTAGTTGTCGCCATCGTAGGTCAGGGCAGCATTACCCAGGCTGCCGGATTCGGTGTAGCTATCCACCTTGGCAGAGGTGAGGCTGATGCTCACCATGGGCTGCAGAATGTGGGTGTACTCATAATTCAGCCCGATGGTGTATCCGGTTTCGTAGTATGCCGAAAGTGAGGAGCCCTTGGTATCCCCCGAGGCCGAG
Source organism: Akkermansia sp. (assembly GCA_017435365.1). Lineage (GTDB taxonomy): Bacteria > Verrucomicrobiota > Verrucomicrobiia > Verrucomicrobiales > Akkermansiaceae > Akkermansia. The sequence continues at coordinate 21,635 of JAFSFD010000007.1, read as the reverse complement.
TAGCTTGAGACAGAGCGCTCCAGATCCATCTCGTTGAAGCCTGCGGAAAGAATCAGCATATGCACCCAGTGGTTCTGCTGGTGGCGGGCGAAGAGGCTCAGGTACCGCGCATCGTTGTTGCCCCGGGCGTGGTCGGCTCCATCAGAATCGATTTCTCCGTATGATGCGCTGAAGGCAAGCCCTGCAACGGTCCGGGCACTCAGGTCCAGGTTAGCACCCACCGTGGCGCCCATGGCATTGTAGTCATAGCCGCATTCATCTCCACTGCCTTTGGAGGATGAGAAGCTGCCATCGGCCTGGGCCCAGGCCTGAAGCCCCACATACTCCCAGTCGGTGGTCAGGCCGGCATTGGTGCCGCCACCGGCCTGGATGATGCGGTTGCGCAGCTTGCTCTGCAAATCCTGAATGCCGAGGCGCTGAGAATCTGCCAGTGCTGCTGTGGAGGCCCCGGAAATGGCATCCAGCACCTGCTTGCGCTCTGCCAGGGTGTAGCGATTGACGTGGCCTACATAGGATTTCAGCCAGGCGGCTTCTCCGCTGCCGCCTGTTTCATCCAGTGCGGCCAGGGTGAGCTTTCTGTTGGCGGTATCGGTCAGTTCGTTCTTGATGCCCTCTTCATCCCGGTAACCGCGAATGATGAGGCTGCCGCCTGACAATTCGAGCCGGGCCCGTGTATATGACTGGATGTAAAGCTCATAATTGGCGGGGTTGGTATCGTATGAGATGGTGCCGTCTGCCAGCAGAATCCGGTGCTCTGCCTGGTTTGTGCTGCTGCTGCCGGAGAAATCAAGCGCCTCGCCGTTCAACACCACATAGGAGAGGGCAATATCGTTTTCCGTGGTTTTGCCTGTGAGTACCAGCGAGTCAACGTGCTCCCCTTTGCGGAAGGCCTGCCCGGATGCACCGCCGAACGCCTGGCTCACGACCAGTCCGTTCATGTTCATCTGCGTGCTCTGGAGGGTGGAGCCGCTCCCCAGTGTCACCTGGTTCAGACTCGCCTCATTGCCGACAATCACCTGGGTATCAGTGATGGTGGCACCATGAATGACTGCATGTGTTCCGACGGAGAGGTGGGTGGCTTTGATGGAGTCGGCGCTGAGTTGGTACCCATCTGCCAGGGTGATGGAGTCCGCCTCTACTGATTTGACGGAGGCAGCCGTGCCGGAAAGGGAATGCACACCGGTGAGCGTAGCGCCGGAGAGACTGGTTGCGCTGCCCTCAACGCTCATCGCATCAGCCTGGAGCCGGGCCGCTCTTATGGTGCAGACCGGGGAGAGGCGTACTTCTGCGGCGGTCACTGAGCCCTCTGCCTGAATGCTCGTGGCAGAGATGCTGATGCTGCTGTCGGTGGAGGCGGCTCGCAGCACCTCTGTGCCGGCCACTTCCAGGGTGGCGCCGCTCATGCTGCCTGCCGTGATGCCGCTTTCATCCAGCCTCACCCCATTGCTGAACAGGGGCGTTGCAGTGCTGCCGCAGCTGGCAGAAACACCACCGGCTGTGATACTTGCCGCGCTGATGCTGCTGCTTTCCAGGGTGCCGCTGCCGGTCATGGTGATGGTGCCGGCTTTCAGCGTATTCATCTGCACCGTGCCGCCAAGCTGAACCGAACCGCTTATTTCTGCTGAGCCCGTGGCGGTTAAGCTGCCGCGGGCGGCTACCTCCAGCTCGCCGGCGTTGAGATGATGAACTCTGGCTGCGCTTGCATCGCTTACCCGGACTTTGCCTGCTGCGGCCAGGGTGCCGGTGCAGGTGGTGTCGGAATCGAGGCTGATGCTGCCATGCTCTGCCGTGAGGTTCTGCACCTGCAGGAGCCCGTTTCCGGTGATATCCAGGTTGCCCTGGGTGTTGGTGATTTGTTTCAGGCTCGTGGTGGCCTCTCCTGTCCGGAGTACCAAATCAGTCGCCTTGCCGCTTTTGACGATGGCGGCATCCCGGGAGAAGCGCCCCGCATGCAGCGCAATTTGTGCGCCCTCATCGCTCAGCGTGCCGCTGTCATCAATTTCCAGTGTGGCAGAATCGGCAAGCCGCACTTGTACCGCACTCAGATCCGCTGAGTTTTCTCCGCTGTAGCTGAGCTTTACCGTGCCTTCACCCACGATGTGGAGCACATCCACCTGGGTGCCGGCCTCTGCATCATTGATGGCGGCGGTGCCCTGGGTCACGGTGAGGGTTTTACCGGCTGCGGCCCCGAAACCTATAGCTGTGCCCTCTTCCAGCGCATCCAGGGCGGCTGATGCGGATATTTCGTTTTCCAATGTATAGTCCGAATTGGTGTAGAGGATGCCGTGGACCCCAGTGAACTGTATCTTGTCTGAGCTTTGCAGGGCGCGGTCAGAGTAGCTGCCGCCCTGCAGCTCCTGAATGCCCGCAGTGCCGGATATTTTCCAGCCCTCGTCTCCACTCTCTGAAATGAGGGTGGAGACGAGGGTGCCGCCGGTCCCTGATTTGAAGCGCGGGTGATCCATGCCGTGGATGGTTGCAGAAAAGAAGTTATCATTCACCTGGTAATCCAGGTTGTCAATGCCGTTGAATACCTGGCTGTTGCCGTTGTCTGTGCGTTTGATGCTGCCCCCCTCCAGACTCAGTTTTCCGCTGGCGGCATTGTAGGAGAGGGTGACGCTGACCTCGTCTACGTGTGTCCACCGGAAGTTGTTGCTGTTATTCAGCACGTGCGTGACCCCTTTCCGGGCCGTTGATTCAAAGGCGATAAAAAGGTCGCCGTCCGGCGCAATGCCAATCTGGAAAGCATTGTCGTGCGGTTCTACACGCCAATCGCTCTCATTTTCCACTATTGTCATGAATCCCGCCTTATCTATCAGCTGTGCGGTGCGAGATGATGAAACCTGGGTGCCGGTGGGTGATAAGTCGCTGGCTGTCAGAGTCAGGACCCAGTCCTTTTCCGTGGCATCCGGCACGCTCTGGTGCCCGTAATAATTCAGCGCAAGCGGGCCGGTGGAGGTGATGGTAATCTGCTCCGCAGAAATGAGTTTCCCGTAGGTGGCGGGCTCAGCCGTGGCGGATACAGGGGCTATCGCAGCAAGCAGGGCCGCGTACAGAAGCGCAGGGAGATGTGGTTTCATGGCAGTTTTTGTGCTTTCTCCCTATAGACGGTTTCCAGCGGAAAAATTATTTCACTTTTTATTTTTTTTCATGCTTTCAAGGGGTAAATGCCGGCAGATAAATTCATTTTTGGCTTGACTTTCAGGCGGTTTTGGTGCATCTTTGCGGCTCACCAAACCCAATATTACTGAGTTATGGCAAACATGAATGTTATTCTCGCTACGAAGATTGAAGGTCTGGGCTGTGAAGCCGACCTCGTTACCGTGAAGGCTGGTTACGGCCGCAACTACCTGATTCCTCAGGGCCTTGCGTTCGAGGCTACTCCCGCCAACCAGCGTTTCATCAACATGCTCCAGAAGAAGCGCGCTGAGCGCGAGGCCGCCGAGCTGGCCAACTTCCAGGAGATTGCTGCCAAGATTGCTGCCGTCACGGTCAACCTGACCCTCGAGGCCGGCGAGAATGGCAAGGTGTTCGGCGCCATCACCAACCAGCAGATTGCTGAGGGCCTGGCCGCTCAGGGCATCGAAATCGACCGCCACGCCATTGAGCTGGAGAAGCCGCTCAAGAAGTCCGGCACCTACGAGGTGGCTGCCAAGCTGCACACCCAGGTGACCGCCACTGTGAAGGTGGTGCTCGTGGTGAAGGGTGAGGTTGTGGCTCCCGCTGAGGAAGCCGCTGCCGAGGCCTGATTCAACCCCTGAAAGCCTGATATTTTATACAACCGCACCGGTGAGAAATCCCGGTGCGGTTGATTTATCACTCGTTCGGAGCACGGGACTTCAGTCCCGATTGGAAGCACCGTTATTTCGGGACTGAAGTCCCGTGCCCCGACAACGACAAACATCAATTTATCGAGCAGAGAGGGGGCTTCTTCCAAAATGCTGCTGCTGGGCCTGGTGTGCTACAATGCCTGGGTGGATGATGCGGAGGCCCGCCGCCGCGGGTATTATGTGCTGGCGGCGGCACTGGTGCTGGGGGTGCTGATTCTGCTTACCCTGCATATCTGGCAGGTGGAGCCGGGGGAACTCCTGCGCATTGTGTACCGGAAGCCCGGTTTCCTGCACCGGCATGCCAGGTACAATGCGCTGTTCTTCCTGCTGCTGGGGTGGGTGGCCGCCTCCTGGGGCATAGGCTGCGCGGTGTACAAAGCCCGCCACCACCAGGAGGATGAGGAGGAATGAGCCAATAAATGCCGCATCAATAACTATTCACCTTTCTTTTCCGGCAGGCAGGCCTCGATGAGCCGGTAGGTGAGGCCTATGGGCAGGGCGGCCACTCCGGCTGCCACGGTAACTGCGGTGCCGGCAATGCTCAGGGGGGCGTCCACTGCCACTGCGGTGAGCGCACCCAGCGGGTAGGCGTAGTATTTGTGCGCATCGGTCCGGGGGTGCATGCGGTGGTTTTTCAGCGTGCGGTCAGCAGTCACGCCGAGGCTGAGGAAGGCTTTCACCGGCAGCAGGCGTGCAGTGGCCGGGAGTTGCTTCAGGTCGCCGCCGGAATCGGCGCGGATTTCGACATGCGTCACATAATCTGCGCCTTTATCAAGTGAGTTCTGCACATCGGCGGCGCTTTGTTCTGTGAGCGGTAGGTAGACGGTCTCCATCTTCTCCTCATCGGGGCAGAAGGTGGCCATGCCGGTGCCTCTCAGCATGACCCAGTGGAAGGGGTATCCCGCATAGCACCCGCGCCCCGGGCCGTGGTAAGCCTTGGTGTAAAACCTACTGCCGGCCTGGTAGAGTTCCGGCTCTGCCGGTTGGAACCAGGCCTCGTCCACCACCTTGGCGCGTTGCCAGGCATATTGGTGCAGCTGGGTGTAGCACCCGCTGAGCCCCAGGGCGCAGAGGGCGGCTGTAAGTAGGCGGAAGATTCTCGTTTTCATAGAAATTTCAGTAATCAAATCCGGCATTTTGTCTGCTCAGATACTCTGGGGCTGCGATGAGCGTGATATTTCCTTGTGTGGTGTTGATTTCGCCGGTTTCCGATTCAGTCACGATGATGGACTTATTCAATCCTGTTTCTGCCATTGCTGCGGTCATGGCTCGCAGTTCACGTTGGCGGGTTTCGGGGGCATCCATGCGGGCGCAGACCTGCACCAGTAGTTTTTCGTGAGTGCTGGGGTGAACGGCGAGGAAGTCTACCTCGTGGCCTGCCTGGGTTTTGTAATAGTATACCTCAGGGGTGTTGCGGCGCAGGGAAAGGAACACCATGTTCTCCAGCATCTGGCCCTGTAGTTCGCTGAATGTACCGCAAAGTGACTTCACCATAGCGTGGTCGATGCAGTAGACCTTACGCATGAGGCGGAAACGTTCGCTAGCTGAAGCAGAACAAGCCGGGATGCAGAACAGGAAATAGGCGTCCTCCAGCCAGGCAATGTATTGCTGGATTGTTTCCTTGCTGATGCTGATGCCGCTGCTGCGGAAATCGTTGCTGAGTTTGTTGATGGAAAGTTGAGCTCCAATACTACCCAGCATGCGGCGAGCCAGCTGTTTCAGGACGAGCGGCTGGCTTATGTTGTAGCGTTCCACTACATCGCGGTAAAGAAGGGCATCAAAGTAATCCTGGTGCAGGCGTATGCGCCAGTTGGGTGCTATTCCGTAAGCTTCAGGGAATCCTCCTTCTTCCCGATAGGTCGACCATGCGTTCTGCACTGCCAGCTTGCGGCTGGTGCCGTAACCGCTTCGGGGTATCCCGCGACGCTCCAGATATTCTCCGAAGGAAAAGGGGAACAATTCCCAGGAAAGCGAGCGCCCACGCAGGGCGGTGTGGATTTCCCGGCTCAGCATGGCAGCGGAGGAACCTGTGATGTAAATTTCACAATTCTCCTCACGACGCAGCCGCTCCACAAAAAGTTCCCAGTGCGGATGCATCTGAATTTCATCGAAGCAGAAATACACCTTTTCTTTCCTTCGCTTCTGCGGATACATGCTGTAATAGGTTTCGTACAGCTCGTTCCAGCCTTCATTCCCCATATTGGCAAGTCGCTCATCTGCGAAGTTCAGCATGAGCATGTTCTCGCGCGGTATTCCTCGTTCTGCCAGGGCCTGGAACTGCTGTTGCATCAGCGTGGATTTGCCGCAGCGGCGCACCCCCACGCAGACGGTTATCTTACTTTCCAGGGCTGATAGTTCCAAATCCCTCCGGCTGCCGCCATGGAGTTCCTCCTCCTGACTGCTTGCTATCAATTCAGTGAATATTTGACGGAGGTGCGGGTTCATGCTGATTTTATAGCAAATTCTTTACGGCGTAGCAAGAAAGAATTTAGAAATCTTTACGTCACAGCTGTAAAGATTGAAAATTTCTTTTCGTTTCAGCGATAAAGATTTTGTTTCAGAATACCAGAATCCCCCGCTGGCCTGGTGGGCAGCGGGGGATTGAAAAAAGCTCTTTACGGTGCTTAGAAGTTGCAACGCAGGGCGGTGGTGAATTCCCAGCCGTTGTAGTAGTCCTTGCCGTCCTTGCGGGCGGTGGTGTACTCTGCGCCGAACATAATCTTGGCGGCGTCCTTGTGCTTGGCGGAGGCATACACATTGGCGCCGAGGTAGAAAGCGTGCAGGCTGTCCACCCAGGAGGCGCCGCCGGTCTGGGTGCAGATGTAGCGGTCGGCGCCGAGCTTGCAGGCGTCGTGGCCGGTCATGCCGGTGTAGCGGAAGACGAGGTCCACATGCGGGTGCACGGCGTAGACGGGCTGGAGCTGGAGGCCGATGTTGTTGGTGCCGTTGCCATCCTGCTGCTCAAAGGCAGCCACCAGGTTGGTGGTGAAGGTGAGCTTGTTGTGCTTGATTTCATAGCCCAGGGAGACGGCGTCCTTGAAGTCGATGCCGTAGTTGTTGGCGCCGGGCTTGCGGCGGCCGTGGTAGGCGTTGTTGAAATCGTGGGCATATTCACCGGAGATGGCGTGGTAACCGCTTTCGGTCACGTTGAACTTGTGCGTGGCGCCGATGATGGCGAAGCACTTGTCCTCCCAGCCGAACTCACCGTCGAAGCCCTCGCCGCGGGAGTATTTATCACCGTGGCCGTGGTTGCAGGAGCTGCAGGCGCGGTCGTTGGCCATGACCTGAAGGTAGAGAATGTTCTTCTTATCCGGCGAGGTGTAGTTCACCTCCACGCCCCAGTTGGTATCCATCGCGAACTGGTTGGCCACGTAGGAGCGCTCCACACAGGGAATGCTGGCGTTGGACATGCGGAAGTCGGAGGTGAAGCTCGGTGCGAACTTACCGGCGCGCACGCTGAGACCCTTCACGGCGGAGATGTTCTGCTTCAGCCAGATATCATAGAACCCGGTGTAGGAGTAGTTCTTCCTGGTGCGGCCGCCGGAGTAGGTGTCGCGCACGGGCAGACCGCCGATGCGCACGTAGGTGTGGAACTGGGTGCCGGTGCGGGTGTACACATTGGCGCCAATCCAGTTGCGACGGAACTCATCGTTGTAAGGCGTGGCGCCTTTCGCGAGGTGCAGACCGTTGCTGCCATTGGGCTGCACCACCCCCATCTGCCACTGCTGGCGGGTGACCAGCGCCACCTTGGTGATGAAGGTGTCCTTGTTTTCGTAGACCACCAGGGCCTGTTTCACGGCTTCCACCCAGTCGGTGGGGGTGGGCTTGGTATTCAGGGTGATGGCATCGCCGGCGCAGGCGGCGCCGGCGAGTGCCAGGGAGAGAGTTGCGGCTTTCATGGTGTTCAGCGCAGCTTGGTGAAGAGGGTGGTCGGATCCAGCACGGGCATGTACTCGGTGTGGTCCAGGCCGGCATCCAGCACATAGAGGGTGAGCAGGCGCTTCACCGTGGCCAGCAGCTTCTCGGGCTGCCAGGGCTTCTCGATGTAGTTGTCGATGTGGCCGTCGTTGATGGCGTTGATGGTATCGGCATGCGTGGCCTGGCCGGTGAGCAGCACCTTGCGGGTCTTCGTGAAGCGGCGGTCGCTGGCCACTTTGCCCAGCAGCTCGGTGCCGGTCTCGCCGGGCATCACCTGGTCAGAGATGACGATGGCCACATGGTCGCCGTCATCGTCAATCTGGTCAATGAGCTGCATGCAGTCTGCCACGCTGGAGGCTTCCTCCAGGCGCACATGGCTGGTGAGGGGGCGCAGGTCGCGCATTACGGAATCCAGCACTTCCTGCTGGTCGTCTACACAGATGATATTAAGCGTTTCCATTGAATTGAGTGGTGGGGATGTTGATGGTGAATGAGGTTTCCTGGTCGTTGCTGCGCACTTCGATAGTGCCGTTGTAGCTGTCTACCACGCGGCGGACAATGGCCAGGCCAAGACCGAGCCCGAAATCCAGGCCCAGTTTCTTGGTGGTGAAATTGGGGTTGAATATTTTATTGAGGTTTTCTTCGTCAATGGCAGGGCCATTGTTGGCGATGGTCACGGAGACGTATTCCGTGGGCAGGAGCTGCACGCCCTGCACATGGCAGCACTCGCCGGTGATGCGGATGGCCGGGGCTTCTGTGCCGCCCTGTTCCATGGCATCGCAGGCGTTTTTGATGATGTTGCTCCAGACCTGCACCAGCTCGGTGATATCGGCGGTGATGCCGGGCATGGGGGCGAAGTGAGTAGTGACGCTCACGCGCTTGAGCTTGTTGTGCAGGAGGTTCAGGGCATCAGTCACGCTCTGTTCCACGCTGGTATCGGGCTCGCGGGTGCTGTTGCCGCCGCCCAGCAGTTTCACGGCGCGCACAATGCCGGTGGCCAGCTTGGAGGCCATGCGCATGTCGCGCAGGTCGTGGCCGAGCTCCCAGAAGCGGTAGTTCTTCTTCACGTTGCGGATGAAGCGGCCGGAGAGCTTCTCGCCGTCTTCCGTGTTGGGGAAGATGTGGGCAAGCACTTTGGCGGCTTCCTGCGGCAGCTTGAACTCGCGTTCGTAGTAACGGGCCGCGCTGCGCAGCTCCTGGGCGGAGATGAAGGAGTTATCCTCAAAACCGTAGGAGAAGAGCAGGGCATTGTTCTTGTCGTCGTCCTCCAGGTATTCCTGGAGGCTGTCGGCCACGAATTCGGTGCGGCGGGAGAGCACGCCCACGGCGTTGTTGAGCTCGTGGGCAATGCCGGCGGAAAGCTGGGCCAGCGAGCTGGCCATCTCTGCCCGCTGCAGCACGCGCAGCGCTTCCTCCTTTTCGGAGGTCTTGGTGAAGATGCGGGAGTTGCGGGCGGCCAGCTCATGCACCAGCACCGGGATGAACTGCCGCTCGAAGCAGCCGTATGTCTCCGGCTCCACCACCTCCGTGGTGTCATCCACATAGGTCACCACGGAGTCTTCCAGCGCTACAATCTGGTTGGAGCTGTGGTAGGAGCGGGAGAAAAATGCCTGAACGCAGACGTAGGAACCGGCCTCGGCGCGGAATACTTCGTAGCCGCGGGTGTTGCTTTCCACCGGCAGGTTGACTCCATCGTAGGAGTCCGCCCGGCGGAAGGCGGCGAAACTGCCCTTCTGCACGTAGTAGACGCGGCGGCACTCCTCGCCCTGGTCCACCAGCTGCTCGCCCTGGGCGAGCTCGATGGTGCGGCCGGGGTCGCTGAAATACACCGCATTGATGCGTTCGAGCGGTTCGATTATCTGTTCAGGCAGTGGCTGCATAGCGGTTTTGCGGAGTTATCAGCCGAAGAAGCCGATGGCACCCAGCAGGGCCATGAGGCCGATGGAGAAGGCCAGGCCAATCAGGCAGAGGATGGTGCCGGAAATGGCCATGCCCTTCTGCTCCACGTGGCCGGTGGCGTAGGCCATGGCATTCGGCGGGGTGGAAATCGGCAGGGCCATACCCAGGGAGGAAGCGAAGGCGATGGTCACCAGCAGACCGATGGCACCGGGAGCATCCATGGAGCCGCCGGCCACCATGCCGGCTGCCACACTGGCCATGATGGGCATGAGCAGGGCGGCGGTGGCCGTGTGGCTCATGAAGGTGGCCATGAAGAGGCAGATGAGGCTGGCACCCACGATGAGGGCCATGCTGTTCCACTCAGCAAAGGGGATGGAGCTGATGAGGTCGCTGGCGAGCTTGGTCTCGCCCAGTGCCACACCCAGGGCAAAGCCGCCGGCCACCAGCCAGAGCACGTCCCAGCTCATGGACTTGAGGTCCTTCTTGGTGATGACACCGGTCACGGAGAACACGGCGATGGGCACAATGGCCACGCTGTTGGCATCCAGGCCGTGGTACTGCTTGGGAATCACCCACAGAAGGATGGTCACGATGAAGGTGATATACACCACCCAGGCCTTGGGCGTGGTCATGAACTTGCCCTTCATTTCCTTGGCCAGGTCCAGGCTCTTCTGGTCGATGGGGAACATCTTGAGCAGGAGGAACCAGCCGATAAGCAGCATGATGATGACGAAGGGAACGCCGAACATCATCCAGTCACCGAAGGTCACGTTCCAGCCGTTCTCCTGCATGAACTTCAGGGCAATGGCATTGGGCGGCGTGCCGATGGGGGTGCCGATGCCACCCACGTTGGCGCCAATCGGGATGCAGAGGGCAAAGGCAGCGCGGCCGCGGTCCTCCGGCTTGAAGAGGGCGAGCACCGGGGTGAGCAGGGCCAGCATCATGGCGGCGGTGGCCGTGTTGCTCATGAACATGGAGAAGAGGGCGGTCACGCTCATCAGGCCCAGCAGCACATACTTCGGGTTCGTGCCGAAGGGCTTGAGCAGCACGCGGGCCAGGTTGATATCCAGGCGGAACTTGGTGGCGGCATCAGCCAGGAAGAAACCACCCAGGAACAGGATGATGATGGGGTCAGCAAAGGTGGCGAAGATGCTCTTCTGCTGGGTCTGGTTCACCAGGTCCAGCTTGGAGATGCGGTCGCTGATTTCGCCATCGAACAGGCGGCCGGCGGCTTCCTTCAGGGCGGTGGCCTGGGCGGCATCAGCCTTGCCGGCGACCACGGGCTTCAGAATGGCGGTGTTGATGGTGCTGCGCACGGCATCCGGGGTGAGGTTGGTCACTTTCTTGAGCGATTCCACCACGCTGGCCTGCGTGTCCTTCACCACCTCGGCATTGGCACCGGGGCCGTAGGCATCGGCCACAATGGCCTCCACTGCCGGTTTGTCAAACTTATCAACCTTCAGGAAGTTGAGGGAGGTATTGGAGGTGCCCAGCAGCGCCAGCGTAATCACCAGCACTGAGGTGGTCCAGATCGGAATGACCTCCAGAATCCACATGAGAGCCGCAAACACGAAAAGCGCAATCACGCGCGTCTGAATCGGGTTCACCGGAAGGCCCCATTCCTCGAAGGGCATGAACATCATGCTGCCGCTGAGCAGCAGCACGACCAGCAACTTGATTATTGTTTTTGTTACCTGAGACATAACTATTCGAATTGAGTTCTCAGCACAGGTCGGGCGCAAAGCGCACACCACCTCGCGCGCGAGCGTGCGGGAACAGGCTTGTGCTACCCGGTACTCTACACTATTCCGGCGTCAATGGCAAGTTTTTGTTGGCGAAAAATGCACAAAACAAGCGGGTCTCCGCCGCTTTGGCCCGAGACCCGCAAGGAATGGAAAAGCTGCCACGCTGCCTTACTTCGGCCAGCCGATGCACTGGTGTACGATGACGCTGTGGTTCTCCGGCAGACCCATTTCGCGTTTCAGGCCTTCCTTGTCAATCATGGCGCGGATGACGGTGGAGAGCCCGCGGGAGGTGCAGTAGAGGTACACATTCTGGTAGGCAGAGCCCACGTGGTTCTCGCCGCCGCGGTCGTTCTTGATGGTGTAGAGCAGGTGCAGCGGGGCGTTTTTCACGAAATCCTGGCGCTCGCAGAGGGGGATGAGGTTCTTATCGTTCACCTTGACCAGCCGGTGGCCCGGGCCGTCGTATTCCCAGGTGCCGGTGGGCGTGAGCACAAAGAGCTGCATGTTCTGCAGGTTGCGCGAGGTGGGGATGGTGCGCTTCCCCTGCGGGTTCATGCCCCAGGCCACCCACAGGATATCGGCCAGCGTCTGGTCATCGATGCTGCGGGTGGTATCATAATCGCGCGCAGAGTGGCGCTGCGCGATGGCTTCCATCAGCGGCATGCCGCCCGTCATCACCGGTGCAGGCAGGGTTTTCACTTCTTCCCCGGCACCCCAGCAAGGCAGCAGAGCCCCGGCCAACACGCAGACTTTCAGTGCATTCTTGAACATGCCCCGCATTGTAGCAGCGCCTCCTCCTGCTTGTAAAGAAAAAACAATTGGTAAATCATGCCTTTTTCCCAGTATATGACGTGAGAATCCCGGGCCGCAATCACTTTTTCCATGCGTATTTATCCATAAATATCCATGATGTATAGGATAAATGGCCTGAATTCGGGGCGAATTATCCTGGGGTGATAGGATATTTGTGGATAAATCAGGGGTGCATGGGCATTGCCGGGAGGCGGGAAAATTGTTTTTCGGGGCACACGTGTCCCAAAGTTTGAGTACTAATCTCGATAAACGAGAATATGCAGAAGTACGAGGTACGAAGTGGGAAGTGCGAAGTATAAAGTCAGGCAGGCTGGCGCCTGCAGGTGTTTTCTATTGATAACAAATGGCGAGCCGCATGGCTCGCGGAACTTTCACTTCGTACCTCCCACCTCGTACTTTTGTCGGAACGACAAACCATGATTTATCCACCTGTTCAATTACCGCGGGAGAATAAATCTTGCCTGACAGATAGTCCATGATACAATGAGGACATGAAGAAACGTGTGATTCTGATTCTTTCTTCTTTGTTGGCATTGGTGTATCTGGGCTGGGCTTTATCACCGCTGTGGAAGCCTGTGGTGTATGGGTATGCTCCTGGGGTTGTTGTTGGTTTCTTAAGTTATGATTGCGGTCCCTCCGGGCCGGCTGGCAAGGTGGATTTTGTGCCGTCGGCATTTGAATTGTCGGATGGGGTCGGGATAGGCTATGGCTTTAAGTCGTACTGGGCGGCGGAGGAGGTGAATACCAATTTTACCTTTGATATGCCGCGTTATGGGAATGAGCATGAGGTGCGGATGCTGATTAATTCCGATACCGGAATTGTGGGCGCTATTGCGTGGGATAAGCGGTGGGAGGCAGACCCGATGACGTATGCGTTGAGCGGTGCATCACCCCGGGAGTGGGCTGAATCGCAGGGTCTGGAGTGGTTGGAGCTTTCCGCCGGTAAGGAATGGGTGGTTTCGCTGAAAGAAAAAACTGAGCACCGGATTCTGCTGGTGTATGAAATGAAGTTGAAACCGGAAGCTCCGGCTGGCACACAACCCTATATCCTGCTGGGGGTGCGCATGCAACTCAAGGAGGCCGCGATAGAGGAAGGTCGGAAACGCATACCCGCCGGGCTGCAATTGTAATCATTGGCGTGGTATTTGTGAGAAAGGTTCACCTCCGGCGAGAGAAGAACTGCCGCTGCGTCCGGACTTGAAAAGAGAACGTGCTTTGTGATTGACTTGGCGGGAGAGGATGGTATGATGTGTGAATCTATGACACAGGATGCCCTTCTTAAGTTGTTGGAGGCGGATGCGCGATTGAGCGACCAGCAGATTGCAGACCGCCTTGGTGTGGATGTTGCAACCGTGGCCGCCAAGCGAGCTGCCCTTGAGAAGGCAGGGCGCATTGTGGGGTATCAGGCTATTGTGAATGATGATGGCGAGGGTGTTTCTGCCTTTATCGAGGTGCGTTGCACCCCCGAGCGCGGTGGTGGCTTTGACCGACTGGCATCCCGCATTGCGCGCTTCAAGGAGGTGCGCAGCCTGTATCTGATTTCCGGGGGGTATGATTTGCTGGTGATGGTGGAGGCCCCCACGCTGCTGGAGGTGGCCCGCTTTGTGAGCGAAAATCTGGCTAGCATGCAGAACGTGATTTCCACGGCCACGCATTTCCGCCTCAAGACCTACAAGCACAATGGTCTCATCTTTGCCGAGGAGCCTGAGGCTGAACGTCTCACTTTCATTCCCTGATTATGGACTGGAGCAAGACGCTTTCTAAACAGGTCATGGATATGCCCCGCTCGGGTATCCGTGAGTTCTTCGATCTGGCTACCGGCAGCAAGGATATCATTTCCCTAGGTGTGGGTGAGCCGGATTTCGTGACCCCGTGGAATATCCGCGAGGCGGCTATCCGCTCGCTGGAGCGCGGGCACACCACCTACACCAGCAATTACGGCCTGGAGAGCCTGCGCCGCGCAATCAGCACGTATGTGGCGGATTTCTTCCATGTGGAGTATGACCCGCTGTGCGAGATTCTGCCGACGGTGGGCGTGAGCGAGGCTATCGACCTGGCGCTGCGGTGCCTGCTGAACCCCGGGGATGAGGTGCTGTACCACGAGCCTTGCTACGTGAGCTATGCCCCCACGGTGATGATGGCCTACGGTGTGCCCAGGGCGGTGGAGACGAGTATCGATGACCTCTTTGCGTTGAATCCGGCCAAGCTGGAGGCTGCCATCACGCCGCGCACGAAGGTGCTGATGCTGAACTTCCCGACGAACCCGACGGGTTCCATCGCTCCGCGCAAGACGCTGGAGGAGATTGCGGCCATCTGCGTGAAGTATGATTTGTTTGTGCTCACGGATGAGATATATTCTGAGCTTCGTTACGATGAGGAGGAGCATACCTCTATCGCAGCCCTGCCGGGTATGAAGGAACGCACGCTGCTGCTGCATGGTTTCTCGAAGGCTTTTGCCATGACCGGTCTGCGCCTGGGTTATGCCTGCGGCCCGAAGGAGCTCATCGAGCAGATGATGAAGGTGCATTCCTACACGATGATCTGCCCCACCATCACCTCGCAGGAGGCTGGTGTCGAGGCTCTGGAGAACGGTGTGCCGGCTATGCTGGAGATGCGCGAGAGCTACCACCGCCGCCGCGATTACATTGTGGGCCGCTTCAATGACATGGGTATGGATTGTCACCTGCCCGGGGGCGCGTTCTATACGTTCCCCAGTATCAAGCGCTTCGGTATTTCCTCGAAGGAGTTTGCGCTCCGCCTGCTCATGGAGCACAAGGTGGCCGCTGTGCCGGGCACGGCATTCGGCGCCTGCGGTGAGGGCTACCTGCGCTGCTGCTATGCTACTGCCCAGAACCTCCTCGAACAAGCCTGCGATAAAATGGCAAGATTCTGTGACTCACTCCGGTGAGTCACAGAAAAGTACGAATTACGAGGTGGGAAGTACGAAGTATGAAGTTACGCGGGCTGGCGCCCGCAGGAGGTTTGCACATGGACAATGGAACGGCGTTCAGGGACGCAATGACGCAGCGGACGCGGGCTTTTGCTTTGCGTGTGTACAAGCTGTGCAGTTCGTTGCCGAATTCTCCGGAGGCGTTGCATATGCGCGACCAGTTGTTCCGCTGTGCCACTTCTGTTGCTGCGAATTATCGGGCTTCCGGTAGGGCGAAGTCTGACAAGGATTACCTCAATAAGCTGAAAATATGCGAAGAAGAAGCCGATGAATCTGCATTTTGGATGGATATGCTCGTTGCGTGTGAGCTGGTGCGTAGCTCGAAAATAGAGGCGCTGATGCAGGAAGCAAACGAGCTTACCGCTATCATTACGGCGTCCTGCATTACTAAACGCCGTAATATGAAACAATCCGGCGGGCGCCAGCCCGCGTAACTTCATACTTCGTACTTCCCACCTCGTACTTCGTAATTTCCAGTATGTCTGAGCAAAATCTGTTTCGCACTTACGTCACGCCCTTTGTGCTGTTTCTGGCGTTTAATCTGCTGCTGTGGGTGGTGGAGGGTGCATGGGCGTGGGATCACCCGAGTGTGGGGTGGTGGCGCCGGGCGCCGGAGATGTGGATTTACCCGCTGCAGGTGCTGGTGTGCGGTGGGTATTTGTGGTATGTGCGGCGCGGGGTGGAGTGGGATTGGAAGCCGTGGCCCTGCGTGCTGGGTGCATGGGTGGGTGTGGTGGGTATCGGTTGCTGGCTGGTGCCGTATGTGACGGGGTGGATTCCTGCGGAGCCGGGCTTTGAGCCTGAGGCGGTGTTTGGCGATAATGCCGTGGCGGTCTGGGTGGAATATGGGTTCCGCTTTCTGCGTGCGGTGGTGATTGTGGCTCTGGTGGAGGAGTTTTTCTGGCGTGGGTATCTGATGCGCTGGTGTGTGAACCGTGATTTTCCGCAGACGGTGCCACTGGGGCAGGGGAGCTGGCTTGGCTATGTGGTGGTGACGCTGGCGTTCATGCTGGTACACCGCCCGGTGGACTATGCCGGAGCCTTTGTGTACGGCTCGCTGACTTATGCTCTGGTAGTGTATACAAAGCGGCTGACTCCCGCGATTGTGATGCACGCCGTGGCGAACCTCATCATGGGAATCTGCGCTATCAAACTGAATCTTCCTCATCTCTGGTAAATCTTATGCAAGCTTTCATTCTTGGTGCCGGTCTGGGCACACGCCTCGCTCCGCTTACGCACATTCTTCCCAAACCGCTGATGCCGGTTTTTCAGAAACCGCTTATCCAGCATACGATGGACCACTACATCCGCTGCGGGGTGACGGAGTTCATGGTGAATATCTCCTGCCTGCCCCTCATGTGGGAGCGCGCTTTCCCGGAACCGACTTACCGCTGCTGCCCCGTGAGCTTCAGTGAGGAGGAAACACCGCTGGATTCCGGTGGCGGAGTGAAGAAAATCATGCACTGGGTGAAGCCCGGTGAGCCGCTGCTGGTGCACAATGGGGATATTCTCACGGATATTCCGGTGGCGGAGCTGCTGGCGGAGCACAAGCGCCGTGGCAATATGGTGACCCTGGCGCTGCGCAGTGTGGATGGCAAACGCAACGTGGGCTTCGATGAAGCCTCCGGCTCTATCACCGATATGCGCCACGCTCTGGGCGTGAACCCGGGTACCCACCAGTTCGCCGGGGTGTACATCATGCAGCCGGAGGTGGCTGACTTGTTCCCGGCGGCGGATGAATTCTCTATTGTTCCCATCTGGCTGGAGCTGATAAAGCAGGGGAAAGTGGGCGGCGTTGTTTTTGACTGGGCCAACTGGCACGAAATCGGCTCCCCTGCCGGCTATGTGGACACCATGATGGAGCTGACCAGTCGCGAGCGTATTCACCCCACGGCCAGTATCTCAACGGCCGCCGACCTGGGCGAGGATTGTGTGGTGGGGCAGGATGCCGTCATCCCCGCCGGGGTGGTCATGGATGACTGCATCGTGTGGCCGCGCACCCATGTGGCCCCCGGCACCTACCGCCGCTGCATCATCACGCCGCGCATTACGGTGCAGGGGTGAAAATTTTTGTGACCATTGCAGCAGATTTTGCTTTTCTTGGAGCGGGGGGCGTGGTAGAATCGGGCAACGTAGGTGGACTGTACCCACAGCCCGCGTAGTGAAACATTTTACATCTGACCTATATGGCAATAGATCCCAAACTGCTTGAGGAGCTGGAGTCGCGTCGTAACAAAATCAAGTACGCCGCTTCGCCGGAGAAGTATGAAGCCCGCCATGCCAAGGGCGACTGGACAGCCCGCGAGCGCATGTCGTGCCTGTTCGATGCCGGTTCCTTCACTGAAATCGGCATGCACACCAAGCACCACTGCAGCAACTTCGGCATGCTGAACAAGGATATCCCCGGTGATGGTATTGTGACGGGGTTCGGCCTGGTGAATGGTCGCCCGGTGGCCGCCACAGCAGCGGATTTCCTGGCGCAGGGTGGTTCTCTGGGGTATATGCACGCCCAGAAGATTTGCGACGCCCAGCAGTATGCGCTGAAGGCCGGCATGCCCATCATCCAGATTAACGACTCCGGCGGTGCCCGTTTGCAGGAGGGTATCGAATCGCTGACCGGTTTTGCCAACGTGTTCTACAACAACGTGGCTGCCAGCGGCGTAGTGCCGCAGATTTCCCTCATCCTGGGCCCCTGCGCCGGTGGTGCTGCCTACTCCCCGGCACTCACGGACTTCATCATCATCCGCAAGGGTGGTGCCGCCGGTATGTACATCACCGGCCCGAAAGTGATTGAGCAGGTGACCTATGAGCAGTGCACCATGGAGGAAATCGGCGGTGCTGCCGTGCATTCCTCCGTGTCCGGCAATGCCCACTTCGTGGCCGAGACGGATGAGCACGCCCTGGATATCGCCAAGAGACTGCTCACCTATCTGCCCTCCAACAATGCCCAGGAGCCCCCGCACGACCTGAGCCAGCCGCTGGATATCGCCCCGCAGGAGGGCATGAACGACATCATCCCCGACAACAACAACACCCCGCTGGATGTGCAGAAGGTGATTGCCCGCCTGGTGGATGAAGGCAGCTTCATGGAAGTGCATGCCAACTTTGCCGGCAACGTGGTGGTGGGCTTCGGCCGCATCTGCGGTGTGGTGGTGGGTATCATTGCCAACCAGCCGGCGGTGAAGGCCGGTTGCCTGGATATTGATGCCTCCGACAAGGCCGCCCGCTTCATCCGCTGCTGCGATGCCTTCAACATCCCCCTGGTGAACCTGGTGGACGTGCCCGGCTTCCTGCCCGGCAAGCAGCAGGAACGCGGCGGTATCATCCGCCACGGTGCCAAGATGATTTACGCCTACTCCTCCGCCTCTGTGCCGAAGGTGACCCTCATCATGCGCAAGGCCTACGGCGGTGCCTATATCGCCATGTGCTGCAAGGGCCTGGGGGCAGATGCCGTGTTTGCCTGGCCCTGCGCAGAAATTGCGGTGATGGGTGCCGCCGGTGCCGTGCAGATTCTGTATGGTCGCGAGCTGAAGGGAATCGAGGATGCCGCTGCCCGGGATGCCCGCCAGAAGGAACTGGTGGCCGAGTACGAAAAGGCCTTCTCCAACCCGTACGCCGCCGCCGCATCTGACCAGGTGACCGACATCATCGACCCGAAGGACTCCCGCGCCCGCATAGCGCTGACCCTGCGCACCCTGCTCAGCAAGCGCGAGACGCACCCCGCCAAGAAGCATGGCAACATGCCCCTCTGATTCTCTATTTCACAAACCCCAATAACAATGATATACGCACAGACACTCGCTGCACTCGATATGGATGCCGTGGTCTACCAGGTCACCGGCATGTGTGTGGTGTTTTCCTGTCTCGTGTTCCTGAGCGTCATCCTGACGATATCAGGAACCGTGGCACAGCGTCTGGATGCTAAGCGCAAGGCTCAGTCCGAGGCCGCCAAGGCGGCCATGGCCCCGGTAGCGGCAGCCCCTGTGGCGCCCGCCCCGGAACTGGCGCCTGCGCAGGTGGCTGCCATTGCCGCCGGCATTTATGACGCTGCGCAGAGCAGCATAACACCGCAGGTCGTTGCCGCCATTGCCGCTGCCGTCAAAGTCACGGTGGGCGATGAGGCTCGCATTCTGGACATCAAGCCGGTCGACACCGCCTATGGGCAGAGTGGCCGCGCTGCAGCTATGAACAACTCTCCCGTGCGCTGATACAAACAGGGCACACTCTCCAAACAAACTTCAAAAATCAAACACAAATAGAAAACAAGAATATGAAACAACTCCGTATTACCGTTGCCGGTCAGACCTTTGATGTAACCGTTGAAACCGTGGGTGGCACCGCCCCCGTGGCTCTTGCTCCCGCTCCCGTGGCTGCTCCCGTGGTGGCTGCCCCTGTGGTTGCTCCCGCTCCCGTGGCTGCTGCTCCTGCTCCCGCCGCTGCTCCTGCCGGTGCCGGCACCCCCATCCCCAGCCCTCTGGCTGCCAAGGTGGTATCCCTGGACGTGCAGCCCGGTGCTGCCGTGAAGGAAGGCGACCAGGTGATGACCGTGGAGGCCATGAAGATGAACACCGTGATTTATGCCCCCGCCAACGGTACCGTGACTTCCTTTGCCGTGAAGCCCGGCGACACCGTGACGGAGGGGCAGACCCTGGCCTACATCGGTTAAGTTTGCATCTGCTGGCTCTGCACCCCGGCGGTGCAGAGGTAGAGTATAAACAACGCATTATACAGATATGCAAGAACTTCTCAATTCCTTCGCAGAGTTCATCGGCGGCATGGGCATCTATCAGATGACCTGGCAGATGTACGTGATGTGGGGTATTGTGGCCGTGATGCTGTATCTGGGTGTGGTGAAGCAGTTCGAACCGCTGCTCATGGTGCCGATTGCTTTCGGCGCCCTCATCGCCAACATCCCGGACAACGGCATGGTCATCACCCAGGCTCAGCGCGAGGTGGTTGCCATCGAGGATGGCAAGGTGGCTCGCTCCACTATGCAGGACGTGGGCTTCATTCAGCTGGAACTGGCTCCGTTTGCAGATGCCGGCGTCAGCAAGCAGAGCACGGAGGGTATCGACCCTGCCCAGGCTGCTGAGTACGATGCCGCAATGGCTGAGCCTATGGTGGCTCGCGATGCCGTGGACCCGGAAACCGGCAAGACGCAGAAGGGTAAGCTGGTGGTAACTGGCCAGACACCGCAGAAATACCTGCTGGTGAAGCCTCATGGCGGCCTGTTCGACTGGCTGGGGCTGGGCATCAAGTGCGAGATTTTCCCCGCTCTGATTTTCATGGGCGTGGGCGCTCTCACGGACTTCGGCCCGCTGCTGGCATCTCCCAAGTCCCTGCTGCTGGGTGCTGCTGCCCAGGGTGGTGTGGCCTTCACCTTCCTCTGCGCTGTGGGCCTTGGCTTTACCAGGGGACAGGCTGCAGCCATCGGCATCATCGGTGGTGCAGACGGTCCCACCTCCATCTTCCTGGCCAGTAAGATGGCACCGGAGCTGCTGGGTGCCATTGCCGTGGCTGCCTACACCTACATGGCCCTGGTGCCGCTGATTCAGCCGCCCTTCATGAAGCTCTGCACCACGGAGGCGCAGCGCAAGATCAAGATGAAGAGCCTGCGCCAGGTTTCCAAGGGCGAGAAGCTGTTCTTCTGCTTCGTGGTGACGCTGACCACCATTCTGCTCTGCCCGGATGCAGCCCCGCTGCTGGGTATGCTGATGCTGGGTAATTTCCTGCGCGAATGCCAGGTGACCGAGCGCCTGGTGAGCTGCGCCCAGAACGAGCTGATGAACATCACCACCATCCTCCTGGGTGTATCCGTGGGCCTTACCATGCAGGGTGCCCGCTTCCTGCAGCAGGAAACCATCCTCATCATCCTGCTGGGTGTGGTGGCCTTCGCCGTGGCTACTATCTGCGGCCTGCTGTGCGCCCAGCTTATGAACCTGGTGCCCGGCTGGCGCAAGAACCCCATCAACCCGCTCATCGGCTCCGCCGGTGTTTCCGCCGTGCCGATGGCTGCCCGTGTGTCCCACAATGTGGGCCAGCAGGCTGACCGCACAAACTTCCTGCTCATGCACGCCATGGGCCCGAATGTGGCCGGTGTGATTGGTACCGCCGTGATTGCCGGTTACTATATCACCACGCTGAGTGGTCATTAATAATATTTGAAAATAAATAAGTAACAGGGTGCGCAGGCGTTTGCCTGCGCACTCTGTTTTGTACGACCGACGCGATATGCGCACTGCGGTGAAAGTCCGCGAGGAGCCGCGATGGTGCGGAATCCCAGACATGAAGAACAAAACAGCCGACGGCGTTAAGGCTGATAAGCCAAACGTGAAATGCTTGCCCTGCAAGGGTGAGTGCCCGTGGCGCGGGCACGAAGCAACTGCGGGGAGGTAACAAATCGAGGGAAAGGAAGTTCGAGGGGAAATCCCGACTGTACGAACAGAAATTGCATATAAGGCCGGATGGATGGACGAGGTT
>JAFSFD010000058.1 GCA_017435365.1 Akkermansia sp. | reverse complement strand
CGGAGCGATTGCATTTGGCGCCGAAGTTCGCGAATTTGCAAAAAATTACCCGGAATTTAGTTGATTTTCTTTCCTAAATGCGGAATTTACAGCCATTTTTACCGAATTTGGCTGTACATCGCATGGGAAATGCGATATACTCGTCCCGCGTGCTTTTGCCCGCATTGTGCCCGGGAGACATCCCACAGGCCAACGTATCACCAGAAGAAAGCTTTCGAAAAAAATCACCAGAATCTCACCACTCTCACCGCTCCGAACATGAAACTGCACCTCCCCAAGCAACTGTTCACCGCACTTATAGCCTGCTTCTCTGCCGTCTCTGTTACGGCAGCTGAAATTACCGGAACTTTCTCCAAAGTCGACACCAACACTACAACAGCGCCTACGCTGACTCTGGGCGACAATGCGGGGGGACTGACTGCTTCATATGAGACAACGTTCACGTCCCACTCAGACAGCTCTAATCCGGCTGTATCCTATAAAACCGGCGACTATTACAGACCAGACATCAACATTCATAATACGGGCTTCTGGGAACTCACATTTAACCTTACGAATAGTGATGCGGATGCTACCGTGTACATTAATTCCATTACACTGAACTTTTTTACTTTCAATAGCGCCAATAATTATCAAGACAATGAACGCTATGTTGATGTTAGTCTTGCAGACAATATAGGAGACGCGTTGGCATGCGAGACGGATAAGGAGTTAGTTAGGAATGGGACATCCACAGAGGTCGAATTCAATCCTGAAAATAAGTCTATCGCCACACTCATCGGTGGCGAAAATGCCAGCAGCGATTCTTTTACCGTAAAGGTAACAAAAGCCACGACAACCAGCCACAATGTAGGAACCTTTGTTGGCCTGAAGGATATAACGCTGGTCACATCTGCTATCATCAAGTCCGGAGCCAATGTCACTTGGACAAATGGCGCCGATGCCACCTGGAGCGGAGAGAGCTGGAAGACAGCTGCCGGCACCATCGGCACTATGGCGGATGCTAATGTGGGCAATGCCACCTTTGTAGGTGTTGCGAATGATGACAGCACAATCAACGACTACACCGTGACCGTGGATACAGCAGCCACCGCCAAGAGCATCGCGGTGAGCAGCGGTAATTATACCTTCTCCGGCACGGGTACGCTGAGCATCACTAATGAAGGCGTAACAAATGATGGATACAGCCTGAACATTGCTGCTGATGCCAGCGCCACTTTCAATGTAGCCACCACGCTGGCCGGCACGGTGAGCAACGCCGGCACGCTGACGTTCGGCAGCAACCTAACGGTGGAGGCTGACACCAGCCTGAGCCTTTCCGGCAATATTGTGCTTAAGGACACCATATATAACAATGGCACCCTGAACTTGGCAGAAGACACAGAAATCAGCCTGGATGCGCTCCAGAACTTCGACATCAAGACTGATGGCGGCAGCGTACATATCCTGAACGAAGTGCCCGATGGTGAGGGCAATTTGACTACCAACACCAATGGGAATGGGTTTGAATATATACTCAGCACCAAATACTGGTTGGTGAAGGGCAACGGCTCCATTGATGGCCTGCTTATGGGCGAGGAAAATCCTCTTCGCCATGTGAATGGAACGGATACATACCAGCTCGCCCAAGATACCAGTGATCAAGATGGTGATGGTTTAGGCTTCTACTTCGATTCCGGTAATTATACGCTGTATGATAACTACTACATCAAGAGTGGTGATGTTGAAGTGGGCACAGCTGTGCAGGAGCTTGTACAGACCAAGGCAAGCACATACGTGATGAATGGCGGCACGATGAAGATCACTGAAGGCACAGTGAACACCAGCGATATTGCCTACGATAGCGGCAATATCAAGGTGGCTGGCGGTGCCAAGCTTAATTATGATGCTGAGGCGGATGGCCTGAGCATTGTGGAGTTGCTGACAGGCAGTGTGATTACCTACGATGCTGACGCAACACCCGGCACCCTGTTGATTTCCATGGATGGGCTGGATACCGGAAATGTTGCATTGACAACCAGCTTCAAGGGCACCTTGGAGCTGGCCGCTGGCACAACTTTTACGCTGGGTTGTAAAAGCACAGGCAGTGACGCCGATGCGAAAGATGTCAATACTAAAACCATTACCGGTTTTGTTTTGAACAGTGGCTCGAATCTTCAATACCAAGGCACCGGAGCCAATGCCCAGTTTAACAATCTGACGGTTCAGGGCAGCGACGGTGCCGCCACATTCAAGGTGCTCGATACGCATGCTACTGCGGACGACGTGGTAAAATTGACTGGTACGACCACCTTGGATAATGACCTGAATCTGCAGTTTCAGTATGGCGGCAGCATCAGTATTGAAAGCCTGGCGGGAACAGGCAAACTGTCCGCTTCCAGGGTGGGTGATAGTGATGAAGACTTTTCTACGACCATCAGTTCCCTGAGCAATTTTGAAGGTGAAATAGAGTTTTCCTCCACCGCAAAGCACACGGTTGTGATTAACACCGGGAATGTCGGCGAAGGCAAGAGCTCCATCAGCTTCTCGAGTCTGACTGCCAGTACCGGCACCGGAGGCTCTTTCACGTTCAATGTGCAGGACAACACCAGCATCGGACAGCTGAACGTGGTATCGGGTTTGGTGACTGTATCCGCCGGCAAAATCCTCACTCTGGGTGGCGGCACCTCCGAAGCCCCGGTCACCCACAGTATCGGCCAGCTGAATGCCGCTGAAGCCTCGGTGAACCTTGCCGCATATACCACCCTCACTCTGGGTGGCGGCACCTCCGAAGTCCCGGTCACCCACAGTATCGGCACGGTGAATGCAGCGGGAACCACCACCATCCAGCTGAATGACAATGCCAAGCTGAACAAAATTACCAAGACAGGTTCCGGTACCATTGCTCTGAAAGGCAGTGGCGTGTACGACCTGGGGCAGGTTACTAGTCTTGGTACTGGCAATAACTCTATTGGCAACGTGGTCGGCGTAACGGTTGCCAGCCTTCAGGACGCCACAGCTTGGACAGGTACAGTGAGGCTGCATGGCACCACGGAGGGAGCCATGCTGCACAATCTGGGTAACTCAAACTCTTGGGTGGAAGTGGCGGAGGCCGGTCTGACAGGGAAGTTGCACACTAATACCAATGCTGGCGATGTGGTCCCCAACATCCGGCTGACCGGCAATCTGGAGCTGAACAGTACGGATGAGGGTGATCACAACTACAAATATATCGGCGATTTTGCTGGTGCAGGTAAGTACATAGTGAGCTATACTAATGAAAAGACCAGGAAGTATGAATTCGCCGGCAATGTTGCCGAGTGGACCGGTGCCTTTGAGCAGACCGAAACTGCCGCAAACGCAATTACCACAGTGACGTTCTCCGGCGAGGCCAAAGATATCAACACCGAAATCAGCAACGCCGCCGGCACGCTGAATCTGGAAATTGACACGACTGAAGGGGCAGCTCTGAGCAAGAACGTGAATGTGACCAAGCTGCAGGTAAACAACGGCAAGACCGCCACCCTCAGCGGTGAGAGCAACAGCATCACCGCCGGTAGCGTGACCATCAGCCGACAGAATGCCACCATGAGCAACGTGACCGTGCAAGGCAGCACCATTTCCGCCACCAACACTACAGATGGCGCCAAGGGCAGCATCTCCAATGCGAACGTGGCCCTGGCCCAGCTGGCGGAGGATGCCTCCTTCACCATCCAGGACATGACGCTGACCAACACCACCATCACGGCGGCTACCGTAGATACCAAGGTGAATCTGCAGAATGTGGAGGCCACTAACCTGGCGCTGGCGCAAGGCAAGTTCACCATGAACGCCGCTCCCACGGTGGGCATCGGCGGCACGACTGCGAACTTCGGAACCAACACTGATTCCAGCTTCATGATTTCCAAGCTCACGGCCGGCAGTGCCTCGCTGACCCTGAACCTGGATGTGATGGGTGCCTACGAAAGCACCGGCGCGGTGGACAATGTGACCCTCACCATCACCCTGGCCGGCATCACCGGCGATGTGAGCAGCTACGGCGTGGATGCCTGGAAGGCCCTGGTGGGCTTCGAGGAGAGCAGCTGGCTGGGCCAGGCCCTGGTGAGCCAGAAGGCTGAATACACCGTGGTAACGGAGCAGACGGAGCAGGCCCCGGCCACAGCCGGCGAAAGCGGAGTGCCCACCGTGAGCTATTCCGTCGGCAACGTGGGCAGCCTGGTCATCACCATTTCCGGCCTGAACGTGCCTGAGCCCGCTACAAGCACGCTCAGCCTCCTTGCCTTGGCTGCTCTCGCTGCCCGCCGTCGCAGGAAGGCATAAGCGGTTCGGTGTGATTGGAAATTTCCCTGCCCGTCCCGGCGAAGCCGGGGCGGGCAGCTGGTTTTAGCAGGGGCGGGACTGAAGTCCCGCACGCCCGATGGACGCCCGATGGGCGGACGATGGGCGGACGATGGGCGGACGATGGGCTCGATGGATGGGGGAACGTTGCTTTGTTTCTTGTCATGGGCGGGGCAGTCTGGTATGATGCGGGGTGGATAAAGCATGGGTCTGAGCTTCGCAGGTTATGAAAGAACGGCATTTCCGCAAAGAACTGAGGAACAAAAATATCAATTATGCGCATGGGCGTTTTTTTGTGACGTTTCAAGTGGCGCATAATATGTCCCTGCTGGGGGTCATTCTGGGTGAGAGATGTGTGTTGAACGAGCTGGGGCAGGAGGTGAGGGCTGTGCTGGAGGAGCTGTCACGGAGGTATCCGGCGCTGGAGCTGGGGGAGTATGTGATTATGCCGAATCATGTTCACATGATTCTGGTGGTGCGGGGGCAGCCGGGTAATAGGGCGCAGCACCTGGGCTTTTATGTCGGGCGGTTCAAGGGGGCGACTGCCTTTCTCTATGGCAGAATGAAACGCGAGGGGAGGGTGCCGGATATTGGTGAGCATCTCTGGCTGCGCGATTACTGGGAAGATCTGGTTTCCAGCGAGGAGGAGCTGCGGAATTATGAGCGATATATACGCAATAATCCCAGGAACTGGACTCGGGACCGCTGGGGCGCAGTGACGCAGTATGTGCTGGGTGAGGTGGAGCTCCTGAATGCGCCCAGGAGAGCGTTTGTGGCATCGCAGGAATATGATGCGGCCGGTTTGGTGCCGCGTCGCTTCGATTTATCGCAGAGCGGAACTTCAGTTCCGCTGCCCCCGGATACGGCCCTGATTTCCACGTTCACCAGCAGGCAGGAACGGGCGATTCTGCACCGCGCGCTGGCAAGGAAACAACGCATTATTCACGTCTGCCCCCAGGGGATACCGCGGGTCGAGGAGCTCTCTGCCGGGCAGAGGCTTGCCCTGGAGGAAAAGCGCTTGCTGTTTATCTCTCCGCAGCCGCATGGCGGTGGGTTGAATAAAAAAGGTGGCGGCCTGGTGCAATGAGTACGTGCTGCGGCAGGCGGCGGAAATCTGGGTGGGTGATATTTCTCCCAACGGGATGCTGGCGATGATGCTCCGCGGCTTGAGTGATTCGTGAAGAGTGGTAACCTTTCCCCGGCGCGGTCAGTGATGTCCGCGCCGGTTTTGCATTTGGGGGAGCGGGGGAAACCAGCCGCCGCTGCCTGATGGCGGCTTTGGCCTGGCAAGCGATATCCGGCTGGGGGTCAGGTCGTGCGTCGGGGCGCGGGACTTTAGTCCCGTTTCCCAATGGGTGGCGGGTGTTTTGGCGGGGGCGGTATTGGGAACGATATCCGGCTGCGCCGGACGATATCCTGCCGGAGGCAGGACGATATTCAGGCCTGGCGGCCTGAACGATATTCGCGAGCCGGGGCTCGCGAACGGGGAGGGGAACGAAGAGGGCTTATCCTTTGGGAGTCTGCTCGGAATGGACAAGGTTTTTCACTTCGTTGACTTCTCTGATAAATTCTTCGGAACTGGGTAGATACAGACGATATTCGCTGGCAAGTATCGTTTGATTATCGTGCGGCAATGTCATTTTGACCGCGGTATCGTTTTTCGAGGTGCACAGCAGGATACCGATAGTGGGATTTTCGTCAGGTCGCTTTTCTGTGCGGTCGTAGTAGTTGACGTACATTTGCAGTTGACCGAGGTCCTGGTGTGTCAATTTGCCGGTTTTGAGTTCGATGATTACAAAACAGCGCAGAAGGCGATTGTAAAAAACGAGGTCTGCATAATACTCGTCATCTTCAAGCTGCAATCTTTTCTGGCGCGCGACAAAGGTGAAACCATTGCCTAATTCCAGGAGGAATTGCTGGATGTGGGTCAGGATGGCACTTTCCAAATCCTTTTCATAGTAGCTGGGTCTGCGCTCCAAGCCCAGGAATTCAAGAATCATCGGATCTTTGATAATCTCTGACGGGAGCTCAGGAAGACGTTCGCCACGGGCAACAGACAGAACGCTTGCTTTATCGTTGCTCAGCAAGAGGCGTTCATAGAGCTGCGAATTGATTTGCCGCTCCAGTTCCCTGCCGGTCCAGGAGTTGCGAACGCTCTCGCATTCATAATATTCCCTTTTGCCTTCATCATCAATGGATATAAGCATCTTGTACTGAGACCAGTTCAATTGCGGCCGCAGTGCGGACGCAATTGGGTAGGTGCGATAAAATTGCCGGGCTCGTTCCAACTGGCGAAGAGAGAAGCCGCTGCCATATTCTGTTTCGAGTTTGAGCGCAAGATTCTTTAGAAGGTAACTTCCGTAATGCGCACGAAGCTCGCCTTTCTGTTCTTCTTCGACAATGCGCTGCCCTAGTTCCCAATACATGCGTACGCGGCAGAAGTCTACGCTGCGCACGGCATCCCGTCTTGAGGTTTCGATGATATGCCTGAGATCATCGAGAACACCGGAAATAGAAGCAAGGTCCATGTTACCAGTCATCATAACGAAAGGTTGGGTACAAATCAAACTCTCATGAATTCTATGCGCTGCAATAATATAAGTCAAGAAATAATGATTAGTTGGTTCGATTTCCGGGTCAGGTCGTATGTCGGGGCACGGGACTTTAGTCCCGTTTCCCAATGGGTGGCGGGTGTTTTGGCGGGGGCGGAATTGGGAACGATATCCCGGGCTTCCGCCCGGGACGATATCCTGCCGGAGGCAGGACGATATTCAGGCCTGGCGGCCTGAACGATATTCGCGAGCCGGGGCTCGCGAACGGGGAGGGGAACGTGAACAGCTTTTTTTGTAGGCGAGAAGAAGAAGAAGGTTGACAAATAGCTAAAATACCGATATTCTATGTCTAAAATACCGCATGAAGATATTTAACATAGAAAAATTGCGAGCAGCGCTGGAGATGTTGAATGAGCAGCTGGAGCTGCGGCAGCATCCGCCGGTGGAGCTGGTGGTGTGCGGTGGTTCGGCGCTGATAGCGGCGCAACTGGTGAGCCGGACGACGCAGGATGTGGACGTGGTGGCGCTGATGCGCGGGGGGAATCTGGTATCGGCAGAGCCGTTGCCGGATTACCTGCTGCTGGCAGCGGCACGGGTAGCGGCCATCATGCAGCTGCCGGATGACTGGCTGAACAATGGGCCAGCCTCGCAGTTCCGACTGGGTTTGCCGCCGGGTTTTGCCGGGCGTCTGCAAAAGTATGAGGTGGGGGCGCGGTTGAGCGTTTATTTCATCAGCCGGTTGGACCAGGTGTATTTCAAGACCTTTGCGTCGGCAGACCGGGGCGGGTATCATATCAGCGATTTGAAGGCTCTGCGGCCGACGGATGCCGAATTGCAGGCGGCGGCAGAGTGGTGCATGGAGCAGGATGTATCGGAGGGATTCCGCTTCATCCTGAAGGAAATGTTACGAGAAAGCGGGTGGAAAGATGTCAGCAGCAGAATATAAAGCAGCGTTTCTGGATGCGGTGCTCGGGCTGCTCTGGCGGCAGTGGAGCGGTCTGGGCGTGGCTGCGCAGGTGCCGGCGGCAGATGATGCACGGGTTCTGGACCCGGAGGCTTTGCTGATTGCTTCGTCGGTGTTCTGTCGATATGACCAGCGCTTGTTTGACCTGGCGGCAAGCTGGCTGGTGAAATATGGCCTGCTGGTGAACCCGACGCGGCTGAAGGCGCTGGTGCGCAAGATGCATTGGGGTGATGGCGCTTCTCTGGCGTACCTGGCCGCCTTGCGCGCGCAGAGCGGAGACAAACGCTGGCAGCGCCCGGCGGAGCAGGAGGCTAGTGGAGCCACCGGGCTGCGGCCCATGTTTCTGCATGCCGGGGGAGAGACGCCGGTCTATTGTCGGCAGAGGGATGAACTGGCAGCGCGATACGGGCTGTTGCGCACCCCTTTTGAATATCGCGACAAGCTGAGCCGGGCGCTGCCGGATTCTGCCGCCACACTCCTGCTGCGGATGCGGGGGATGTACGGCGTTTCGGCTCGGGCAGATGTCATCATGCACCTGTTGCACGCACCGGCTACGATTCAGCAGCTTTCCGACCTCAGCGGTTTTGCCCGCAGCTCGGTGAAGGAGGTGCTGCAGGAGCTGGAGGCGGGCAATGCGGTGTATGCGGTGGAACGCAGCAGAAGGAACACGGCCTATGCCCTGGCGCATGGAGCGGCGCTGCGCGGGCTGTTTGGCTGTGAGAGCAGCCGGCTGGTGCCGTGGGGGGAAGTGTTCGCCTGCCTGGGGCGTTTGTGGGATTTGATTTCCAATCCGTTGATGGAGCGCG
The DNA here is from genome assembly GCA_017435365.1 of Akkermansia sp. Classification (GTDB taxonomy): domain Bacteria; phylum Verrucomicrobiota; class Verrucomicrobiia; order Verrucomicrobiales; family Akkermansiaceae; genus Akkermansia. The sequence goes on along the minus strand of JAFSFD010000058.1, from coordinate 9,071 downwards.
TATCGGCTGATACTTTCCGTGGGGAGCTCAGGCTGGTGTTTCAGGAGCATGTGCAACCGTGTTTCCTGACTTGCGGGATCAGGCCGCTTCAGCATCTCACGGCTGATACCCTGCATCTGCTCCCCGCTGCGATTAGAGAATTGGGGTTAGGGATTAAGGGTTAAGGATTAGGGGTTAAGGATTAGTGAACAATGGTAAATTTCTCTGGAGCAGGCAGAGATGGCTGCGCCGGTTTTGCGTTTGGGGTGAATTCAGAAAATCCGACATCCAGGTTTTTAACGATATCCTGACCTGCGGTCAGGTCGTGCGTCGGGGCACGGGATTTTAGTCTTGATTCCCAATGGGTGGCGGGTGTTTTGGCGGGGGCGGTATTGGGAACGATATCCCGGGCTTCCGCCCGGGACGATATCCGGCTGCGCCGGACGATATTCAGGCCTGGCGGCCTGAACGATATTCGCGAGCCGGGGCTCGCGAACGGGGAGCTTATTCAATTGTTCCACAATTGAATAAGCTCCTGGGGGAGGGTGGTGAGGAAACGGGAGGGGGGGGAGTACTGGGCGTCGTAGCTGCGGCCGTTGTAGCGGGGGAAGGAGAGGTAGAGCTGGTCCTGCGCGCGGGTGACGGCTACGTAGAAGAGACGGGTTTCTTCTTCGATTTCGGCGGTGGAGCCGCTTTCGATGACGCGGCGGTGGGGGAACTGCCCTTCGCCCAGGAAGATGATGAAGACGATTTTCCACTCCAGGCCCTTGGCCTGGTGGATGGTGGAGAGGGTGACGGTATCGGCATCGGGTTCGGTGGCGGTGTCGACCTCGCTGAGCAGGGCGATGGAGGCGAGGAAGTCATCCAGGTTTTCTTCGGAGCCCAGGTTGCGGGTGATCTGGGCGAGGTCTTCGGCGCGCTCGTCGAAGTTATCGTAGGCGTGGGTGAAGTAGGGGTTGAGGTAGGTGATGACGCTGCGCACGAGCTCGGCGGGCAGGGGGGTGTGGTCCCCCGCTGGGTGCAGGGAGTCCATGAGGGCGAGGAAGCCGCTCCAGTGCGGGCGCACGGCGGGGGCTACCTTGACTGCGGGCTCGGCAAAGATGCTGCTGTGCGGGGCGGTGAGGGCAACCTGGCCGGGGTTGGCGGCGGCCCAGGCTTCGTAGGCGGCGAGCCACTGGGCCCAGATGCGGGAGGCGGTGGCTTCTCCCACGCGGGGGAAGGTGGCGGCGATGCGGCGGAAGGCGATTTCATCCCGCGGGTTGCATAGGAGGCGGAGGAAGGCGATGACGTCTTTCACATGGGCCTGCTCGAAGAAGCGCAGGCCGCTGGTGATGCGGAAGGGGATGTGGGCGCGGGTGAGTTCCATCTGCACGTCCATGCTGTGGAAGTGGGCGCGGTAGAGCACGGCGATATCGCTGCCGGGGATGCCGGAGCCCATGAGGTCATCGATGCGGCGGGCGACCCAGGCGGCCTCGGTGCGGTTATCGGGGGCGGGGATGACGACTGGCTTGAAGCTGCTGCCGCTGCGGGCGGCCTGCAGGTCCTTGGGGATCTGGTTTTCGTTCTGCGCGATGGCGGCGTTGGAGAGCTCGAGAATGGGGGGGAGGCTGCGGTAGTTGGTGGTGATGCGGTAGATGGCGGCCTGGGGGTAGGTATCGCGGAAGCGGAGGATGTGCTCCACATCGGCCCCGCGCCAGGAGTAGATGCTCTGGGCATCATCCCCCACGGCCATGAGGTTGCTGGCGGGGCCGCCGGCCAGGAGCTGCACGATGCGGTCCTGCGGGGTGTTGGTGTCCTGGTACTCATCGACCAGCACATGGCGGAAGCGCTCCTGCAGGTCGGCGCGGATGTCGGCGTGCTCCTCCAGCAGGCGCAGGAGGTTGGTGAGCAGGTCATCGAAATCCATGACGTTGAGGGCGAGCTTGCGGGCGGCGTATTCGGTGAAGATTTTGCCGATGGTGTCCTCGTGCTGTTCGAGGCTGGGGTAATCGGTGCTGAGGACGCGGTGCCAGTCGGTGGCGGTGTTTACGGCGAGGCTGTGCAGGGAGAGCAGGAGCTCCGGCTTGGGGAAGCGGTCGGCCTTGGTCATTTTGCCGGCAAACTGCTTGACCAGGTTTTTCATGAGGGCGCGCTGGTCGTCCGAATCGAAGATGGTGAAGCCGGGCTGGTAGCCCAGGCGGGTGGCGTGGCGGCGCAGCAGTCGGTTTGCCACGGAGTGGAAGGTGCCGCTCCAGAGCTGGCCGGCATCTGCCCCGGTGAGGGCGGTGACGCGCTCGAGCATTTCGCGGGCGGCTTTGTTGGTGAAGGTGAGCAGCAGAATGCGCCAGGGGGCCACGCCGTGCTCCAGCAGCCAGGCTACGCGGTAGGTGAGGGTGCGGGTCTTGCCGCTGCCAGCGCCGGCGATGACGAGCGCCTGCGCGGCGGTGGTGGTGACGGCGGCGTATTGCTCCGGGTTCAGTTCTGCGGCGTAGTCGTGCACGGTTTTAAGTGAAGGGGGGGGGATGAAAAAATCCGCCCCTTCGCGGGGAAGGAAGGGGCGGATGGTAAGAGGGTACCGTGGGTCGATTAATTTTCGAAGTCGAGGTAGATTTCGGCGCGGCGGTTTTCACCGCGGATGTAGTCAATCTGCTCGGTGGTGTCCTCGGTGGTGTAGAAGCGGCGGGGCTGGGTCTTGCCCATGCCTTCGGTGGAGATTTGCTTTTCATCCACGCCGAAGGAGACGAGGGCATCCTTCACGGCGTTGGCGCGGCGGATGGAGAGCTCCAGGTTGTATTTTTCGGAGCCCACGTCATCGGTGTGGCCGCTAATCTGCAGCACGCCCTTGCTGGCTTTGAGCAGCTCAGCCACAATCTGCAGCTGGCGCATGGAGCGCGGGGTGAGCACCGATTCGTTGAAGCCGAAGAAGAGGGCCAGGGAGTCGCCGCCCTTCGGGTTTTTCACGATGGGGAAGTAGTGGCCGCCTTCCTCGGAGGCGATGCTTTCGTAGCTGCTCAGCAGGGCATCGAGCGCGACGGCTTTGACGCGCCAGTCGGCCTCGCCGGTGCGGGTGAGCTCCATGCCCACGTTGGCGGGGCGGGTGGAGATGGGGGAGAGCACGTAGACGAGGTAGCCGGCGTTGTTCTCGGTGGTGAAGGTGTTGCGGATGGGGGCCTGCTCGCGGAGCTTGAACTCGCCTTCCTCGAAAATCATGCAGAGGCCGGCCACGGTGGCATCCGATACCTCGGCGCCGGTCACCATGGTGCGGGCCACGGTCATATCGCCGCGGCGCACGGCTTCCACAAAGCCTTCAGCCACGGTGATGGAGTCGGCACCGGGTTCGAGCCTGGTCTTATCAGAGGAGGAAACCTTGGCGGATTCGATGAAGGTCTTGCCGTCCTTCTGCGTCACGACGTCGATGAGGAGGTCCTGGCCGCCGGCTTCGGCCACCAGGCGGTAGCGGGTCACGCGGTCGCCATTGGGGCGGCGGCTGTTGCCCACTTCTTCCACGGCTTTCACCTTGTTGCGGGTGCCCCAGGCGGCGAGCTGCTCGGCTGCGGCCTGGGTGATTTCGCCTTTCTCCAGCAGGTTTTTGAGGGCGGCGGCGGGGTCCTGGGTGGTGAGCACGGCGGCGGCGGTGAGGGCGGATTTGTGCTCCGCATTGCGGGGCTGCACCGGCAGCACGATTTCTGCCGGCTGCGGCGCGGGTTCGGGCTGCGGCTCAGGCTCCGGCGCAGGGGCGGGTGCGGGCTCGGGGGCGGGTGCGGGCTCCGGCTCCGGGGTGGCTACCGGTTCGGGCTGCGGCGCGGGCTCGGGAGCGGGGGCAGGGGTGGGTTCGCCCTTGGGCGCATCGGTAGGGGTGGGGGCCGGCACGGGTTCCGGGGTGGCGGCGGGGGCCGTGGCGGCAGCCTGCGCGGCGGCTTCATCGGCCTGGACATTGGCGCGGTGCTTGAGCAGCATGAATACGCCGGCGCACACACCGAGTGTGGCCAGGAATGCGCAGAGGAAGAGGAGGATGTTGCGTTTCATATCGAAAAAAGGGGGAGGTGAATCAGAGGAATTGTGTGGGGTTGACAGGAACGGTGCCCGTGGGCAGCTTGGCGCCCGGGGCGGTTGATTGCTGCATGGCAGCTTCGCGGGCGCGCAGGCGGCGCACGATGGCGTAGGAATCCGGCACGGCGGGTGCCGGGTAATCGGCAATGAGTTTCTGCGGGTCCAGGCGGTTCATGGTGCCGCCGGGGGAGTAGGCACGCTGGCCGGCCTCTGTGCAGGGGGATTCGATGGCTTCGAAATGCAGGTGGGCCAGGTAGTTGCCCCGGGCTGTGCCCACGGTGCCGATGGGCTCGCCGCGGCCTATGAAGCGGCCCACGTGGACGATGCTTTTATCGAGGTGGGCGTAGAGGGTCTGGATGATGCGGCCATCCCCGGGCAGGCGGTGGGCCAGCACCACGACTTTGCCCCACTCGGGCGAGGGTTCGCCGCTGTAGACCACCAGGCCGCGGGCGGCGGCGTTCACGGGCATGCCCAGGTCGGTGTTCTCGCCGCCTATGCCGTTGATATCGCACCCGGTGTGGTGGCCGCCGCGCTTCTCGTTGGGCGTGCCGAAGGGCTGGGCATCGTACACAAAGCCGCCGGCGGCTGTGCCGCAGGGGGATTGGAAACCATCCACCACGGGCGCGAGTGCCAGCTGGTGCGGGGTGAGCAGCACCAGCCCCGGCAGCAGGGTCTCCGGCAGGGTGGCGGGCGGAATATCCTGCCCGTATATGCCGGCCGTGGCGGGCGAGGCGGGGGTGTCGTCCACCTCTGTGTTCAGGTACGCAATGCACCCTACACCTATGGCCCCTATGCCGAGGAGCCCTGGCGTAATCCAACGCAGGGGGGTGAAATGGCGCTTGCCTGACATGCTGGCATCAATTATACTGTCAATCCCACCATCTGACAAGCCTAAAGAGTGAATTTGAATTACGAATTACGAGTTACGAATTACGAAGTAAAAAGTTCCGCGGGCATTCGCCCGCCAGTATGGAATCATTTGATGTACAATGGCGAGCCATAAGGCTCGCGGAGCTGACAATTCGTAATTCGTAATTTTGTCGGAACGACAAATTCCAATTCCTTGGGCACTGCACCCGGGTTTCGGGGCACGTGTGGCCGGGGGGGCGATGGGGAATCAGCCCAGGCGGGATTCGAAATCCGTGTAGGAGAAGGGGCGCACCACTTGCACAGAGCCATCTGCCGGCACCACGGCGATATCCGGGTGGGGCACTCCGTTGAAATGAGTGGTCTTTACCAGGGTGTAGTGGCTCATGTCGTCCAGGATGATGGTGTCGTCCACCTGCAGGGGATGGTCGAATGAGTAATCGCCGATGATATCACCGGCAAGGCAGGTGGGGGCACCCAGGCGGTAGGTGTGCGCTTTTTCTCCCGGGGTGCCGGCGGGGGAGTATTGCTCGCCGGGCAGGGAGAGGGCAGGGGTGCCGGTGCCGCCGGGGCAGAGGGTGTAGACCTCCGGGCGGTAGGGCATTTCCAGCACATCGGGCATGTGGGCGCTGGCGCTTACATCCAGAATGGCGTGGTGGTAGCCCAGGGATTCGAATACATCGAGCACGCGGGCGCGGAGCACGCCGGTGTGAATGGCCCAGGCTTCCCCCGGTTCGAGGTAGACCTCCGTGTGGTACATTTCGCGGATTTCGCGCAGCAGGCCGATGAGGGCGGCGCGGTCATAATCCGGCTTGGTAATCCAGTGTCCGCCGCCGAGGTTGAGGTAGCGTATCTGGGGTGAGGCGAGCAGGCTGCCGAATTGTTTTTCAAAGGCCCGGAAGGTATCGATGAGCTCCTGAGCCCCCTGCTCACAGAGGGTGTGGAAGTGCAGGCCGGAGATGCCGGTGAGGTCTGCGCCCGCCAGCTGCTCAGCGGGTATGCCCAGGCGGGAGCCGGGGACGCAGGGGTCATAGATGGCGGTGTGGCCGGTGGAGAAGCAGGGGTTGATGCGCAGCCCCAGCTGCAGCTCGCCGCTCTGCACGCGCGGGTGGGCCAGGCAGGTGGCGCGCCAGCGCTGCCACTGCGGCACGCTGTTGAAATCGATATGGTGGGCAAACTCCAGCAGCTCGGCCAGCTCGGCCTCCCGGTAGGCCGGGGAATACACCGCCACGTGGCCACCCAGGTGGCGGGCACCCAGCCGCGCTTCGTACAGGCCGGAGGCGCAGCACCCCGCGGCATAGGGCCGCAGCACTGCCAGCCCGGCCGTGGTGGAAAAGGCTTTGAGCGCCACCAGGACACGCGCGCCGGAGGCGCAGGCCACTTCGTACAGGATGCGGGCGTTGCGCTCCAGCGCGGGGAGTGAAATCTGGAACTGGGCCACTGAGGGAAAGCTGGAGTTTTTTTAGCGTCGACGGCGGTTGCGCACGCGCTTGTTGGCGGCTTCCTGGGCGGCTTTTTCGGCGGCGGCTTTTTCCTCAGCAGCTTTCTGCTCGGCGGCCAGGCGCTCAGCAGCGGCTTTTTCGGCGGCGGCGGCTTCCTGGGCAGCCTTTTCAGCGGCGGCCTTTTCTTCGTCGGCTTTCTTCTGGGCTTCTTCCTGCTCGGCCTGCAGTTTCTGGCCCACGGATTGAATGGCGGGGAGCAGGGCATCGAAGCAGCGCTTGGTTTCGGCCTTTACCTCCAGCTTGGGGCTGCTGGCGTTCAGGCTCTGGCAAATCTTGGCAGCCATGACCCAGGCGCCCATGGCCTCCTTCGGCTTGCCCAGGGAGTTATCCAGGTTGCCCAGGGAGGTGAGCAGCTTGACGTATGCGATGGACATATCCGTGGAGAGGCGTTTGAGGCGCTGAGCGAGCTCATGGCCCTTTGTGTAGGTGGCCAGGGCTTCCTCCGGGTCATCCACGGCGCGCTGGCAGTCGCCCAGGCAGCGGTAGGAATCCAGCAAGTCGGTTGCGGCGCGGGAGAGCGTGGGCTCCACATCGCCCTCCGGCAGTTCTTCGCCTTCCTTGGGTGCCACTTTCTGGTACTGGGCTTCATCCAGCGCCAGGGCGGCTTCGTACAGGGGCAGGGCCTCACTTGCCTTGTTCTGGGCCAGCAGGCACACGCCGGTGCCGTTCATGCAGCTGCTGAGCAGGCGCTGGGCCTCCGGGGTGTTCTTCACCTCCTCCGGCAGAGAGTCGATTTCCTTCCGGGTGTTTTCATATTCGGTCTGGGCTTTGGTGTAGGCGCCGAGGTTGCGCGTGGTATCGGCAATCTGCAGGGCCAGCCGGGCGCGCTCCAGGCAGGGGGCTTCCTGCTGCAGCTCGGCGTAGTACTTGTGCTGCAGCTCCAGCATGTCGCGCACGATGGTGTTGAGCTCCGGGAAACGCTCCGGGCTGGTCACTTTGGCGGCCAGGGTGTACACCGTGTAATCGAAAAGCGCCTTGCGGGCCTCTGCCAGCTTATCGACCTCCGGCTCCGGGGCGGGGGCGGGTTCCGGGGCCGGGGCGGCTTCGGCAACCGGGGCAGGCTGCTCGGCCGGTGCGGCTTCGGCTTCTTTTTCCCCGCAGGAACTCAGGCAGAAAGCGGCTCCCAACCCCAGCAGGGTGATGCTGCGGAAGCCCGATGTGTGAAAACGGAAAGGCGATATCATACTCCCACTATTCTGCACGCTTGCGCGCGCAGCGTCAAGCTCATTCTGCCCCTGCTGCCTCAAAAACGCGTCCTCATCCAGCCGCGCCTGTGAAAAAAATTGACTTTTTTGCAGATTTTGCAAATTTTTGCTTGTCTTTTCCCTTGAAGATTGGCTAGAATGAGGAGCAACGAAACGACATGAAACATTTCCATCTCTTCAAACGTATTGCCTTGACCTGCGGTATCGCCGCCGCTGCCGCTCTGGTCAGTTCCTGCACCACCACTTCTCCTGCCGCCGAGCGTGCCGAGCAGCTGCGTGAGGGTACGAATGTAACCATCTTCAGCTACAACGATGCTTCTTCTCCCAAGCACCGTCTCTGCACAGAGGCCGGCCCCATGCCCGACAACGTGGCCCGCGCTCTGGATATGTGGCTGCGCTCCTCCACCGTCAAGAATTTCACCTATGCCTACCCCCAGTATTACATGGCCCTGACTGCCCCGAGCGGCAAGCAGCGCGTGTGGGGTATCTGCACGGATGGTAAGGCCAACCTTGTGGGCCTGCTTATCCCCCGTGATGGCGTGGCTGCCTGGGATCTCCCCTACATCGGTGCTTACAAGATGTATGTGTGCGATACCAATCAGCGTCGTGCCCTCTCTGATGCCATCATGACCTACCTTGCCGAGGCCGGTTACGATGAGTACCGCATCAACGCCCGCAAGGCTTCCGGCCTGGTTGATGAGAAGTACCTCGTTTCCAAGCCCAAGACCCTGCAGGAGATTGAGGCTGAGCGTGCCGCCGCCGAGGCTGCCAAGAAGGCCCGCGAGGCTGCCGCCGCAGCCGCCGCCGCTGCTGCCGGCACTGAGGCCGCCGCCGATGAGGCTGCCGCCGATGAGGAATCTGATGAAGAAACGGGCTCTGAGGACGAGGAAGAAGAAACCGAAGATGAGGAGGAAGCCTCTGATGAAGAGGAATCCACCGATGAGGAGGAATCTGAAGAGGAGTCCGAGGAAGAATCCGAAGAGGAAGAGGAGTAAAGCTTTTCCGATCGCTTCCCTGCTGAACTTTCAAGCTCCCTGCTGCGCTGCGCAGCGGGGAGCTGTTTTTTACAGCAGCACGGCAAAAAAATCTCCCGACTGTATCGTTATCAACAGTCGGGAGATTTGTGCCGCTAGTCTCGCCAGGACTCGAACCTAGTCAGAGGGAATCAAAATCCCTAGTGCTACCATTACACCACGAGACCACGCAGAATGGTGCAACCATCGTGGGTTGCGCAAATCTTTTACCACAGCCTCGGGAGCGTGGCAAGCCTAAAATATGTAATACCGGTTTTGCGGCCACGCTCTGCCCGGTAAATTGGAATTTAGCTCTGGCGCGTGCGCCAGAGCCATGCGGCACACAGTGCCGCTTTCGTACCGCCTTCAGGCGGTATTTCATGCGCAGCGCCAGCTGCGCTTTCATACGCCCGTATGGGCGTATTTACATACACGCTTTGCGTGTAATTCATTGAGCCGCGTAGCGGCGACTAGTT
>JAFSFD010000006.1 GCA_017435365.1 Akkermansia sp. | reverse complement strand
TGATGTGTTATACGTACTGGAGGGGTAACAAATTGGAATTTGTGGGGGAACTCTGTCGGAGCACGGGACTTCAGTCCCGATTGGAAGCACCGTTATTTCGGGACTGAAGTCCCGTGCCCCGACAACGACAAACATCAATTTTGCGTTTCGTCAAAGCAACTTTCTTTAATTGCCGGAGCAATAAACGAATGCTAAGCCGATATGAGCGAGCAACGCCGGTGGTCATCCCATCGGCGCGGTGTTGTCGGTAGCGGCATCGTCTGCTGTTTTGCAGCGCATTTGCGGACATATTTTTTACCTGAAATTCCCCAAATTTCCCAAGTTTTGACCAAAAACTTGAAAAATTCAGCTATGTTAATCGGAATTTTTCTAATTTTTCTATTCCTACCCCATTAATAGGCTTGACATCCTTGAAGATTTCAATAAAATGCAAGCGGTTGAAAGACCAAAGTCGGCGGGGAACACTCAAAAGTACCCGGGAAACAAATTAGTTGGAATACGACTAATAGAAGTTGAAATCGAGTAATTGAACACTTAAAATATATCCGCTATGAATCTGCGTCACATCACCCGATTCACGTACAAGTACACGAACTTCCAGGGCTGGAGGGTCGCGATAAACCGCCAGGGCACAACCTTGGCGCGCTACTTCTCCGACAAGCAGTATGGAAGCGAAGAAGAAGCCAGAGACCAGGCAATCCGATTCCGCGATATGCTGGTGGATGAGCTGAACCGGAATCCCCAATACACACGGGAGATTCTTGATAAGTACCGGGTTCTGCCCCAGAATCCGTATCCTGCGGGTCTGAAGCCCGGAAGTGCCAGAACCGGCCAGGAAGAGGAAAGCGACGAGAAGAAGACCGCCGCATGCAGTCTCCGCAGCAACCACGTGATGCAAAGCATACTGAAAAGCGTGTGCAAGCGGTTGCAGCTGGATACCGCAAGCGTACTGAAATTGTCGCTGTACATGTTCGTACTTCAATACAACGAGCAGACTGCCAGAGCCGAGGAAGTGCTGGCCAAACAGGCGGAGATAGCAGAATCAGCTGTATCTGCAGCCCTTCTCAACCAGCCGGAAGCCAGGCTCCAGCGCTTGGTCACGGAACTGAACTTCCTCGCCTCACGCACCGGGTTCCCCAGTTTCGAGGAATTTTCCACCGGCAAAACGCGCAACCTCACCACCCCCGCAGATACCTGCGATACCCACAACACATCACCACCATCACAAACTCCTACAGCCATGACTTCTCAAGTTTCCAATCCACATCTCAATCCGCCACGTCCCTCACCACCGTCTCATTCAGCCACCAATCCCCCCCCTGCTTTTCTCCCTCCGCCACTGACCAGATTGTCCGCCAATCCGCCGCTCCATGCGACACCCCTGCAGAAGATGCTTCTGCCCTTTGTTACCGACTCCGGCCACAGCGCGCGCACTATTGACCACAAGCCCAAACGTATTGCCCTGGGCAGCGCGCCGACCAATCTTCCCCCGCCGGATTACTCGCTGTGATTTTCCGCGCAAGCCCGATAGGCTACGCCACACAACATTCACCTGAACCAAGTCACAGTAACCCGCGACTGCGCCACAGCACCGCTACTTACTGAGCCCAATGTGACTGCTGCTCAGCGTGAGCCCCGAATCAACACACCCACGTGCTGATACTCGCCCCCACTGTGCCCACGCAGCCACACTCCCCTACCCTGAACAAAAACCCGGTGTACCCGCACCGGGTTTTTGGCATCCCTCCGGTGCGCGAGGAAATTGAGTCACATTACGCGCTTGACGTCAGGCGGGAGCGACGTCATAATATCCGCGTGAGCCTGATTCTGCAAAGCAACACGAAACGAGGGAAGATACGCATCCGGTCTGATGCGGAGGGGAGGCAGATACTGCTGGCCGATATAGAGGAAGCCATCCGCGAGGAGGACCACGCCTTCGGAGTGCTGGGGGTGCAGCTGGATGAACCCGCCGGCGCCGGCGGTGATTGGCAGACCGTGGAGTTTTACAACATTGTGTGCGTAGCCGATGAGAAAGCCCCCCTGCGGGTGGATAACAGCGTTTCCATCTCCGGTGGCAGAAAGGCACTCACTACCCTGCGCAACAAGTTAATGGACCTGCCGGAAGAGCACATGTGCCTCGAGTTGAAAATTACAGATGTATACCCGGCTCCCCGGAAGAGGAACCGCCTCCCCTGGCTTGCCGGAGTTGCCTGCTGCGCGCCCTTCCTGTATCTGGCAGGCAAGTGCCTGTTCATCTTTAACAGCAACGGAGATGACATGGCAGGCCTTCAATTCTGGTTCTACCTCGCAACGGCCCTGGCGCTGCTGCCTATGCCCTGGCTCATCAGCCTGCGCTCGGGACTAAGCGTGCGACTCAATGCCGGATTCGGAATGGCCGCCCTGGTGCCGCTGCTCATCCTCATTCTGGGTGTGTTCAAAAATACCGCACCTTATGTCAACCTGCCGGAGCCCTTGTTCCATGCCTTCCTTCCGCTCGCGGCAGCGCTCACCCTTCTGGCGGCAGCGGTGCCATACATGCTGTGGCGCAAGAACCCGGCAGGGGAGAAAGAAAAGCGCACACTGAAATGGGTGGATGTGCTCCTGCTCCGCCCGCTGGGCGGAGCGGTACTCTTCGCCCTGCTGGTATTGGGCTCAGTGTTCTACGCCATCCGCTTCTGCTACAATGGCGCCGAGCACTGGTACGACTATTTTCTGTATATACCCTTCTTCGCAGCATTCACCCCGCCTGTGGCGGTACTGGCAGGTCTGCTGAACCCGGGCCTCTGGCAACGTATCGCCTACCGTCTGCTCTGCTGCACCCTGCTGCCGGGTCTGGTGCTGGCAGCCCCCTGCTACTACCTGGGCACCCCCATCATCGGCATACATGACACCCTGCCCCGGCTCCTGCTCGCCGCCATTCCGCTGGTTCTGGCGGTCATCCTGATTTTTCCCCTCAAAAAAGGCATGGTCAGGCGGGGAAATGAACCAGATTGACGCGCCAGCCTTCGCCCCTTTTCTCTGATTACCGCCCCCTCGAAAAGATTGGGAGAATCTGATTTTCTGCGAAAGACAGAGAGATTTTCGCAGCAGCGTTGCCGACTTCCGATTTGGGAAGCTCCAATAACTCGGAACTCATCAACAAATTGATGTTTGTCGTTGTCGGGGCACGGAACTTCAGTCCCGAAATAACGGTGCTTCCAATCGGGACTGAAGTCCCGTGCTCCGACAGAGTTCCCCCACAAATTCCAATTTAGTGAGTTTTTAGAGTTCCCGATTTATCCCTATTGCAGCCTGCCCGCAGCATAATCCGCGGCCATGAGCCCGGCACCGATAATGCCGGCATCTGCCCCGAAATGGGCAGGGAGGAGACGCAGGTTATCATAATGCACCGGGAAAAGCTGTTCCCTCAGGCAGGAACGCAGCGGGTCGAAGAGCAAATCGCCCGCTTTGGCCACACCGCCGCCGATGATACAGGCCTCGGGCACAAAGGCGTACATCATATTCATGATGAGGCAGCCCAGTTTCTCAGCAAACTCGCGGTACATCTGCTGCGCAACGGCGTCGCCGGCACGAGCGGCCAACTCCAGCCGGTACGGGGAGCAATCTGCCAGAGTTTTCTGAATCCCCACCTCAGCATACCGGGCCACGGCATCGGCCGTGAACTCATTGTGGCCTATGTATTCCTCCACGGCTCCTCGGTTGCCGAATGGCCCCACACGCCCCTTGAAATCGATACTGGTCTGCCCAAGCTCAGCGCAGGAAACATGGCGTCCGCGCAGCATGCGGTTGTGCACCACGATGCAGCCGCCAATACCGGTGCCCAGTGTGAGGCAGAGAAGGCTTTCCAGCCCCCGGCCTGCGCCCAGTTTCCACTCGGCATAGCCCATGCAGTTGGCATCATTGTCCAGCACCACGGGGAGCTGCAACTCCCGCTCCATCACCTCTCGCACAGGTACCTGGTGATTCCACACCGGCACATTGGTGAGCTGGTAGAGCACGCCCTTGTAAAAATCCACCCAACCGGGCATACCCAGCCCCACAGCTGCTACCTGCGGGTGCTTGCGCAGCAGTTTCTTCATGGTAGCGCACATGGCCTCCATGATGGCAGCAGGGCTGTCAAACTCCGGCGTGGGCAGAGGCTCAGCCTTATCCACAAGATCTGCCCCTCGGGTCACGCCAATCTTGATACTCGTCCCCCCGAAATCCACCGCTATAGCCAATTGCTCACTCATGTGGTCATTATAGTCTCTAACCTCATAGTGGGCAAGTCCTTTTGTCTCACAACTCACCGTAAATCACACCACAAGGCCCGGTGGTCAGAAGCCTTGGCGGCAGCCGGGATATCGATAATGCCGCCCTGCCCGCGCATGCGTTCTCGGAGAACCGGGTTCACAAATATCTGGTCGTAAAGGCAGTATTCCTTCCCGCGTTTGTAATAAAGAGTCCATTCCTCACCGCGCGAGTCCGCGGGTGAGAGGCGGCGCAACGCGGCATCCTGTGAAAGCCCCTGTTGCAGAATCTGCGGGGCGGCATCGGCCGGCCCGTCATTCCAATCGCCGAACACCAGCAGAGGCATTCCCTTCTGCGAGCGGGAAATATGCTGAATATGCTGCGCCAGGGTATAAGCCTCCTGCTTGCGCAGGGAATCTGTGGCGCCGGCGTTGTCTGACACGCGTGATTTCAGATGCGCGCCTACAATGCGGTAAAGGCGGCCATCTGCCAGCCGGATGGTTACATCCAGAATACCGCGCAGCATCTTGCGCCGTTTCTGCCGGTGCAGCTTCACCGTTTCCTGCGAATGGTCCTGCACAATGGGATGCACCGAAAGCAGCGCCAACGCACGGTCTTCACCCTGCCGGGGCAGCACCCGGTAATAGGGGTACTCCAGGCCACGAGCCGACAGCCGCTGCCGTAGGTCCTGCAAGGCAACAGGCCCGCCCATCTCAATAAGGCCCACAATCTGAGGCTTTGCGGCGGCAATCACCTCTGCCACGGCCTCGCGGGATTCCATTGATTTCGGCTTCAGCACATAACGGGAGCGGTATGCCTCACCCGCCACGAAATAATTCTGCACATTGTGCATGAGGAAGCGCACCGGCTGACCGGGTCCGGGGATTGCCGCAACATCCACCTGATTCAGCAAAGGCGCTGTATGGGCCACCTCTGCCGAACGCGCAGAAGCACCCGAAACAGGTACATATTCCACCTGCTGCCCGGCAGCTTTACCCAGCCAGCGCAGCAGGGTATCATCCCCGCCGAATCGCTCCATCAGCAACCCGGCTACCAGCAGCACCAGAAACACCAGAAGCGCATCCTTGCGCAGCACTCTTCTACCGCAGGCCATACGGTACCAGCTCAGAAGGTGGGGCGAGGTTACAGGCAGCCTCCATCCAGCCACTCTGCCACCTGCGGGGCTGCATAGGTCAGAATCATATCTGCCCCGGCGCGGCGAATGGAAAGAAGCGCCTCCAGCATGCACTGCTTCTCATCCAGCCAGCCGGAAGCCGCTGCGGCTTTCACCATGAGGTACTCACCGCTCACATGATAAGCCGCGATGGGCAGCGCGGTTGCGCGGCGCATCTCTGCTATCACATCCAGATAAAGCGTGGCGGGCTTCACCATCAGGAAATCCGCCCCCTCGGCGGCATCCAGAGCGGCCTCGCGCAGAGCCTCGCGCACGTTGCCGGGGTCCATCTGGTAAGTCTTCTTATCGCCGAACTTGGGCGCGCTACCCAGCGCACCGCGGAACGGGCCATAAAAAGCAGAGGCATATTTGGCAGTGTAACTCATGAGTGAGACCTTGGTGAAGCCCTCGGCATCCAGCGCAGCACGCAGCGCAGCGATGCGGCCATCCATCATATCACTGGGGGAGATGATATCCGCCCCGGCGCGGGCATGGCAAAGCGCCTGGCGGCAGAGAGCCTCCACCGTCTCATCGTTCAGAATTTCATAGGAACCGTCCTCATACTCACGCACCAGGCCATCCTGGCCGTAGGTATTGAAGGGATCCAGGGCCACATCCGTCATCACGCAGAGCTCCGGCACTGCCGCCTTGATGGCGCGGATGGCGCGGGGCACCACACCCTCCGGGTTCCAGGCCTCGGAGCCGGCGGCATCCTTCTTCTCCTCCGGCACCACGGCAAACAGGTCAACGCACGGAATACCCAGCGCATACAAACGCTTACATTCGCCCACAATGCCCGCCACACTCCAGCGCATGCAGCCCGGCAGCGATTCAATGGGGGTATCCTCCTCCCCCTCCTGTACAAACATGGGGTAAATCAGATTGGCGGCAGAGAGCGTTGTCTCGCGCATGAGACCACGCACGGCGGCAGACTTGCGATTGCGGCGGGGGCGAATGGGCAGGTTCATCATAGCTCCCCCGACACTAGCACTTTTTACCCCGGATGTAAAGCACGCACTCTGCCTTTGCCGGACAATCCGCGTACCTTTCCGGAGATAAAGCAGACTCCCCCTGAATCCGAGGAGGAGTCAGGGGGAGAAAATATGGACAGGAAGCAACTCTTAATAGCTGCGGGCCCAGAGCACACGGCGCGTGGTGGGGCGACCGGTGAGGATGCAGGGAGCCTCGGGGCCGGTGCCCATCTCGCCCTGCGGAATGCAGCGGATGGAAATGCGCAGGCTCTTGGCCAGGGTCTCTTCCTCCTCGGGGGAGCCATCCCAGGGGCATAGCAGCCAGTCGGCATCGCCCTCGCCATTGAAATTGGCCTTGAGTTCATCCAGGCTGGAGCAGGTGCGGATGTGGCTGTCGCGGAAGCTACGCTGGCGCTGCAGCAATGTGTTCTGGATATCCTCCAGCATGCTCACGGCGTTCTCCACCAGCTCACTCTCGGGGATGAAGCTCTTTTCGTTGGCAGCCTGGTCGCGGCGGCAGAGGCACACGGAGCCCTTTTCGAGGTCGCGCGGGCCGATTTCGATGCGCATGGGCACGCCCTTCTTAATCCATTCCCACTTCTTGGCGCCGCCGTTCAGGTCGCGTGCATCCACCTGCACACGCAGCGGCATGCCATGGAAACTCATGGCGCTGAGCTTATCGGCCAGTTCATTGCAGTGGGCAATGATGGCGTCCTTCGTGTCGGTCTTGGGGGTGACGGGGATGATGACAATCTGCTTCGGGGCCACGCGGGGCGGGCACACCAGGCCATCGTCATCGGAATGAGCCATGATAAGCGTGCCAATCATGCGGGTGGAAACACCCCAGGAGGTGGTCCAGGCAAACAGGCGCTCGTTATTGCGCCCGGCAAAGGAAATATTCTGAGCCTTGGCAAAGTTCTGCCCCAGGAAGTGGGAGGTACCGGCCTGAATAGCCTTGCGGTCCTGCACCATGGCTTCCACCGTGAAGGTGCGCACGGCACCGGGGAAACGCTCGTGCTCGGTCTTCTCGCCGGGAATCACATCCACAGCCAGCACATCGCGCTGGAATTCCTCATACACCTTGTGCATGAGAGCCGTCTCCTCCTCGGCCTCCTCGCGGGTTTCGTGGGCGGTGTGCCCCTCCTGCCACAGGAACTCAGCCGTACGCAGGAAGATGCGGGGGCGCATTTCCCAGCGCATCACGTTGCACCACTGGTTCACCTTGATAGGCAGCTCGCGGTAGGATTCCAGCCAGCGGGAGAAGGCGGCGCCAATCACCGTCTCGGATGTGGGGCGGATCACGTATTTATCCGTAAGCTCGCCGGAGGGAATCATGCGGGTCTTGCCGGTTTCCGGGTCTTTCACAGCCTCCAGGCGGTGGTGGGTCACCACGGCGCATTCGGTGGCAAAGCCCTCGGCGTGCTCAGCTTCCTTCTCCAGGTAGGAAACCGGAATGAGCATGGGGAAATAGGCATTGGTGTGGCCGGTGCGCTTGAAATCGGCATCGAGCTGCTGCTGGATGAGCTCCCAGATGGCATAGCCCCAGGGTTTGATGACCATGCAGCCACGCACCTCGGAATTCTCTGCGAGGTCGGCTGCCTTGATGACTTGCTGGTACCACTCGGGGAAATCCTGAGCGCGAGTGGGAGAAATAGCGTTCTGTTGTGCCATGGCGGGGATTTTATGTATTATGGTTAAAAAGTCAATGAAAATCAGCGCCACCATCGCGGCTTTCCTTGTACAAACGGTGGTTGAGCACGGCCAGCAGCACCAGGAAAATAGTGAGAAGCCACAGCCCCAGGCACCCGAAGAAGAGCGCCAGCACCACAGCCACCACCAGGCTGATGGCGTGCATCTTCTGCCGCGATTTCATCAACCCCTGCATAATCTGTCCGCCATCCAGCGGAAAAACAGGAAGCAGGTTCAGCAGGGTCCACCAGCAGCTCACCTCTATCAGGTAGAAGAAGAAAAACATGGCCAGCGGGGGAAATGCCTCCAGAACCTCCGCCGGCATCACCCCCAGTGCAAAACCGGCAGTCAGAGCTGTTCCCAGGCCGAAATCTCCCACATACAGACTCATCAGCAGGTAGGACACCAATCCGACACCGAGTGAAGCCGCCGGCCCCGCCGCGGTCATCACCACGCCCTGCATGCGAGTCAGCCGGGCGGTTTCATTCGTGCAATCTCCCCCCAGCCAGGCCAGATACACACTCGGCTGCCCACCCCCCAGGCGGCGCCCCACCAGGGCATGTCCCATCTCATGCGCCAGCAGAATCACAAACGCAGCAATGACAAACAGCAATGCACTCATCAGCTCCACCAGACTGCTCACAAAAAAGGCCCTTCCCAGAAAAGCCAGAGTCAGCCACAAGGTGGGGTGGATGCTTACCTGCACCCCGAGTAGAGAGAATCGAATCATTGCCCCGCATTCTATGCCTCTCCGCCCCCTCCGCGCAAGCCCGCAAGCCGCCATACCCCGCATCATGACAAGGAAATTTATGCGTTAACAGTCTTGATTCATGCTTGCGGAATGCTTAAGAATAGTGTAATATGTTGGCAATCCATGGAAAACGAGTACACAGAGGCTGATATCCAGACACTTGACTGGCGCGAGCACATTCGCCTGCGCCCCGGTATGTACATTGGCAAGCTGGGCGACGGCTCCATGCCGGACGATGGCTTATACGTTCTGCTAAAGGAAGTTATCGACAACTCCATCGACGAGTTTGTGATGGGGGTCGGCAAGAAGATTCTGGTCAGCATCAACAAGGAGGGACTGTGCGAAGTGCGCGACTTCGGGCGTGGCATTCCGCTGGGCAAGCTCTACGAATGCGCAGCCAAAATCAACACGGGTGGCAAGTACGATGGCGAGGCCTTCAAGAAATCCGTAGGTCTGAACGGCGTAGGCATCAAGGCCGTGAATGCCCTTTCCGAGGCATTTGAAATCCAGGCTTACCGCGAGGGGCAGACCCGCCGCATCCGGTTCAAGGCCGGAGAGGAAGTACCCGGCAGCGATGTGACCGAAGCGACAGACCAGCCGGACGGCACACGCGTAGCCTTCATGGTGGACCGCAGAATCTTTGCGGCAGATGCCGCCTACAACCTGCAGTTTGTGGAGCGCATGTGCCGCTACTACTGCTATCTGAACACCGGGCTCACCATCAACCTGAATGGCCGGAACATCTCTTCAAAAAATGGTCTGCTCGACCTGCTGAAAGAGGAAATGAAAGAAGAGCCCCTCTACGCCCCCATCCACATCTCCGGCAATGATATTGAGATTGCCATCACCCACGGCGATGAATACGGTGAGGAATACTACTCCTTCGTGAACGGCCAGCACACCACCATGGGTGGCACCCACCAGGCCGCATTCCGCGAGGCCATCGTCAAGACCCTCCAGGGCTACTTCAAGAAGAACTATGAGGGCTCCGACATCCGCAACGGCATTCAGGCCGCTATCAGCATCAAAGTGATTGAGCCGGTGTTTGAATCCCAGACCAAGACCAAGCTGGGCAGCAATACCATGGGCCCCGGCAAGGAAACCATCCGTACCTTCGTGCTCAACTTCCTGGCTCGCGAGCTGGATAATTACCTGCACCGCCACCCGGAAATAGGCGAGGCGATGGAGGAGAAAATCAAGGAAAGCGAGAAAACCCGCAAGGAAGTGGCCGGCGTGACCGGCAAGGTAGCAAAGGAACGCGCCAAGAAAGCCAAGATACACACCCGCAAGCTGCGCGACTGCCGCGTGCATTACGACACGAAGAACAAGCGGGCCAAGGACACCATGCTCTTCATCACCGAGGGTGACTCCGCCTCCGGTTCCATCACCACCGCACGCGATGCCGAGACCCAGGCCGTGTTCTCACTGCGGGGCAAACCGGCAAACAGCTTCGGCATGAACCGCTCGGCGCTCTTCGAGGAGAAGCGCAACGAGGAGCTGGATTTCCTGCACCTCGCGCTCAACATTGACCGCAGCATGGAAGACCTGCGTTACAACAAGGTCATCATCGCCACTGATGCCGATGTGGACGGCATGCACATCCGCCTGCTGCTGCTCACTTTCTTTATCCAATACTTCCCTGACCTCATCCGCGAGGGTCACCTCTTCATTCTGCAGACGCCACTCTTCCGCGTGCGCAACAAGCAGAAAACCCTGTACTGCTACTCTGAGGCGGAGCGCGACCGCGCCGTCAAGGAACTTGGCCGCAATCCGGAAATCACTCGCTTCAAGGGGCTGGGCGAAATCTCACCCTCTGAGTTCAAGAACTTCATCGGCGATGATATCCGACTGGAAGAGGTGACGCTGGAAAACGCCCACAACCTCAAAGAAATCCTCCGTTTCTATATGGGCGACAATACCGACGACCGCAGGCAATACATCGTCGATAACCTGCGCATTGAAGAAGATCTGGCTTAATTGTCATTTTACTCAATAAAAACACATCCGCGAATCGTCCGTATTATAGCGATACGATCATGAAACGAATCATTTCTCCAGTCATTTCAGCTCTGATGCTGGCCTGTGTGCTCCCGGCAGCCGCAGAATGGGAACCTCGCGGGATGTGCTACGTCTGGGCAGGCAGTACTGCGCCGAAAGAAGCCCCCGAAGGCATGCTGCAAGGTGAGCTCTACGATTATAACCGCACCCCCAAAGGCGAGTTCTTCACCTACTCCGGCATCTACAACTCAGATAACGCCACAGGAAAGATTGCCAAGAGCCTTAAAGAAGCCCATAAGATTCGCAGCTCCGGCGCAAAAAACCCTACCAACAGTCCTGACGTACACGGACAATGCGCGCAGGTGTTGAAAACGCTCATGCAAGGCAAAAGTTCCATTCTGAGCAAGCTGTATAAATATCCGTACCATGTGGCGACACCACACATTTACATGGCACCGGTCAAGACATCCGATCCGGAAAACATCCTGAAAGGAAAAAAAGAGAGCGACTCTGATTTCATAGCCGATACAAACACGCACAGCACCAAGGCAAAATCACACAAGGACCATTCCTCCTGGATTGGTATTTTCAAAGGCTCCGTCATAGCCCCGAAAAGCATGAAATTCCGCTTCTGTGGTGCGGCAGATGATTCCATCATTGTGAACTTCGACAATGAAATGGTGCTTGAAACCGGTTATGTCCACCCGGGCATATACAAAGGCAACGGTATCAAAGACCCGGGGTGCGACTGGGAACCGGCAGTCATCATCAAATACCAGAGAGACCTGGCAGCCGGTAAAATTCCGGGAAGAAGCGATTACGAGGTGATTGCACTCCGCAGCACACCATACACCAATAAAAAATTCAATGGCATCACCTGCGGCACCCCCATTACCGTGGAGGAAGGAAAGGCATATCCCATCGAAATCATCATAGCCAACAACGGCGGCACAGCCATGCACTACCTGCTCACGCAGGAAATAAGCTCCGGGACAAAAGCCCCGCTCCAGCTCTTCCGCACAAACGATGCCCCGGTCACACACCCATACGGCACACGCGCCACATCCTCTGAATATGAGGCAGGCCCCTCCTATGAAAAAGACTCCCTCATCTGGAAAGTGAAAAGAAAAAAAAGCAAAAAGGATAAGAAGAAACTAAAGGCAGACAACAGATTCCGCAAAGTTTAATTACAAGCAATCATGAAAACCAGTATTCTTCTTTCCGTTCTCTCCTTTGGAGTCGTGCTCTTTCAGCCGGTAACAGCCGAATGGGAGAAACGTCCGGTCGCCTACGTCTGGACCAGTGAGGAAAAGGCCGCGACAACTCCGGAAGGGCTCCTGCGCGGCACGATATACGATATCAAGCGAGACCGCCGCGGCAAATTAAAGCCTGAAGTGCAGCAGCACAGCGGCGACTGGTGGAACTATGTCCGCAATGACTACATGAACACCATGAAGGACATCATGAACCGCCGCCACAGCGATATCAAGTATAATTACGAATACACCACCCCCTGCGCTGTGGGGCACCTTTACCTGCAACGCCGCTATGGGGTGAACATGGATGGCGAGCTGGACCTGGCCGCAGGCAAAAGCATAGGCGATGCCGCCTCTGACTTTGTGAGTGAAACGCAGCAGGCAATTCCCGGCGGATGGATCGGGGTGTTCAAGGGGCGCGTAGTCGCACCGAAGACGATGAAGTTCCGCTTTGTCGGTTCGGCAGATGATACACTGATGGTGCGCTTCGGCGGAAAAATTGTACTGGAAGCAGGCTATGTGCTACCCAGCGTATTCACCGGCAACAACAGCGATGAAGCCTTTTCCAAAGGCACAGACAAGCAATACATCCAGAATCTCAGAAATGGCAAGGACCCAAAGCACAAGGGCTACAGACTGATTCAGCTCAAAAGCACCGGTTTCTTCAATAATTCGTTCGGCGGACTGACCGGCGGAACGCCCGTCAGCGTGCAGGAGGGCAAGGAATACCCCATAGAGATTATCATCGGCGAATGCGGGCGGCATGGTTTTTATTACCTGTTGACCCAGGAAGTGACCAAGGACAACAAAGCCCCGCTCATGCTGTTCCGCACGAATGAAGACTGGCCGGTATCCCCACAGGATGGAGAACGCGGCCCGGCCTACAGCAAGGAATCTCCCGTCTGGAAAACGGTGACCACCGCAAAAAAGAAGAAAAAGAGCAAGAAATAAGTCTCTGCCGCCTATTCTATTTTGATTTTCTTTGACATCGATTCACACCTTGTGTAGTATAAGGAGAATACCACTTTTATCATGAAAACACTCATCATTGCCCGCCACGGTAACACTTTCGCCAAAGGAGAAACGCCCACCCGAGTGGGTTGCCACACTGACCTGGAGCTCGTCGAAGAAGAGCGCGGTCGCGGTGTAGGCCTGTACCTCAAAAAACTGGGGCTTGTGCCCACCCGCATCCTGGCCGCCCCGCTGAAGCGCACCATGGGCACCGCCGCCCTGGCCGCCGAAGCAGCCGGCTGCACCTGCCCGGTTGAGCCTGACCACCGCTTCATCGAAGTGGATTACGGCCCCGATGAAAACAAGACAGAGGAACAGGTGAAAGCCCGCCTGGGCGCGGAAGCCGCCAAGGCAGAGGGCATTGATCCCGCCACCCTCAGTGCCGAAGAACTGGATGCCAGAGGCGAAGCCATCATCGACAAGTGGAATGCCGATGCAACCGTACCGAACGGCTGGAAGGTGGACGTGCAGCAGATTCGCGACAACTGGATGAGCCTGGCTTCCGAAGTGAAGGACGGCGAGGTCATGCTCTGCGTCTCTTCCAACGGCACCATCCGCTTTGCCCCGGTCATCACCGGCGATTATGCAGGCTTCTGCGCAGAGCACGACATCAAGGTAGCCACCGGCGGCGTGTGCATCTTCACCAGCGAGGACGGCACCACCTGGAACTGCACCGAATGGGGCACCAAGGCATTCAAGAAAATCTGAACCCCATACCCGATCATGATGGAAAAACTCAAACCCGCCTGGGTGGATGAATTCAAGAAGTTCGCACTCAAGGGCAATGTAGTGGATATGGCCATCGGTGTCATCATCGGTGGTGCTTTCAGCAAGATTGTCACCTCCCTGGTGAAAGACATCATCACGCCGGCCATTTCCATGCTCACCGGCGACACTAAAAACCTGGCTGAGCTCAGCTTTGCACTGAGTGATGCCAAGGATGCACCGGTCATCAAGTACGGCGTATTCTGCCAGACCGTGCTGGATTTCCTCATCATTGCGCTCACCATCTTCTGGGCCGTGCGCCTCATCTGCAAGCTGCGGGTCAAAAAGGCCGAACCGGCACCGGAGCCCCCTGCCCCGGCACCCACGCCGGAGGATATTCTGCTGCTGCGCGAGATTCGTGATGCACTGAAGAACAAGTGAACAAGAAACAACTCATAGCCAGGGTTCAGCGCTATATGGGCCCCGGCGCCACCCGGGCCACCGCCTCTGCTGCAGTAGAGGCGGTGCTCTCTTCCATACAGCTGGCCACGGCAGAATCAGACGCCCGGCTGCACATTGCCCACTTCGGCACCTTTGAACGAAAACAGCGCGCCGCCCGCCAGGGATACGACATCAACACCGGTTACATGCGCGATATCCCCGCCCGGAGCGAGCTTACTTTCAAAGCCGCCAACGGACTTCCGCGCTCATAAATGAAGAGCAGACTTGAATTGGGCTTTTCATAAGCGCGGGGCTGTGGTAGCATACGCGCATGCCCAGTGTATTGATTAAGACTTACGGTTGCCAGATGAACGAGCGAGACTCCGAACAGGTGGCGAGCATGTTCCTGGCCGGCGGCTATGAGCTGACCAAGGATGAAGCCCAGGCAGACGTCATCCTCATCAATACCTGCTCGGTGCGCGAAAAAGCCGAGCTGAAAGCACTGGGCAAGATGGGACTGCTCTGCGCCCGCCCCACAGCCAAGCCCTGGGTGGTCTATGGATTCATGGGCTGCATGTGCCAGAGCCGCGCCTCTTCCCTCTTCCGCGATGTGCCGCGTCTGGATATCGTGACCGGCACCCAGCAGTATCACAATGTGTACAAGCTTTGCAACCGTCTGCTCCGCAGCCGCCTGGGCCAGGCAGAGTTCGAACCCATCCGCCGCGGCGCACACATCTGCGCCACGCAGCAGGAAGAGGGGTTCCAGAACGCCATCCGCGACCACCTGCCCCCCGCCGGCAACTGCACGGCCTTCGTCTCCATCATGCAGGGCTGCGAGATGCGCTGTTCCTACTGCATCGTACCCAGCACCCGCGGCTCCGAATGCAGCCGCCCGGAGGCGGACATTCTGCAGGAAGTGCGCGAGCTGGTCGACCGCGGGGTGAAGGAAGTGACCCTGCTGGGCCAGATTGTGAACCGCTATGGCAAGGATGAACCGGTCATCGATGGCCGCGGCGCCTTTGTGCGCCTGCTCGAAAAGCTCAACGACATGGATGGGCTGGAGCGCATCCGCTTCACCAGTCCTCACCCTATCGGCTTCCGCCAGGACCTGGTGAACGCCTACACCTACCTGCCCAAGCTGTGCAGCCACATCCACTTCCCCATGCAGAGCGGCAGCGACCGCATTCTGCAGCTCATGCGCCGTCCGTACAAGAACGAGAAGTACCTGCGGCTCTGTGAAGCCATGCGCGAGGCCCGCCCAGATCTGGCCATCACCACGGATATCATCGTGGGTTTCCCGGGTGAGACGCATGAGGACTATCTGGAAACCAAGGCAGCAGTGGAGCGCATCCAGTTCGATAATGCCTTCGTCTTCCAGTACTCCCCGCGCCGCGACACCGTGGCCGCCGCCATGGATAACCAGATTTGCCTGCGCGTGAAGGAAGAGCGCAACCACGACCTGCTGGAAACGGTGAACCGCATCGCCGTGGCCCGCAATCAGGCGCTGGTCGGCACCGAGCAGACCATCCTGGTGGAAGGTCCCAGCAAGAACAACCCGGAGCGCCTCCAGGGCCGCACCTCGCAGAACAAACCCGTCATCATCCCTGGCGGCACAGCGGAAATCGGCACCTTGGTTCCCGTGCGCATTTCGGAGTGCACCGGCTTCACACTCTACGGCGAAGTGGTATGAAGTGGCTCCCGGCAGTGCTGTTCCTGATGCTCGCCCCACTGCAGGCTGGTGATTACCCGTGGAGCGATGCGGTCCCGGCAGAAATTGCCGCGGCATCCATCATCCCGGACACAGTTTTAGATGAAATTCCCTGCGACTGGCGCCCGGAGCTCACTCCCCTGATAAAGCCTCTGGTCAAGGGATGTACCACCGCCCGCGAAGCGGTGCTAGCCATATCCACCGGCTTAGGAAACGCCACTGGTGCCTACTATTCCAGGGAGCGCAGCAAGCACAACATGAACGTGCTGGAAACACTGCGCGAGAAGAAGATTTCCTGCACCGGCCAGAGCATCCTGCTGGTCTGTGCCTTGCGCTCCGTGGGCATTCCGGCACGGGCCGCGGGGGTGCTCACATGGAACCACATTCCTGGCAACCACACCTGGGCCGAAGCCTGGTTCGATGGCTCCTGGCACATGATTGAAATGGGCGAGCGTGATTTCAACACCCCCTGGGTCATGGAGAATATAGGCATGCTGGATGTCAACAGCCCGCAGCAGCGGATTATGGCCGCTACGCCTTCCGGCAACGAACGCTGGGGCATGAGTACCGCCAGCCACCCCGTGCAAGCAGAAGATGTAACCCGGCGCTACGCAACATTAGCGTTGAAATGGTATCAACAAAACGGATTATCTTCCGATTTCCAGAAATTGATGGTGGACATTCAGCCCAGGTCTCTGCAGCCGATCCGCCTGATGCTGCTTGATGAAAAGCATAACACCATCGAAACGGCATATCTGCCCACGGCCCGGCAGGACATGCGCTATCTGACAAGAATGCAACTCCCGAGAACCGGCGGTCTGTATTTCCTGAAAATCCAGGGTTCTGCCCAGCTATTACCCATATCCGCCACGCCTCAGCCGGTGCAAATCATCAGATTAGGCCGCTTGCCTGCCTTGTAAGAACAATGAATATTTTCCCGCTCAGAGAATTGCCCCTGCGCATCAAGAAAAAGGCCGTGCAGTATATGTATCGGCACGCACCGGAGCTATACATGCCGGGAACCCGCCTCAAAGTCGTCACCACCATGTACAAGTTCTTTGAGCTGCGCCGCAAAGCCAAATCCTCGCGCATGATTATTTTCATGACGGAGGGGACTGAGTTCACAGGACTTGCAGACCGATTTCGTTGCATCATCAGCGCCTATGCGGTGGCCAGGGCACACGGGCTCCCCTTCTACATCTACCACGACAAAGGCTTTGAACTGACCCGCTATCTGGAACCGGCAGAAGTAGACTGGCGCATTGCAAGGTCGGATATCCGGCGTGGGCTGAACAATGTGACTCTACTCTGGTTCATCGACAAATGGCCCATCCTTAAACGCACCCGGAAAGAATACCACTGGTATTGGTCAATGAACCTTTTTGAGCTCGGAGTCATACCGGAGGAGATACGGAAAACCTGCTCATACAGCAGTCTGTTCTGGAGTTTATTCAAGATGTCTCCCCACCTTGAAACAATTCTGGCTGCGGCAATGAACCAGCTGGGTATGAAAGAAAATGAATATGTTGCCGTGCATATTCGTTTCCTGAACTTCTTCGAGGCCGTGGAAGAACGCTGCGATGCAACCGATGGCACAGCAAGCAAAGAGGAGCAGCTCCGGATGATTAACCGGGTCAACTCAACCCTTCACCTGATTCATCAGGAATGCCGGAAGCCAATCGTTCTCTTTTCTGACAGCAATAAGTTCCTGGCAGCCCCGCACCCGGAGTTCGTTCTGCAGCTCCCCGGTCATGTGGGGCACGTTCTCTGCTATGAGCACCAGGAGAGCGTCACAGACAAAGCCTTCGTGGATCTGATGGTCATGTCCAAAGCAGCATGCGTATACAGCATTACCGGGCAGGATATATACGGCGGGGGCTTCTCGCTTGCGGCCTCCTTCATCGGCAACAAGCCTTTCAAAAAAGTTCCGCTGGCAGTTGATCAAACGGCATAACGCTTATTCTGCAAAGCATCAGCCGCCGCGGCCATTTCGGCCTTGTGCTTGCTCTGCCCCTCGGCGCAGCCCAGTTCCATATCATTCCACATAACGCGGGCTCGGAACGGGCCGGCGGGTCTGGATTCATCCACCGGCTCGACCATATATTTCGGTCCCTGCCCGTTGATAGCCTGGAGCTTTTCCAGCAGCTCACCCTTGTGGTTGATAGTAATGAGATTGTGCGCGTTATCCAGGCTGGATTCCAGCAAGCGGAGCGAAACCTTGCGGGCGGCGTTGTAGTTGGAATCCATCATCACCGCCCCGATAACGCTCTCAAAGGTATTGGCCAGGATGGAGAGCGCGGTGCGGCCTCCATTCTTCTCCAGCTGCGGGCTCATATCCATATACTGCC
>JAFSFD010000005.1 GCA_017435365.1 Akkermansia sp. | reverse complement strand
TTTTCATCTTTCATGTTAGAATGTTGTACTTTTGATGCTAAGGACAAAATTGTCTTTTTATCAACGTTTGTTTTTTTTTCTACCTTGTTAAAAAACGAATCTCCAAACATAAAAAACCTCCTACATAATTATACGCCCGCGCCCGCGGCGCCCGCACCCGCCGCCGCCCCGGCACCCATGCCCCCGGGGCTGGAGCCTATCGATGATGCACCACCCAGTTTTGAACTGAACCCGGAGCCGGAAGAGGCGCCGCCCCCCATGTTCGATGACGAGCCGGAAGGGATGACGGCATGCGAAATGCCCGCCACCGGCCCCATGACCCCGGCCGGCTGGGATGCGCTCATCACCGCCATGCGCGAGGCCTCCCCCCTGCAGAGCAGCGCCGTGGGCAATACCATGTTCATTTCGGACGATGACGGGCTGGTCACTGTGGCGATTCACCCCGCCGATACCGATACCCGCGATGCCCTGCTGGGCGACCAGCTCAGCGAGCTCATGGCCACGCTCGCGCCGAAATTCTGCGGCCACGGCATCACCCTGCGCATGGTGATGGACGACAGCGTGCCGCCCCCCGTGGCAGAGGAACCGCCCCCACCCGCCCCGCTGCCGGTGCCGGCTCCCCGCCCCGCTGCCGCCCCCAAGCCCAAGGCACCGGAGAAAAAACCCGAAGCCGAGAAACCGGCTGCTCCTGCCTCCCTCAAACCCACGGATGAGGAATTCTACCACGACCCGCTCATCGAGCTCGCGCTCAAGGAATTCCACGCCACCCTCATCAAATGACCTTCAACACGATACACTGATATGAACCTGCAGAAACTCATGAAACAGGCACAGGCCATGCAGGCCAACATGGCCCAGGCTCAGGCCCGACTGGCCGAAAAGGAATTCACCGCTGAAACAGCCGGCGGCAAAATCAAAGCCACGGCCGATGGCACCGGCATGATCAAGGCCCTGAGCATCGACCCCGCCGTGGTGGACCCGGATGATGCCGAATTCCTCCAGAGCCTGGTACTCAAAGCCGTGCAGGACGCCCTGAACGGCGCCAAGAACATGGCCGAAGCCGAAATGCGCAAGGTAACGGGTGGCCTGGGCTTCCCCATGTAACCCTCAGCAAACTCTCATAAGATGAAGCGTAGCTGCTCATTCCCGGCCGCGTGGCTGGCAACCCTCATTCCCCTGCTGCACGCTGAACCGGTGCAGATTGCCCTGCTACCCGCCAAAATTGTGCCGGAGCAGGCCGCTACGCTCACGCTGGAAAACGGTATCGTCTCCCACCTGGCAGATACCTCCGGCAGACTGGAAGCAGGCACCATCATTGCCGTGCTCAACGAGGAGCGCACCGCCCAGGAAAAAGAAGAACTGGAACTCAAACTGGCCCGCGAGGAACTGCGCCTGCGGGATGAACTGCGCAAGCTGGAGGTGCAGCGCAGCAAGGTGCAGTTCTACCTCAACCTCTCCCCGCGCGAACGCCGCTATGCCGGCGCTCCCGGGGCAGACGACATGCCCCCCACGCAGGAATCGCTGCGCGATATCGATGCCCGCGTGGCCCTCCTGAAGCGCGAAATGGAAAATGCGCCGCGCCTCATGCAGCAGGAATTTGACCGCAACCACGCGAAACTCACGCTCAAAATGCCTTTCTCCGGGCGGCTGCAGTACCACTTCACCCTGCCCAGAGACCCCGGCAAACCATTCGAATTCCTGAATCTGCCCGGGCGCCCCTTCGCCTCCGTGTGCGATGATTCCGCTTTCTACATCACCATCAACCTGAGCAAGGCTGAGCTGACCCAGCTGCCGGAAAACAATTTCAGCGTCTCCGTCAGTCTGCCCGAAGGAAAAATAATCACCGGCACCTTTTCGCACCGCAAAGTGGAGCAGAGCACCTCAGGCGATGGCGACATGCTGGTATACTTTTTCAAAGTGCCCGATGCGGATAAGGAAACAGCCTACAAAATGCTGGGCAGCCATGCCAAGGCCCGCCTGGTGTATGAAGCCGGCGAAAACGTGCAGTACGTCAGCAAGCTGGAGCTCATCGCCCACCCGGAAGCCGCCGAATGCGAAAACTGGGAGCAACTGGTAGCCCGGCTTTATCCGCAGCACGACCTCATCCTCATCGGCGAACGCAACATCATCATCCGCCCCCGCAGAGGGAAATAAACACATGGAACTGGCCTGCGACAATATCTCCTTTGCCTACAATCGCGATGTACCGGTATTTGACGGGTTTTCCCATGTATTCAAACCCGGTATCACCGTGCTGAAAGGGTATTCCGGCTCCGGCAAGACCACACTGCTCAAGCTCCTGGCCGGTTACCTGAAAGTGAACAGCGGCCGCATCATCACCCCCACCGGGTTGAGCGTGACCAGCCGCCGCTACCACCGGCGGGATGTGGCCTACATGTTCCAGGGAATCAATCTGCTGCCGCTCATGAGCGTGGAGCGCAACCTCCACCTGGCGGCTGAAATGGCCATGCTCCCCCGCCGCGAATGGAAACCCCGCTGCGAATCACTCATTCAGGACCTGGGCCTGCAGGAACTCCGCCACCGCCGGGCCGACAAGCTTTCCGGCGGCCAGGCGCAGCGCGCTGCCCTGGCCCGCACCCTCATGAAAAATGCCCCCACCATCCTGCTGGATGAACCCACCTCCGGCCTGGATGACGGCAATACCTCCATCATTAAAAAACTGGTGACCCAGGATGCCGCCCGCCGCATCTGCATCATCAGCACGCACGATAGCCGACTCCTCGAACTGGCAGATGATCTCATTGATTTTGACCATTCTGTACCTTGCTAAAGACACGGTACACCGCTGGTTCACGCGTGCCTCCAGTCCGCTGGCCCGCGTTCTGGTCGTCTATTTCCTCTCCCTCTGCGCCCTCTGCTTCCTGGGCAGCTATGTCATCTCCGCCAAAGCCATACGGGATAAGATACGCAGCCGCGGCGGCGACCTGGTGGCTGCTTTCTTCGTGCTGCCCAAGGACAGCGATTCCCACTGCCTCCCCTCCAGGGCCGAAACGCAGAAACTGCTCGGGGCAGATTCCATCGTCATCATCCCGGCGGGCAATGCCCAAGTCGGCGAAAATCACTACGTCCAGGTAGTGACATACGATTTTCGCCGGGCAGCCCAGTTCATGCCCCTGCTCTCCCCCAGCGGCGGCCCTGCCCTGCTCTACCCGGAAGATGATGCCCCCTTCCCCCCCGGACCGGTGGATGTCACCGTGCAGGGGCACCAGGAAAACTTCACCGCCATGGTGCGCCACTTGCCGGCGGACCACCTGCTCGTGCGCCTGATGCAGAATGGTGCGCTGCTTGTTCCGCCGGAGATGCTGGAAAACCTCCGCCATCGGCAGAATGCCCGCTACCAGCGCATGCTCCTCCAGGTAAAGGAACTGGAAAATGCCGAATCGCTCAACAAGGTATGCCGCTATCTCGACAGGCTCAAGAAATATGAGAAGATGGAAGGCAGCATCTCCTCCGCAGCCGCCCTGCTGGAGGAAATGGATATCATCCTGGGCAACCAGACCCAGTGCCGCGCGACCTTCTGCCTGGGCATTGTCGCCATTGTCGGCATCCTCCTTACCGCCCTGGCCGGCATGGAATACCGCCAGAACGAGTTCATCTACACCCTGATGAAGAGCTTCGGCATCAACCCCATTCTCCTGGTGGGCACCTTCATTGTAGAAAACCTCATTCTCATTGCGGCCTCCTTTGCCGCAGCCATCGTCACCTTCATGTACTCCCAGAAAATCATCGTCGCCCAATTCTTCAAAATGGGCCGCTATTCCCTCACTCTGGAAGAAATCATGCCGGAAATCCAGCTCATTTCCATCACCCTCCTCTTCTGCGTCTTCATCTCTTCCATCCCCATCATGGTAGCAGCCAACCGCCAGATTGGCCGCGTCCTGAAATAATTTTGTCAGCACAAAAAGATGGTACATTTTGTGCTTGCAAGCCACCGGAATTGTGGTAGAAGTAGAGAAGTCATTTCCCCGCTCCGGGGTATCACCTCTAAATTTCCTTAACACTAAATATAACTAATACCATGGATATTCAAGTTGCTGTCCTTTGCGACTACGCCGCCGATTATCAGGGCAAGCTCTGCGTGCAGGGCGCCTTCGATACTCTCTTCGCCCGTCAGTTCCCCGTCATCCACCCTGCCTGCGCTCTGGCTCTGCGCCTCTGCCTCACCCCCGAGGACTCCGGCGACCACAAGCTCGGCATCTCCATCGTGGATGAGGACGGCACCCCGCTCGACAAGGAGCGCATGCCCATCGTGGGTGACCTCAAGGTCGCTCTGCCCGAGGGTGCTTCCTTCCTGACCCGCAACCTCATCATGAACTTCCAGGGCCTCCGCTTCGAGAAGGTGGGCACCTACGCCATCAACATCACCCTCGACGGTGAGCTCGTGGCTTCCACTCCCCTCCGCCTCGTCATGGTGCAGGGCGAGCAGGCCTGAGTTGCCTGATACAGAAAACCTTCTGTTCCCTGAATGGCTCCTGCTTCCCCACCGGGGGAGCGGGAGCAAGCTTTTTTTTTCGAAACGCGGAAATTAAGCTCACCAGGATTTACGGGACTGAAGTCCCGTGCTCCGAAGCACATTGCACCTCCGGCTCAGTCCGCGGCCAGACCGCTGGCTTTGAGCACCTCCCAGCCGCCCTCCAGCACATAGACGGGGACCTCCAGCATGCCCAGCTCGCGCAGCTCAGCGGCAATTTCTTCGGAGGCGGTGCACTCATTCGTGCAGAAGACCACAATGCACTCCCCATTATCTGCGGCCTCCAGCAGGCGGCCTATGGCGGCATCAATCTGCTGCTGCATCTCCGGCCCCTTGCGGATGGGGAACATGCGGTTATCCGGCAGCATGAGGTGGTTGAGCTCAAAATCCGCCTGGCTGCGGGCATCCACCCACACCACCCGGTTCCGGTGGCGGGTCGAGAGCGTCTCCATGCAGATACGCCCCTCCGGCAGCTTCTCCTGCACACAGGCCGGCAAGCGCCGCGGCACAAAGATAATCGCATCTGCCCAGCCCAGCACAAAAGCCAGAATGAGCATGATGATACCCAGCCGTATCACCTGTGTGAATGTATCCTTCATCTTCTCCGCGTGGCACCGTTTTTACCACAAACCCGGCCTGATGTAAACGAAAAAGCTCACAAGCAGAACTTGTGAGCTTTTCAAGTAGGGCTACAGGGACTCGAACCCCGAATAGCGGTGCCAGAAACCGATGTGTTGCCAATTACACCATAGCCCTGTGTTCTTGGAACGGCGGGAGTATATACCTTTTGCCCCGCCGCGTCAAGCCAAATCCTGCTTTTTTTTGCTAATTTGAAAAAAATTCAGTGTTTTTTGAGCCAGACGAGCAGCAGGGCCACATCTGCCGGGGTGATGCCGGGGATGCGGGCGGCCTGGCCGATGGTGGCGGGGCGCACGCGGGCGAGCCGCTGACGGGCCTCGGTCTTCATGGCCGGAATGTCGGCGTAATCAATGTCGGCGGGTATCTTCTTATCCTCCTGGCGCTGCAGGCGGGCGGCAGCGGTGCGCATGCGGTCGATGTGGCCGGCGTAGGCAATTTCGGTGGCGATGGGCTCCCAGAGCTCATCCGGGTGCAGGGAACGGAGGGGCTCCGGCAGGGTGCGCCAGTCGTTGTCCGGGCGGCGGAGCCAGGTTTCGAGCGTGGTGCCGTCAATCTTCTGGTGGCGGGCATCGGCCACGCCCTGCCCGATGGCGGCCAGGCGGGACTCGGCAGCGCGGCCCTGGTCCTCGCTCACCAGGCCCAGGCGGGCAGCCAGGGGGGTGAGGCGGAGGTCGGCGTTGTCCTGGCGGAGGAGGAGGCGCATCTCGGCGCGGCTGGTGAACATGCGGTAGGGTTCATCCGTGCCGCGGGTCACGAGGTCATCGACCATGACGCCCAGGTAGGCCTGGTCGCGGCGGAGGATGAGGGGCTCTTCCCCACGCAGGGCGAGCATGGCATTTGCCCCGGCCAGCAGGCCCTGCCCCGCGGCTTCCTCATAGCCGCTGGTGCCGTTGATCTGCCCGGCAAAGTAGAGCCCGCGCACGCGCTTGGTCTCCAGGGTCACCTGCAGCTCGGTGGGGGGCACAAAATCATACTCCACCGCATAGCCGGGGCGGATGAGCCGGGCTTTTTCCAGCCCGGGGATGGAGTGCACAATCTCCTGCTGCACAAAGAAGGGCAGACTGCTGGAGAGGCCGTTGAGGTAGTATTCATCTGTGCTGCGGCCCTCGGGCTCAATGAAAATCTGGTGCCGCTCCTTATCTGCAAAGCGCACCACTTTATCCTCGATGCTGGGGCAGTAGCGCGGGCCGGTGCCCTCGATGACGCCGCCGAAGAGCGGGCTGTGCTCCAGGTTGCGGCGGATGATATCGTGCGTGCCTTCGTGGGTGTAGGTGATGGCGCAGGAGAGCTGGCGGAGCCGGAAATCCGCATCGGCAAAGTGGTTGAGGGTGCAGTGCGGCTCGGTTTCGCGGCTCAGGAGCCGGGTGCTGCGGTAGCTGAAGAGCGGCGGCGGGGTATCGCCGGGCTGCTGCTCTAAAGCAGCAAAGTCGATGCTGCTACCCAGGATGCGCGGGGAGGTGCCGGTCTTGAAACGCTGAAGGGGGAAGCCGAGTTTCTCCAGGCTGGCCGAAATGCCGCTGGGAGCACCACCCAGGCGCCCGCCCGGCAGGTGCTCCATGCCCACGTGCAGCAGGCCGCGCATGAAGGTGCCGCTGCAGAGCACCACCGCCTTTGCCGCAAAGCGCTGGCCCCAGGTGGTGGTGACCCCGGCCACACGCCCCTGCTCCACCACGATTTCATCCACATCCCCCTGGAAGAGCTGCAGGCCGGGGGTGGTCTCCAGCACCCACTTCATGCGGGCGCGGTAGGCGCTCTTGTCGCACTGGGCGCGGGGGGCCCGCACGCTGGGGCCCTTGGAGGCATTCAACATGCGGAACTGCACGGCAGTGGCATCCGTATTCAGGCCCATGGCGCCGCCCAGGGCATCGATCTCGCGCACCATGTGGCCCTTGGCCAGGCCGCCGATGGCGGGGTTGCAGCTCATCTGCCCCACGGTATCCAGGTCGTGCGTGAGCAGGGCCACAGTGCCGCCCAGGCGGGTGGCTGCCAGCGCGGCCTCGATGCCGGCGTGGCCGCCGCCGATGACCAGCACATCAAAGACTGTGGGAATCAGCGAGCTCATGCCGTGGTGAGCGTTACAATGAGTTTGTGCAGGATATCGCGGGCATCCAGCCCGCTGGAAACCAGCGCCTTATCTGCCGCGGCGCAGGCCTGCAGGTCGCGGCGGGCCTTGCGCAGGCTCAGCTTGCCCACGGTGCGGGCTGCATTGAACAGGCCGTAGGTGTTCGGCGTGCCGTCCTTCTTGAGCGGCAGGAGCTTGCGCCCCTCTGCCGGCAGGCGGTTCAGCGCGGCATCGAACGCGCGGTAGTTACCGGTATCCGGCTGGTAGGCATCGATGAGCAGGCGGGCACAGAAACGCTGGCGCACCGTGGGCACAATGGCCGCGCGCATGATGGACACACCCTGCTCCCCGTGCTCCAGCTGTTCATTCACCAGGCGCACCGCCAGGCGCGAGTTGCCGCTCTCGATGGCGCGGGAAATCTCAAAAATCACCCCGTTGCGGGAGACCGCCACCATGAGCTCCACGTCCTGGGCCGTCACCTTGCGGCGCTCCGGGCCCAGGTACACATCCAGCTTGGCCAGCTCATTGGAAATCTGGCGCGTGCTCTCATTCACGCGGTGGATGAACAAATCCAGCGCATCATTATCAAAGCCCAGCCCCAGCGGCTTGGCCATGCGCAGCGTGAGGGCAGAAAGCTCGCCCTCCCAGCCGGGTTTGGTGATATCTATCTTGGAAAATTCCTTTACCTCGGCCGCTGCCCCCAGTTTCTTGAAGAAGGAGCGGCGCTTGTCCATCTCGCTGGCGGAGAGCACGAAGAACGTCTCCTCCGGCAGGTTGGAAAGGGTGGAAACCAGCTCATCCAGCGCGGCCTGCACCGCCTCGCTGCGGGCACCCTGCGGGGTATCGCCCATGAAGTTGGCGCCTTTGAGCCAGATAACCTTGCGCCCGCCGAACATATTCATCATCTGCAGGCCGGAGATGGTGCGGCCCACGATTTCCACCGCTTCATCCACCGTGGCGGCCGAGCCGTCGATGGTCTCATTGCCCCAGCCATCGCCGCCTTCCTCCAGGCGGGCATAGGCAGCGGCAGCCGCAGCGGCGGCGGCTCCTTCATCGCTCCCGAAAAAAACAAAACTGGCGGTCTGGGCAGGCACGTGCTCATTACACCAGAAAAGTGTCGCCAAGTCAACCCGTTTCCGCGACTCGTCATTTCACACCCACGTGTGTCTCAAAGATTTTTCCCTCTGCGCGAGAAATCGGAATTTGTGGGGGAACTCTGTCGGAGCACGGGACTTCAGTCCCGATTGGAAGCACCGTTATTTCGGGACCCAAGTCCCGTGCTCCGACAACGACAAATTCCAATTTATCGCGCTCTGCATTCAAACTTTGGCGCGCGTGGGCGTAATTTCAGATTTACGGGATTTTCTGCTTGATTTAGAGTCTAAGGCTTGCTAGTATTTCCCCAGTATTACATCAATTACGATTATGAAAGTTTTTTCCATTCTGCTTTTCTGCGCTGCCGTAGTTGCTCTGCTGCCCGCCCAGGCGCAGGGTCGCCGCTCACGTTCTGCCGCCCCTGCCGCTGCTGCCGCCGGTGCTGAGGAAGCCGCACCGAAGACCGGCGTGCGTTTCGTTATCTGCTCACCCGCAGGCGTGAGCATGCCTTCCCCGCTCTACGTGCGCAGCGGTAAGGAATTCAAGACCATCTCCATCGGCTCCCGCACGCCGAGCGCCCGCGTGAAGCCCGTGGGTGGCGTGGTGGAGTTCTGGGACCAGAATCCTGCCCCTGCGATGGCCGAGGGCGACAAGAAGGCACCGAAGGCTGCTGCAGAAAAGCTGCCCGAGCCGATATTCACAGTAACCGTGCCTGCCTCTGCCGGCAGCAAGTCGGTGTGCATTCTCTCCCCGAACAAGGATGTAAAGAAGACCAGCACCCTGTTCCTGAATGAGAACGACTTCCCCAAGAAAGGTATGCATGTGATTAACCTTTCCTCCTACCCGCTGCAGATTATCACTTCTGAATCCAACGATTTCAAGGACAAGAAGGAAAGCAAAATCGGCGTCTACCGCCGCGAGGACGGCATCTGCCCCGAAAACAGCTGGAGCTTCAAGGGTGAGAAAGGCCAGCAGGTTTCCTTCGTCCTTTCCTACTACGACAAGGCCACCAAGGGTCTCAAACGCATGAAAGCCTCCACCTTCGTGCTTTCGGAGCGCCAGTCCATGGTGAATATCGTGGTGAAGGACACCACCCGCAACATGCCCAAGCTCATGCCCATCCAGATTGCTGAAAGCAAGAAGGATAAATAAGTTCTAACCTCTTTCTCAACTCTCTCCACCCCTATGCCTGAAAAACATACCAGTGGTCCCATCGCCGAGCGCATCGCCCGCATCGGCGACCAGTTTGCCGTGAACGGAGATTTTCTCTACGGAGAGGAGCTCCGCAACGGCCACATCAACACCACCTACCGCGCCTGCTACCGCTCGGAGGACGGTCACGAAGACCGCTACATCCTCCAGCGCATCAATGACTACGTGTTCAAGGACCCGGCTCAGGTCATGCGCAACGTAGAGAAAGTGACCCGCCACATCACCTGGAAACTGCTGCGCCGCCGCCGCGACGCCGCCGGCCAGACCCTCAACCTCTTCCCCGCCCGCGGTGGGCGCAACTACATCGTGCTGCCGGAGGAAGGCGGCATGTGGCGCTGCTACAACAACATCGAAGGTACCCACACCTACGATGTGGTAGAAAACACCCGCCAGGCCTACCAGGCCGGCTATGCCTTCGGTTCCTTCCAGGACCTCATCTGCGACATGAACCCGGAGGACATCAAGGAATCCATCCCGGATTTCCACAACACCCCCAAGCGCTATGCCGACCTGCTCAAGAGCGCCGAGGCTGATGTGAAAGGGCGCGCCGCCAACTGCCAGGCAGAGCTGGAACTGCTGAAAGGATGGGCTGACCGCTTCACCCGCATCACCGAAATGCTGGCCAGCGGTGAAATCCCCACCCGCATCACCCACAATGATACCAAAATCAACAATGTGATGCTGGATGCCGAAACCGATGATGCCGTGTGCGTGATTGACCTGGACACCGTGATGCCCGGCTCCGTGCTCTACGATTTCGGCGACATGGTGCGCACCGCCACCTGCATGGCCAGTGAAGATGAGGAGGATCTCTCCAAGGTGAAAATGGAAATGCCCTTCTTCGAATCCCTGGCCGAGGGGTACCTGGATGCTGCCCACAACTTCCTGACCCAGCGCGAGGTGGAATACATGCCCTTCGCCGGCTGGCTCATCACCACAGAAATCGGTATCCGTTTCCTCACCGATTATCTGGATGGTGACCTCTACTTCCGCACAGAAAAGCCGGAGCACAACCTCATCCGCGCCCGCAACCAGTTCAAACTGGCCCAGAGCATCGATAGTCAGGTTATCAGCATGGGCAAGTATGTGCGCCGGCTCATGAAGTCATACAGCAAGTAATGCGGCTCCTGCTTCACACGCTCCTGGTGGCCGGCGGGATTCTGCTGTCCCCCGTGGTCGCTGCGCCTTCTGAACCGCTGACTCTGGAAACCATCCAGACCACGTTCCAGCACACCAGGGCAGCGGGAAACAGCGTCTGCATCCTGCTGGACGGATGGCAGATTGCCTTCCTCTCGCCAGATGGCCAGAAAATCGGGGCCGTCATCGTCATGGAGCACGAAGAGGCCGAAGGGCATGATTTCAACTTGTCGCGCATTGTCTCGCGTCTGGCCTCGCTCACCGGCATGGGAACCCCGGAATCCATGGACTTTGAGGACGAGGAGCTCGAATACTCGCTGCTGGTAGACAGGGATGTGCTGGATGAACTGGCAGAAGAAGCAGAACATGCCTTCAGCGGCAGCCCGGTGACGGCCCTGGCCTACCTGCTGGAGGATGGCTATTTCTGCATTCACAGCATCCGGCGCAATGGCTGCATTCACTGGAAAACCGTGAAAAAAAGCGGCGTGGATCTGCTCATGCCCATGGCGGATAAGAAATTAGCCGCCATCGAAGTGACCGGCCGCCAGCAGATGAACGAGTTTGCCGCAGAAGTGCTGGCAGAGAAGCTCGGGCTGAGCCGAAACAACGCACCCGCTTCTTCCCGCGATGCCCTGCGCCAGCAGCTGCGCTGCACGGCTGTGCCCTACATGAATACCAGAAGCGGCATCCTGCTCGCCCGCACTAACCGCCGGACTGCCATAGGCCGCCAGCAGGCTGTTTCCCGCATGCTGGCCAACAGGAATGAAGGTGCCCTCACCTACCCCGCCGAGCCCTCCGCATGGCCGGTGGAAGAAAAGGAGGAAAATGCAACCCCCAAACCGGTTGTGGAGGAGAAAAAAGAAACTCCCCTCCTCACTCCTGAACAGGCACGCGATGCCTATATCAAGTATATCCAGGGGCTTTGATTGTGCGCAGGGCGAAAACTGCCGGCGCAAGCACAGGCGCACGCGCCAGAACACTCATATGCCCCAAAGATTGAGTACTAATCTCGATAAATTGATGTTTGTCGTTGTCGGGGCACGGGACTTCAGTCCCGAAATAACGGTGCTTCCAATCGGGACTGAAGTCCCGTGCTCCGACAGAGTTCCCCCACAAATTCCAATTTATCAAGTTCTGTACTCAAACTTTGGGACACGCGTGGCCGGAACACCGCGTTTTTGAACGGCAGGTTTTACTTCAGCTCGCCCCGCTCCACAGCCGGGAGAATATTCTTCTCATAGTGCTGAACTGCATCCAGCAGGCGGCGGGCGAAGCGGGAATTCGGCGCCATCTCGTAGGCGCGCTTGTAGCAGGCGTGTACATCTCTGTAGCGGCGCTGGAAGGAGTAGGAATCGCCCAGTGAACGCCAGGCTTGCTGGGCGGCCTCCGGCTCCAGCTCGGGATTCTTCAGGAAAGCCTGCAATTCTGCCTGGAGCTGCTTGATTTCCTCGGGGCTGTTGTGACCGCGGGTGCGGTCAAAAATCTCATTCAGCTCGGCTTTCTGCTTTTCGAGGTTGGAATAGCGGATGAGCACGCGGGCATAGCCCAGGGTATTCTGCGGGTCCAGGCGGTTGATTTCATTCACCACCTCCGGGTACTTATCGCGGCAGTGCTGCGGCACGGCGTTGAGCCCCTCAGCCAGAGCGGCAGCGCGCTCCATTCCCTGCAAGCCTTCGGCGCGTTTGAAAGCGGCATCTCGCACGGCACGCACAGCTGCGGCCTCTTCCAGGGCTTTCAGGTACTCTGCCGTGTTGACGCGGGCACCGGCCACCTGGGCATAGGGCCTGCCGGCGGCATCCAGCAGCAGCACCGTGGGCAGCCCGGTCTGGATATGGTGGTAGGCCAGCAGCTTCTCATTCGCATTGCGCTGCGATTCGGGCATGGCGGCCACGGCCTCCGGCAGACGAGGGAAAACCACCTCTACCAGCACATATTTATCGCCCGCCGCCTTCTCGAACTCTGCGGTCTCCAGAATCTTCGTGCGCAGGTGGATGCAGGGCGGGCACCACTCCTTGCCGGTGAACTCCAGCAGAATATCACGCCCTTCCTCTGCAGCCAGCTGCTGCGCTGCCAACACACTATCTGCCTTCGGCAGTGCCCAGGCACTGCCCGCCAGGGCACCCATCAACATCCATACTGCAAACTTTTTCATAACTATTGCTTCAGACTCTTTATACCATTTATCTGTTCGTCGTGTCTACCCATTTTTTTATCTTTTTTATCATGCGTGTCCCAAAGTTTGAGTACAGAGCCCGATAAATTGGAATTTGTGGGGGAACTCTGTCGGAGCACGGGACTTCAGTCCCGATTGGAAGCACCGTTATTTCGGGACTGAAGTCCCGTGCCCCGATGGCTACAAACATCAATTTCTCGCGCAGAAAAGGGCAGCTGCGCGGGGGGTGCGCAGCTGCCCTGAAATCGTTATGGATGGTATGTTAACCCTTCATGCCGGTGATGGTGCCATCCGCCGAGACCTTGATGGCGCAGGCAGCGGGCACCTTGGGCAGCGCGGGCATGCGCATGATATCGCCGCAGAGGGCTACCAGGAAACCGGCGCCGTTGGCAATCTCGAAATCACGCACGGTCACGGTGAAGCCGGTGGGGCGGCCGAGCAGGCCGGCGTTGTCGGAGAGGGAGTTCTGGGTCTTGGCCATGCAGATGGGCAGGTCCGTGAGACCATTCTTCGCCATGAGGGCCAGCTTCTTCTGGGCGGGCTTGGTGAGCACCACGCCATCGGCCCCGTAAATCTTGCGGGCGATGGTGGCCATGCGCTCCTCTACGCTGAGGTCGAGGCTGTAAAGGCACTCGAAAGGCTCGTACTCCGGCTGCATGGAGGCCAGCACGGTCTCGGCCAGCTCGGTGGCACCGGCGCCGCCCTTGCCGAACACATCGGCCACGGCGCAGCCCACGCCCATGGAGGCGCACATTTCCTTCACGGCGGCTATTTCCTCCTCCGTATCGGTGGCGGCAAAGAGGTTGATGGCGATGGTCACCGGGCGCTTGTAGAGGCGGGCGCTCTCGATGTGGGCGGCCAGGTTATCCAGACCGCGGCGCACGGCTTCCACATCCGGGGTTTCCAGGGCATCCTTGGCCACGCCGCCGTGCATCTTCAGCGCGCGGATGGTAGCCACAATCACGATGGCATCCGGCGAGAGCCCGCTCTGGCGGCACTTGATATCCAGGAACTTCTCAGCCCCCAGGTCAAAGGCGAAACCGGCCTCGGTCACGGCGTAGTCGCCGCAGGAAAGGGCCATCTTGGTGGCGATGACGGAGTTGCAGCCGTGGGCAATGTTGGCAAAGGGACCACCATGCACAAAGGCAGGCACGCCCTCCAGGCTCTGCACCAGGTTCGGGTTCACGGCTTCCTTCAGAATGGCCAGCAGGGCATCGGTCACGCCCAGTTCGCGGGCATACACGGCCTCGTCATCCGCCGTGAAGCCGATGACCATGTTATCCAGGCGGCGGCGCAGGTCATCGCGGTCCTCGGCCAGGCAGAAGCAGGCCATGATTTCGGAGGCGGGGGTGATGTTGAAGCCATCCTCGCGGGGCACGCCGTTCTTGTTCAGCCCCACCACGATGCTGCGCAGGGCGCGGTCGTTCATATCCATCACGCGCTTCCAGGTCACCTTGTTCTGGTCCAGGCGCGTG
Organism: Akkermansia sp.; assembly: GCA_017435365.1. Lineage (GTDB taxonomy): Bacteria > Verrucomicrobiota > Verrucomicrobiia > Verrucomicrobiales > Akkermansiaceae > Akkermansia. The sequence goes on along the minus strand of JAFSFD010000005.1, from coordinate 53,967 downwards.
GTCTTGTAGAAAAGGGCATTATCAATCACCGCAGCCAGCAGGTTATTGGCAGCCGTGATGGCGGGAAAATCACCCGTGAAGCCCAGGTTGATGCTCTCCCCCGGGGTGATGCTGGATGCACCGCCACCCGTGGCACCGCCCTTGCGGCCGAACACCGGGCCCATGGAAGGCTCGCGCAACGCCAGGCACACGCGCTGACCCACAGCCTGCAAGCCCTGAGCCAGACCAATGGAAACCGTGGTCTTGCCCTCGCCGGCGGGCGTGGGGGTGAGCGCACTCACCAGAATCAGGCGCCCGCGCTTGCGGTCCTGCTTCAGTACCTCCAGGCTCACCTTGGCCTTGTCGTGGCCATAGGGAATCACATATTTCTCATCCAGCCCGAGCTTGGCTGCCATCTGTGCAGTGAAAGACGTATCTGCCATGGGTGCATTGTAACATATTCACCCCCACTTGGCAAGCGCGTGTCCCAAAGATTTTGTAGAGAATAGAAATATCAGCAACATTTTGGAAGTAGCCCACCCTTGCTCGACAAATTGATGTTTGTCGTTGTCGGGGCACGGGACTTCAGTCCCGAAATAACGGTGCTTCCAATCGGGACTGAAGTCCCGTGCTCCGACAGAGTTCCCCCACAAATTCCCATTTATCGCGTTCAATGCATGTGCATCACCCGCGGCATTTCTTGAAGATGAGATGCAGCGGGTATGCCAGCAGCACCCCCGGAACAAAAGTGGCAATGGCCAGCATAAGCCCGCTTTCCAGAGCGAGGAGGAGTTCAGACGCCCACGTATAGCCGCGCGGGATGCCCACGAGCATGAGCACTGCACCGCTCAGGAAGGAAACAACCGCATTCGTCAGGAACCACCGCATCAGGAAGCGCTCTTCATTGCTGCTCCGCCGGGGCGGAAAAAAGCTCAGTTGCAGCCATACGGACGATACAAAAGGCAACAGCACGAGAATGGTCAGCAAAAAGCGGAATTCATCCCGGGTGTGGGTCAGCACAGGATAACCCAGAAGCGCATCCACCTGCCAGAATACAGTGGCCAGAAATACCAGCAGCACCGCCACAGCAAAAAAGTTGCGCCAGAATTTCAGCGCCGCTGGCACAGGAGGCGTACTCATCCCTTCATGGCTTTCTCCAGCGCTTCCGTGAAATCCGGGCGCACAAAATAAATACCGCGGGTCACTTGCTCATGGCGGTGGGGGCCGTCCTCCCACACGTCGAAGATGTAGCTGCTGAGGCCATCGGGGTAATCGATTCGGCGGGCCTTGGCCACGGTTTCGAGCGGCAACTGCCGCACGCGGTTACTCAGCACACGGGCCTTGAACACACGGCGGTTGGTGATGATGTAGAAGGTGTGCCGCAGCATGTAGGCCCGCAGGAAGGGCAACAGCACGAAGAGCAATCCCAGCACAAACACAATCTCCCTGGGGAAGGAATCCGTCAGGAACATGGCCCAATCGGCCAGGGGAATACCCGGTGCGCCATAGTGAAACCACACCGCCAGCCCCAGCAGCACGAGACCGGGAATCACACGCGTAAAGAAAAGCCCGCGGAAATACACCATGCGCGGGCTGCCTGCCCACAGAATCTGCTCGTCCGCCTGTTTGTTCTGCTCCACCCAGTTGCGTAATCCGGCCTTGTTCATGGTATCAATCTACCATAAGCACACAACAACACAAGATTTTTTCGCCATTGCGCCTGAATTAACACGACTTTCAGCACTTTTCCTGCCAGCGGGCGGGTAAAAGGTTGCCAAGGTGCGCATTCTCTGCTAAACTGGCCGCAGCGGCGGTGTGCACCGGCGCCCTGTATCATATTATCATTTTCCCATGAGTCTTCCGTTTTTCAGCAAACTGCGTAACAAGAAAGCCTACATGCGCATCGTGGAAACCGAACTGCAGAAAGTCCGGGACACCATCGATGCCCAGACGGAGCATTTCTCGCCCTACATGCGGGATTACATGCGCCAGGTATGCAAGGGCAAGGGGAAGATGATCCGCCCGGGTCTGGTGCTGCTCACCGCAGCGGCTACCGGCGGCATCAAGGAAGAGCACACCACCTTTGCCGCCATGCTGGAAATGCTGCACATGGCCTCCCTCATCCACGATGATGTGCTGGATAAGGCCGATACCCGCCGCGACCAGCCCACGCCGAATGCCCTGTGGGGCAATGAACTGGCCGTGCTGCTGGGTGATTCCATGCTGGCCCAGGCCATGGTGATGGGTTCCGAAATAGGCGACCCGCGCTTCATCCGCCGCATGGCGCTGGGCGTGCGCGACCTGTGCGAGGGCGAGGTGGAGCAGTCCACGCGCCTGTGGGATATCGAGATGAGCCGCGCGGATTACTACGAGCTTATCCGCAAGAAGACCGCCACCCTCTTTGCCATGGCCATGGCCGGCGCTGCCTTCCTGCAGGGGCTGGATGAGGAGATGATTGAGCAGCTCAACCGCATGGGCACCCTGCTGGGTATCTCTTACCAGATTTACGATGACTGCCTGGACCTGACCGGCACGGATGACACCGCCGGCAAGACCCTGGGCACGGATAACGAGAAGGGCAAGCTCACCCTGCCCGTGTTCTTCCTCATGGAATCCAGCAACGACGATGTGGCCGAATACGCCCGCAGCTGCGTGGAGAAGCACGAGGAGATTGACTACTCCCGCCTGCGCAATACAGAAGCCTTTGCCGAGGCTATCCGCCTTTCAGTGGAGGAAGGTCTCTCCCGCAACGAGGAAGCCCGCGAGGTGCTCTGGATGCTGCCGGAATCCCCCGCCCGCGAGGCGCTGGCTGAAATGACCTACCGCCTGGATGAAATGCTCAGCGACTGCTGCGTGGATTAAGCCCCTCCCCTGCCCCCCCATCATGTTACGCCCGGAAAAAATGGTGCCTCAGCAGCCGGAGCTCGCCACGAGCATCTGGGCCGATATCTACGCCGCCGCTGAAAGCGCCGCCGAGCAGGAACCCAAGCTCACCGGCCTGCTGGACGATGTGATTCTGAGCCGCAACAAGCTGGCCACCGCCGTCTCCGTGCGCCTGGCGCGCAAGCTTTCCCGCCGCGATATCGGGCGCGATGACCTGGAGCCGCTCATCCGCTCCCTGCTGAAGAGCGACCCCATGGCCGTGGAAATGATGGCCGCGGATCTGCAGGCCGTGGTGGACCGCGATGCCGCCTGCCACAACGCGCTGGAGCCGCTCATGTTCTTCAAGGGTTTCCATGCCCTGGCCACCTACCGCCTGGCCCACATTCTGTGGAAGCAGGAGCGCTATATGCTCGCCCTGCTCTTCCAGAGCGTGGGCAGCGAGGTCTTCGGCATTGATATCCACCCCGCCGCCCGTATCGGCTGCGGTATCCTGCTCGACCACGGTACCGGTTTCGTGGTGGGCGAGACCGCCATCATCGAGAATGATGTATCCCTCTTCCACGAAGTGACCCTGGGCGGCACCGGCAAGGAAGTAGGCGACCGCCACCCGGTGGTGCGCAGCGGCGTGCTCATCGGCGCCGGTGCCAAGGTGCTGGGCCGCGTGGAGGTAGGCGAATGCGCCAAGGTGGCAGCATCCTCCGTGGTGCTGGACAATGTGCGCCCGCACACCACCGTGGCCGGTATCCCGGCGGTGGAAGTGGGCGATGCCGTGGGCGAGCCGGCCCTCTTCATGCAGCACTGCCTGAGTTAATTTTCTCCCACACAACCGACCATGCTCACGGAACTGGACATCCACCTGCCACTGGCCCGGACCCTGCGCGAGGATGCCCGCCGCAAAGCCGCCGCCCAGAAGCTCGAAATTTCCCCCTACCGAATCCGGGGCATGCGGCTCATCAAGGAAAGCATCGATGCCCGCCGCCGCCCCATCTGCAAGCAGCTGCGCCTGCTCGTGGCCGTGGATGAGGAGCTGCCCCCTGCCCCGCTGCCGGAGCGTCATTACACCCCTGTGGCAGCAGAGGCAAAGCGCATCATCATCGTGGGAAGCGGCCCCGGCGGCCTCTTTGCCGCCCTGCGCTGCCTGGAGCTGGGCCTGCGCCCGGTGGTGCTGGAGCGCGGCAAGGACGTCTCTGCCCGCCGCTTCGACCTGCAGCCCATCAACTGCCGGGGCTATGTGGTGGAGGATTCGAACTACTGCTTCGGCGAGGGCGGCGCCGGCACCTTTTCCGATGGCAAACTCTTCACCCGCGCCACGAAGCGCGGCCCGGTCATGGAGATATACGAAACCTTTGTGGCCCACGGCGCCGCACCGGAGATTCTGACCGATGCCCACCCCCACATCGGCTCCAACCGCCTGCCGAATATCATCAAAGCCATGCGCGGCAGCATCCTGGCTGCCGGCGGCGAGGTGCACTTCCAGACCCGCGTGTGCGGCCTGCTCAAAAGTGCAGACGGCAAGCGCCTGCGCGGCGTGCGCACGGCAGATGGCCGCGAATTCACCGGCGATGCCGTCATCCTGGCCACCGGCCACAGCGCACGCGATGTCTACCGCATGCTGCATGCCGAGGGCGTGAAGCTGGAGCGCAAGCCCTTTGCCGTGGGCGTGCGCATCGAGCACCCGCAGAGCCTCATCGACGCCGCGCAGTACCACCTGCGCCCCGGCCAGGCGCGCCCTGAGGGCCTGCCCGCCGCCCGCTACACCCTGGCCACCAAGATTCAGGACCGCGGCGTGCATTCCTTCTGCATGTGCCCGGGCGGCTTCATCGTGCCCAGCGCCACCGAGAATGACGAAGTGGTGGTGAACGGCATGTCGCTCTCCCGCCGCAACTCTCCCTTTGCCAACAGCGGCTTCGTGGTCACCGTGGAGCCGGAAGATACCGATGCCTACCTGGCGGAGCACGGCGTGCTCTCCGGCATTGCCTACCAGAAAGCCCTCGAAATCGCCACCAGCCAGGCCGGCGGCGGCATGCAGAAAGCCCCCGGCCAGCGCGTGGTCGACTTCCTGGCAGGCCGCGTCTCCGCCACCCTGCCCCGGACCACCTACCACCCCGGCATCACCAGCTGGGACCTCAATGCCCTGCTCCCGCAGAGCGTGTGCTGGCGCATGCGCGAAGGCCTTCAATTCTTCAACCGCAAGCTCCGCGGCTTTGCCGGCGAGGACGCCCTGCTCATCGGCTGCGAAACCCGCACCAGCTCCCCCGTGCGCATCCCCCGCGAGCCCGAATCACTCCAGCACCCGGAACTCGAGGCCCTCTTCCCCTGCGGCGAAGGCGCCGGCTACGCCGGCGGTATCGTCTCCGCCGCCCTGGATGGCCGCCGCTGCGCCGAAGCTGCTGCGGCCTACGTCCGCGCCTGAAAGGCGCGGATATCGTTCAGGCCAACGGCCTGAATATCGTCCTGCCTCCGGCAGGATATCGTCCACGCATAGCGTGGATATCGTTCTCCAATGGCGCAATAATATACCCACCAGCGCCCCTTGGGAAACCTACTCTGCCGCCATCGGAATCTCCACATCCTCAAAATCGGGATATTCCCTCGGCATCACACAATCCGTCCAGAGTTCGCACTGCTGCATCACCGTCTTCACGGCATCTTCCATCCCCTCCGGCGGGTATTTGTAGGTTTTGAGAAGTCGTTTGATGATGACCCTCATTCTGGCCCGGGCATCACTGCGTTTCTGCCAATCAATCGTCCGGTTGCGGCGAAGAGTTTCAGTCAATTCGCGCGTTAGCGCCACCAACTGGTCATTTTCGTAAAAATCCTTGATATTCTCCGGCTTGGTCAGCGCATCATAGAAAGCAAACTCCTCCGGTGAAAGGCCATATTTCTCACCTTCTTTGTGCGCGGTGGTCATCTGTCTGGCCAGCTTGAGCAACTCCTCAATCACCTGCTCATTTGTCAACAGGCCATTGAGGTATTTATTCATCAACATCTTGACGATTTCGCTGAACTTCTCCGACTTCACCACATTGGTACGCTTATAGAGCTGCACCTGCTCCAGAATAAGTTTGCGCAATAATTCCAATGCCAGATTCCTGCTCTTCATCCTGGCGATTTCTGCCAGGAACTTGGGGTCAAACAGAGAAAACTCCTCCGCGGCATCGGAAAACAGATTGATGACCCCATCGCTCTTGATGCTTTGCTTCAGCAACTCGTTTATGCGGTGGTTCATCTCGTGCAGTGATATCTTGCGCCCGCCACCGGCATTTTCCAGACGGACAAGTAGCACACGAACCGCTTCCATAAAAGCAGCTTCCAAGCGCTCATCGGCACCCACCAGCGAGGAACACAGGGAAAGAGCCTGATGCAACATCTGAGCCTCGCGCAGGTAAGCGTTGCGATCATCAGATTTGTCCACTCCCAGGAAAAAGTTCACAGCGCCGGTGATGCATTTCCCCTTTTCCAAATCGCTTCCACAATAGAACGATGAATAATCATAGCCATGCAGTAAATCCCGGCAGACCTCCAATTTTTCCATGAATTTGGGATATGCTACGCGGGCCACATCTGTATCGCCATAGTTCCTGCGGTCTCGCGCCGTGTAATCACTCATGGCTTTTTTCAACGCAGAAGCGATACCCACGTAATCCACAATCAACCCGCCTTCCTTATCCTGAAACACGCGGTTCACGCGCGCAATGGCCTGCATGAGGTTGTGACCCTCCATGGGTTTGTACACGTACATCGTGGCCAGCGAGGGGACATCAAACCCGGTCAGCCACATATCCACCACAATCGCAATCTTGAGAGGCGAGGCATCATCCTTGAATCGAGCGGCCAGTTCCTCGCGATGCTTTTTATTACCGATAACCTCACGCCACTCCTCCGGGTCCTTGTTGCTCTCGGTCATCACCACAGCCACCTTCTCCTTCCAGCCGGGGCGGAGCTCCAGAATGCGGTGGTATATCTGCAGGGCGATAGCTCGGGAATACGCCACTATCATAGCCTTACCTGTAAGCAGATACTCTCGGTTTTCCTCGTAGTGGTCGATGATATCCTTTACCAGCGAGTCTATCGTGTTGGGGTTACCCAGCACAGCTTCCATCTGGCCCAGCATCTGCTTGCTCCTGGCTATCACTTCCGGCTCGGCATTCCGTGCCATCAGTTCATATTCCTGATCAATGAGCTGGAGGGTTGGTTCATCCAGATGCAGCTTCACCACGCGGCTTTCATAATACACCGGACGGGTGGCACCATCCTCCACCGCCTGGGTCATATCGTAAATATCAATCGTGTGGCCGAACACTTCTTCCGTGTTACGGTCCCGGGAAGAAACAGGGGTTCCGGTAAAGCCGATGTAAGTGGCATTCGGCAAGGCATTGCGTATAAGTCGGGCAGCACCCACTACACGCCTGGCCACAGCTTCGCCCGCCGCATTGGTCGTCATACTGATGCGTTCACTCAGACCGTACTGACTGCGGTGGGCTTCATCCGCCATCACGATGATATTGCGACGTTCAGAAAGCGGCTCTGCGCTTTCCGTAAACTTATGCATGGTGGTGAAAATGATGCCGTTAGCCTTGCGACCTTCGAGCAACTGCACCAGGTGTTCGCGGCTCTGAGCCTGCACCGGCTCCTGGCGCAGAAAACGCCTGCACTTCGAAAATTGCCCGAACAACTGCTCATCCAGGTCGTTACGGTCTGTCAGCACCACAATCGTGGGGCTTTCCAGCTCCGCCTGGAGCAGGTGAGCGTAGAATACCATGGAAAGCGATTTCCCACTGCCCTGCGTGTGCCAGAACACACCGGCCTTGCCATCGCGCTTGGTCGCCAACACAGTGGAATCCACGGCTTTCTTCACCGCGAAATACTGGTGATAGGCCGCCAGAATCTTAACCCCGCGTGTGCCATCTTCCGAAAAACAGATAAAGTTTTTCAGGATATCCAGCAGACGCGCAGGCTGGAACAAACCTTCGAAAAAAGTATCAAATCCGGCATGCTGCGTGTTTTCGTAGCTGCCGTCCTTCGTCTTCCATTCCATGTAGCGGTCCTCACCGGAAGTGATGGTACCGGCCTTGGAGGTGAGCATATCGCTCATCACGCAAATGGCATTGTAGTGGAACATGGCAGGTATTTCCTGCATGTAGTTGCGTATCTGCGCGTAGGCTTCGCTGGCATCCGTCTCCTCGCGGCTGGGGCTTTTCAACTCCACCAGCACCACCGGCATGCCATTCAGAAAGACGAGCAAATCCGGGCGCTTGTTACTGTTCTCAATGTAAGTCCATTGATTGGCAATGATGAAAGAATTATTACCCGGCTTATCATAATCCACCAGATACACCAGAGCCGGGCGTGTTTCACCCCCTGCCGTGTAATTGACCTCCACACCGTGTTGCAGATAATCCATGAACACGGCATTCTTCTGCACCAGATCCCCCAACCCGAAATCTTTCAGCTTCCGAATTGCCTCCTCTATCGCCTCATACGGCAATCCCCGGTTCAACCGACACAATGCCTCCTCCAGCTCATCCTCATACAGCGGACAATAATAATCCCTCTCCACCTCCGGCCCATACACATGCCTGTACCCCATCCCACAGAACAGCTCTATGAGCGAATTCTCATACGCAGCTTCTGTGTAGTTGAAGAACATAATTCACATTAAGTGATTTCGCCCCATTTCGAATGGGCATATGACAACAAGGTTGATGAAAATTCTTTGCTCTCCAATTCGTCTTCATACTCTGAGAGAAGCTCCCTTATAACCTCCACATCATCTTCTGTAGCGCACATTTCCTGATACATCTCTACTTTATCCTGCTCAAGCCACAAAGCATTCCTCCTAGCCACTCGCAATGGCTTATAATTCAGATTCAGAGCATCTATGGTATCCTGCGCTCTTCTGCGTTTTTCCTCCCCCACATCTTCTCTTGCGACAGCACTGACATACCTCCGATTCTCAAAACTTCTTCCATCTTCTTCCACAACAAAAGTTATAAAATCTCTTGGGTCTTCGTGTCGGGGATTTATAATCTGACTGGGAAGTATATTATGCTTATCACTGTCTTTATATTTTCCGCAACAGTCTTCCCTAGAGCATGACAAAATCAAATTGTCCCAGTCATACTGCAACTGCGGTTTGGCTTCAACTCCTTTATTGCGAGGATAAAAATGATCAAGATGCCTCTCCTCCTTGAATTCAGTTATGCCTTCATCTGTTAACAAACACTCACAATATCCACACATTCCCTTTTGTTCTCGAGCCTTATTCAACCTAAGCTCGTGACCGTCGGGACCATGAGAGAATTCTCCCCATTCCATCGATCGCTTTTTCGCTCGATGCAAAGCTTTCAGGCTTTCCTCATTTGCGATGTTTGGTATATGCTTCATTACTTCAACGCTTCCTCAGTTTCATCATGAGAGCCTTTTTGTTCTCCAAACCCTTCAGGCGAGCTTCCAACGTCTTGGTAATGTGATGCGTTTCCCCGTAATGCTTGATTACTTGCTCTTTCAATTCGGAGAACTCGGGCGTATCCACCTTATCCTCCTGAATGGAAGCCAAGCAACGCAGGAAAGCCTGATACGCCGGGGCTTTCCTGTACGCCTCAGGCGTCTGCATAATACTACTCGAAATATAATCGGGGGAATCACCTTCCGTCTGTTCTTCCGGATGCGTAATGACTGTTTCACCATCTCCAGAATCAAGAATATAAACACTTTCTCGCAAAACAGATGAAACCACCTCTGCTGAATGAGTCGTCACTATCAGCTGCACGTTAGGAAAAGTTCTTCTCAAATCCTGAATTACCCGATACTGCCATTTCGGATGCAAATGGGCATCTATTTCATCAATGAGAAGTATCCCTTCTCCTTCAAGTGGATTCAGCGTTGAATATTGATTGGCGATGGCCATACGCCTGGCATAATCAGCTACCAAGGCAATCATAGCTCTATATCCATCTGATAATTGATCAAATTCAAGTTCCAGTTCCTCACCATCCGGTAATACACTCGTCAGCACAAAACGTTTAGGATTCGCCTCAAATCTCGGATCTTTGATCTTGATATCAGACGTCTCAAAAACTTTACTTATAGCAGCCCGCACTGCACTTAACTCAGTGCTTTTGTATGATTTATTTGTTCGCTGCATGCGCAACTCGGAAGCCTCTTCCTCACTAAACCACTCCAGGAAAGCATCAAAATCCAGACTCGGATGCAGCGCATTGATATATGCCGCAAATGGATTTGTGTACTCTATCTTTCGGCGCGCAAAGCGCTTTCTATCGCCTTGCTCAGCACCTCGATGAGAACCGTAATGAGCAAACGTAGGAATGCCATGCCCCCTCATGACGCGCTCGTTGTATATGCTTGCCAGCTGTTTTATCGTAGAATCTATCTGAAAATCCTGATGCGTACTCAGTTTGCGTCCCACAGACAATCCGACCACATTATACCCTTCCGATGAATCAGTACACGAGTAGTAAGAAAGGGCACCAACTATGCCACTTACATCTTCACGCACAAGACGGTACTTCCCTCTCACACATTGCATGTAAGATCTGATATTTCTCAATTCGTAGCTTAGCGAACGAATTTTGGGTTGATGCTCACATAAAGGAAATATTGACGATATCAGCAGAGAAATAGCATCCAGAATGCTTGTCTTGCCACTACCGTTATTACCCAAAAAGACATTCAAAGCAGGGTGAAGATTAAAATCAACCTTTTTGAACTTACGATAATTCACCATGCGCAAGTACGTTATACTCGTAGGTTTCAAATCTTTGTAGAAGGGTATATCCATCTCCATAACTTTCAGCATATTATACCACTATTTCGAAACATGTCAACTCTTCGCACGTAGCAACCAAGCAATTTTACAAACTTTATGCCTTCCACAAATTGAAAATCGGATATTGCTTAAACTCCGTTTGTTTCTTAGGCGATAACTTTGCATATAAGTAGCCTGCTGTTGTCTGCTCATCCAATAACAAGTGTGCTGCTATCCTAAATTCTATTAGATTAGTCTTATTGTGAGCAATTAGTAACAACTCATGATTTTCTTCATCAGTGAATGATCTGATTCTTTTAATACACTGTAAATAATTTATCATCACAAGTACTTTGTCTTTCTTCTTAGCATTATTTTTTAACCATGAAGAAAGCTCAAGCGCTATAGTAAGCAAGATTTTGCAGTTTTTTTCCTGCTTATCACTCGCATGCAAGAGCTCTAAAATTAAAAAAGTAATACCTTCAAAGTGATACTCTGAAAGATTTAAGGATTTGATCGAACTTAGAATCTTATCATAATTGATATTCGAGGCTTTTAAGAACTCATTGCGACCTAAGCATAAATACAAAGATGATTTTTCAAATGAACCATCCTCTTTTTCGACAATCACTGCTTCAGCTTCATTGAAATTCACTAGCTCATACTCTCCTTTATTTCTTTCCAATGCTACAATTAAAAAATTCATGTTCGCCACTCGCGAGCATTTCCACAGCATTGGAACATCATATGGAAGTTTTACTACATTTCTATCGTAAAAATCATTTACGAAATCTGACAAATCATCTAGCATTGCTTCATCTAATGCTGAATAATCAATATCCTCATCAACACCCATTTTCGTCAATACTTTTCTCAACGCAGTTAACCATTCCAGGTGTTTTTTTTGATGATTCAGAGAAGACTCATGCAATTTCGATTTTTCATCAGGCAGAATCACATCCTCTCCCGCTATTTTAAATCCATGATTTTCAATAAAGGAAATAAGAAATTCAAGAGCTACTATGCGTTCCGACAATGTGCCTGATGGTTCGAAATCTATACGCATTTTTTTATTTGAATAGTCAAACTTAAATGAGATAGATTTTCCTATCTTCCATATTAAGACATTCTCAAATTGACTCTTTTCATAAACAGTGTAATATACTTTTCCATTTACACTAATATCTTTATTTATTCTTTCGTATGTAGAATGCAACTTACCTATTCCAACAGGAAGAGTTATGCCATGTTCTAATTCTGCATATATATATGATTCCTTATGTAATTTTAATAAGTCTGAACTTGATTTTATACTTTCTTTTTTTACAGTAAAACTTGTCTTCAATGCAAATGCAGTTTTAGACTTCACCAAATCTGCAATGCTTATCAAAGGAGAATTGATGGCACAAACCTGTATTTTTTTATTTTCTGCCATCTCAATAAGCATGAGATCTATATCAGCCTCTTCCGTGGGAAGCTCATCAAAATTTACACTGCAACTTTTTTGGCTCGAATAAAGTTGAAGAAGAAGTTTTATGTCATATGGTAATAATGACTTGCAGAAAATTCTATTCGCTTCACGATTTCTTATTTCAACAACAAAAAATAAAACTCCTCCGGCCTGCAAATAAATTTTTAAATCTGCAATATTTATCGAATATGTTGCTTTTTGTTCTTTTGTTATCCTAAGTTTTGTACACCCTTTTACCTGTACTGGCAAAAAACATATTATATCATCCTTTGTCTGTGCCGATTTCCTGTAAACCGCAATTTCTCCATCTAAAGCGGGTCCTCGATCATCCCATTTAATAAACGGTTTTGCGAATTGACATTTTGCAATCTTTAAAGAGACAGAATGAACGGCTATTTGCTCTATATCCATATATCACGCTTCTATCCTGTCCAAGTCCAACTTCCCATTCATCAGTTTAGGCAGCAAAATATCCCTCAGAATAGATAAAGTGTTATTTTCTATAAGAGTATTGTATACTTGTTCCATATAAAATGACACTTCTTTTTCGAATGAGAGAATATGCTCCAAGTTGAAGGAAAAGGTTAATCTTTTTAAATCAGCTACTGTCACATGCCCCAAACCCGTTGTCTGTTTATCCATCGCAATCTTCGCAAAGACTGGCATATAGCTTTTAAGCATCAAATATGTAAACCATTTTGCACCGTACCTACTCTTGACATTAAAAATGTGTTGATTGAGTATAGCATCGCCTCTAGCCCAAATAAATACGTCTATCGATGTGTCAGGATTACCAGACCAAGAAAACAAAATATCTCCATTCTGTATGTAATATTTTTCATCTTTGTTACTCCCACTATACAATAGAGTAGATGAAGTAATGCCCGATTTTAGTTCTGCTATTTTAATAATAGGAAGCCCAGTCGATCCATACTCTCGCTGCTTGAACGCTGTACCATTAATAAATTCCGCAAAATCATATACTGGCTTCTCTCCCCCATGTTGCCCCGAAAACGAATAAAAACGCTTCTTAAATAAAGCCATGGCCTGTTCTTCCAGATTTCGGCAGATGGCATTATTTGTTTCGATTTTATCGTCCAAAGTGGAAAGAATGGAAGCGATTTTTCGCTGAATAGGGAGAGGAGGAATTTCTATAACTTGTTCTCCTAAAACCTTAACCGATAAGCCTGGTTGAGCTGACTGACCCGACAAACGCCCCAACTGCATTAAAGATAGTTTATATGCAAGAAACCGTGTATCAGCAAGCTCGTTTGCTTGTATAACTATAGCATGTTCGGTCATATACGCTTTTCCTGAATAATACCGAACATTGCCGCAATATGCCCCTTGACGCCCAATAATTGCGCACTCCCCATTAAAGTTTTCCTCAGCATCTATATACCCTCTAACACCATTACCACCGTATACGGGAATATGTCCCTTCCCCCTCATTTTTTTTGCAGGTATGGATTTACCGCTACTCAAACGGGAACATACGTTCAACAACTTCGTCCTAGTCCACTCAGATTTCATACCCAATCTCCTTCAGGTTGCGTTTAATCTGCTCTTCGAGCTCGTGGGATTGGGAGAAGAGAGAAGAAAGCTCAGCGGTAAGGCGTTTCATTTTCTCATCGAAGGGCTCTGCATCTTCTTCCTGTTCTTCGATACCCACATAGCGACCGGGGGTAAGAATGAAGTCCTGTTTTGCAATATCGGCGGTAGTGACAGCGGCGCAGAAGCCTTTGACATCCTCCAGGGTACCATTCTGGAACGCGGTGAAGGTATCAGCCAGGCGGGCGATGTCATCATCGGAGAAATCGCGGTGTTTGCGGTCAATCATGGTGCCCATTTTACGGGCATCAATGAAGAGGGTCTTGCCTTTCTGCTTTTTGTTTCTGGAAATGAACCAGAGAGTCACCGGAATGGTAACGCTGTAGAAAAGCTGTGTGGGGAGAGCCACAATACCCTCCACGAGGTCATCTTCTACAATTTTCCGCCGTATTTCGCCTTCGCCACTCTGCTGGGAAGAAACAGCACCATTAGCCAGCACAAGACCAATCTTGCCATTGGGCGCCAGGTGGTGAATCATATGCTGAATCCAGGCGAAGTTGGCATTTCCCGGCGGCGGGGTACCATATTGCCAGCGGACATCCTCCTGGAGTTTTTCCTGTCCCCAGCCGGAAAGGTTAAAAGGGGGATTAGCCAGAATGAAATCAGCTTTGAGCGATTTATGTAAATCGTTGTGGAAGGTGTCGGCGTGGTGCTTACCGAAATCGGCCGAAATACCACGGATAGCCATATTGATTTTAGCCATTTTCCAGGTATCGGAGTTCGATTCCTGGCCGTACACAGAAATGGCATCGCGGCGACCACTATGCTCCTCGATAAAACGTGCACTCTGCACAAACATGCCGCCGGAACCACAACAGGGGTCATACACGCGGCAGTTTTCAAACGGCTTTAAGATGGCTACAAGTGTTTTCACCACACTGGCGGGGGTGTAGAATTCACCGCCTTTCGTCCCTTCGTAAGCCGCAAATTTCGCGATGCAGTATTCGTAGGTACGCCCCAGCAAATCGGTACTTTCCTGCGCTGATCCCATATCCAGATTGGTGAACAAATCGACCACTTCACCCAGCACGCGCTTATCCAGTTCCGGCTTGGCATAATCCTTGGGCAGCACGTCCTTGAGCGTCATATTTTCGCGCTCAATAGCCCGCATGGCTTCATCAATCACCATGCCGATTTCCGGGGTATGGGCCGCTGCTGCTATCGTTTCCCAACGAGCTTCAACAGGCACCCAGAAAACATTTTCCTCCGCATAAAAATCGCGGTCATTCTCAAAGCCCTCGCCATCAAATACCAGCTGCTGGTATCGATTGGTGAAACGGGAGGAGACATAGCGCAGGAAAATCAATCCGATAATCACTTTCCGGTAATCTGCCGCAGGAATGTGACCCCAGAGCACACAAGCGGCTTCCCAAATCTGCTGTTCAAAGGGAAGTGGAGCGGAATCTTTAGCTTTTTTGGACGGTCGGCGTGCCATGTAACTGTTTTAACACGTCCCGCGCGAACTAACAAGAAAATATACTGTTCGCCTGAAAGACGCCGGATATCGCTTACCGCGCCAAAGCTGCTGCTGCGCCGTGAGGCCGACGGCAGGTTCAATAATCATACGGCTTGCCGCCGCGGCGCTTCATGCCCTGTTTGATCTGCTCCTGCATGTATTGCCACTGGGTGGTCTTGCGAGCCTCGGGCAGGTCGCTGTAGATGTAGTCCGCATAGCGGGTGCCGGTGCGCACCATGGACCAGTGCTCGATGGGGCGCTTGTGTCCGGCCGGATATATGCGGTTGAGGTTGGCCACGCTGCGGGGGTCATCCATCCAGCCATCGGCTTCTTTCTCATCTTCCACCCGGAGGCGGCCGGCATACCACCAGGCATCCAGCAGTATCACCTTGGTACGAGGTCCGTTTTTCGGGGCTAGATAGACGACATGGTGTTCCCCACCCCGCCCCTGGTCTTTCACGCAGCAGCCCAGGGTGAAATAGTGCAGCGGGCGGCGGCGAAGCTCGCGGTAGAGGTCATGCTGGTAGTGCCAGCAAAGACCACGGTGGCGCACATTCTTGCGGGTATTGACCACGCGGTTGTTGAGCCAGTTGACAAACATGGGGTCGTTGTGGCGGGCAATGGCTGCAGAGGCTTTGTAGGCGGTGTCGGCCAGCCAGGTTGCTTCTTGCCGGGCAGATGCATGGCTGCGCTGCTCCTCCGGGAGGAGTTTGAGAAGCCTTTGCTGCAGTTCCTGGCGCTTTTGCACGATGTGCGGTTGCTCCACATAATCGGGCCGGGGGGCATTCTGACACGCCACCATCAGCAATGAAATGAACAGAAACAAAAATTGGTATACGCTCTTCATATCAATAATTGGTCAACCGGCCGGGATGTTCTTTTTTGCCGCGTTCGATATTGTTGTACATGCGGCGGTACTGGGAAGAGCGGCGCATCTCCGGCAGCCAGTATCCCTCATACTCGCCATCCGGGCCTCGCAGCACGCTCCAGTGCTCCATGGGCCACTGGTGCCCCTCTTGATAATAGATGGACTGAATCCGGCAGATGCTCGGCAAATCTGCCCAGCGGCTGGGGCTCAACTTGCGGGCATCGTCCACTTTCAAGCGCCCGTTCCACATCCAGGCATCCAGCACCCAGGCTTCCGGCCAGGCGGCATCCTTAGCCGCTACATACACGCAGTTGTGCTCAGAGGGTTTCCCGCCATCGCGCACGCAACACCCGATGCGGAAATACTGCAGCGGACGGCGGCGGAGCTCGCGAAACATGTCGTGCTGGTAATGCCAGCACAGCCCGCGGTCCTGCAGGCGGGCATTGACAAAGGCATTTCCTGCCCAGCCGGGAAAGTGCGAGCCGTTGATGCGGGCTATACCGGCAGAGGCTTTGTAAGCTGTATCGGCCAGCCAGGCAGCTTCCTCGCGCGCAGCCTGCTGCACCTGCTGATCTGCCGGAAGCAAGGAAAGCAGGTTATCCTTCAGCTCTATCCGTCGGGTCACGACCAGGGCCGTATACGGATACTGCACCTGGGGTGGATAGCACGAAGCAAGCCCCACCGCTGCCAGAATACCCATACTTACCTGAATGTGCCGTATTTTCATGAATGATTAAAAGGGCGCCCATTCTACCGTATCTTTCACAATACGGCAAGCTTTATAAGCTCCATTTTGTTCCATGTGGAACATTTAATAAGGAAAAATACTACCCCAGAGTGCCACGTATGATGATATCGCGGCCACATTCGGTGAGTTCCTCGCGCTGGAAGATGAACTCCTGTGGCAGGAATTCACCGGGCACCACATAGTCCGGGCCGGCACCAATCATGGGGGAGATACTCTGCATCCATTCGTTGACGAGTCCCTCCTCCAGGAAACGGCGCAGAAGCCGCCCCCCGCATTCGAGCATGAGGTTTACAATACCGTAGCGGGTATAGAGTTCATTGAGGAGTACGCGCAGGTCGGTCACGTTTTCCCAGACGAGGGTGCGCTTGTGGTGCTCATCGGTAAACAGTTTGGCCATGGGCGGCAGCGAAAGCAGGTTTTCCGTGAGCACAATGCGCCAGGGTTGCTTCTTGCGGAGAGAGGGCACCTGCAAGGGGGTGCGGATGGTGAGCGCGGGGTCATCCGTGCGCAGGGTGTTACCGCCGATGAGGATGGCATCGCTCTCCAGGCGCAGCTGGTGCGCATAACGCAGGGTATCTACCCCGCTGAGCCAGAATTTCTGCCGGCGGGTCATACGCCCATCCAGCGTGGTGGCCACCTTGGCGGTGACCCAGGGGCGCCCGGTCATCACTGCGTGGAACCAGGAGCGCAGGAAGCGGTCACAGGGCTCTTTCAGCACGCCGGGGCATACCGATATACCCGCAGCCTTCAAAACGCCGTCTGCGCGGCCCTGGTGGCGCATATCGGGGTCTGTGGAGCCATAGACCACCCTGCCTATCCGCTCGTGGATGATAGCCTCTGTGCAGGCTCCTGTGCGCCCCACGCTGGAACAGGGCTCCAGCGTGACGTAGATAGTGGAGCCGGGGAGCAGATTTGCATTGCCCCGTTCGTAGGCATCGGCTATGGCCCGGCGTTCGGCATGGGCTTCGCCCGCTATTTCGTGATACCCTTCGCCTATGATGTGGTTGCCTTGAACAATGACTGCGCCGACTGGCGGATTAGGACTGGTGAGGCCCAATCCATGACGCGCCAGTTGAAGCGCATGCTGCATCCATTGCTGGTCTATCTGCTCCTGCATGTGGGGTATTGTAACAGCCTCTCGGATGCTGTCAAGGCGCTGCCTCGGATACTGTCTGTTTTTCTTGTTTAAAGATGTATCTACAGTATATATAGAAATTCATCATCATCACCCGTGTGGATAAGTGGATAAGTATGATACCGGGTTTAATATCAATAACATAAAACTTCATCCATCTGTGGACAACCGGGTGAAAAACCAGACTTGTCAATGTGGATAATGGTTATTCACACACTTATAAACTACTTATCCACTGAGTTATCAACATAAATTGTGGATAAGTAGTTTATAATATTTATTATCAGGTAGTTATAATAAAAAAGCCGGTCTCAGCCTGAAGAAGTGAGACCGGCATAGGGGAAGAGTTTCAGGCTTATTCAAGTTCTTCCGGCTGGGCAACCTGCTTTTTCTTTGTAGGCGGGCTGTAGAAAAAGCTGGCCGGGGTATCGACCACGATGGTGCACAGGCCAGCCAGCGGATAGGCCAGGATGGAGCTGAAATCAGCCGTAAACTCGCCGATGTGAGCCAGCAGGTAGGAGCTTGTCTCAGTCTGCAGCAGGCGGTGCGAGGACATCTTGCGGAAGTAGTCCGGGGCTGTAGCCTTAGTTTTCACGGTCTGTACCTTTCCTTCCGGCAGAGTATCCACCCATTTGCGGTTGATGAAGCTGATGGCCTGGCTATGCGTATATTTGCCCTTGCGGATGCTTTCTGCCATCTCGGCGGGAATGGCTGCATATACAGGGCTCAGTTCATCGCTGTCGATGGAGTAGCGCTCCGGGTGGCGCTTATCATCCGGCAACTGCTCCGGGCGCACCCAGGGTGCATTGTGGCGCTCCACATAGGTTTTCTGCCCTTCCATGTACCACTTGCCGTTGACGGAATGCAGGGTGGGTTGTTCGAGAGGCAGCAGGATGGCTTCGGCACTGCGTCCGAAGTCAGCCACAGAGACGTGGCTGCATACGCTGCATGATGAGATGGTGAGAGCGCTGAGGATGCCCAGGGTCAGGAGTGCGAGTTTTTTCATATCGGTATTAAGATTAATTTTCATTCAGAAACTCATGGAAAAAGACAAAAGGAGCCATGACGGGGATGGCTGCGTTGTACAGGATGGTGCCCGGCCAGTCGATTACTACCTGGTCCAGTGTGCTGATTGCCTTGACGGCTATCGGCACCCGCGTGGGGTTGTTCTTATCAATCCAGGCGACCTGTTCTCCGGCAATTTCAGCCTTGATTCTGCAAGTAGCAGCGCCGGCGGGCCTGCTCTCCAACCAGGGAGTATTGCTGCTGTTCAATTCATCTTTGAGAACATCCAGGGCTGCATAACCATCGCTTTGCTGGAGCACGGCGGCTGTGCCTGAGGAAATTTCCTTGTATACCGGCGTGGCCGCATCGTTCACCTGCTCTATTGAGGGTTCATTATTATCTTTCAGAAAAATAGAATCGTGAACGATGGGGTAAGACTTTTTCAGACTTACTTTGTCTATGGAGAGGTAATAGGTATTTCCTGCCCTGAGTAACTGAAAATCAGGATTAAGCAGATATCCCGCGTGCTGGCAGAAGCTTTCCTCTATGTTCTTGTGGGTCTGCATGTACGCGCAGGAGCTGAGAAAAACACTGCCGGTCAGCAGGCAGGTTCTGATGATGGCGCGGCTGGTCATGCACTCACTCTAGCATATTGACCTTGCTTTGTAAAGAAAACGCTTAAAAAATAAAAGGAATGTTCCACGTGGAACATTCCCTGAATCATCAAGGTTTATTGAATTCGGGGAGAACCGGCGGTAGGAAACGTGCTTCCGGCTTGGACAGGAGCTCATCCAGATGCGTTTGCCAGATGTCTTTACTGTCGGCGTAGAGAGCGATTCTGGCGCGCAGAATGGCACCTTGGCAGGCTTGTAAGGCGCGATTATAGCAGGTGAGCCTGAGCCCCCCTGCCCTGTTCATGTCATCTGAGAGCTTGTACAGCTCTGAAAAGTGCTGTTCCGCTTTCAGGAGGGTCTGGGTAGCAGTTGAAAGGCGTTTGGATTCGGCCAGAGAACGCGTCTGAATCGCGGCCACCAGGCAATCCTGGATATGCCTGACGGGGGTTCCGACAGGTGCGTTGCAGGCCTTCGCAGCGGCGTTGATGGCGGCTCCTGAGGGTGCTGTGGGCTGCAGGACAAGGAGGCGGAGAGGCAGCGTTCTGCCCTCCCAATGCATGAGGATATCACCCTCCCCTGCTCCGTCATTTACCTGTTTTGACAGCTCAAAACTGAGGCGAAGGGCATCAATTCTCCTACCTGCCTGCCAACAGGAACTGGCTTCTGCCAGACTCGAAATATGGCAGGTGACAGCATCTGCCGGATTGATGAACTCAAGCTCGTTTGCGGCCGCCATGCGGGCAGCCCGGTATTGGGAAATAGCTTCTTCAAGACGCCCTGAACGGCGCAGAAGGTGGCCGTACAACAGATGCAGCACAGGGTTACCGGGGAGTGATTCTGCGGCCTTCTGAGCAGCCTGAAGCGCTTCCACGGTGGGGCTGGATGAATACTCATCCAGCAGGGCGCGGCAGAAAAGAGCGAAGGGATTATCCGGGTGATTCTGCAGTAGATGATTAGCTCGTGAAACGATATTACCCCCCTGCTCCGCTGCATAATGATTCAGCAGGATATCCCAGCAGGCGGCCATAGTGTCGCGCCTGTAGACTTCTGCACGTTTCTTAAAAGCGGCTGCTGTGCCCTGCAAATCGCCGGCAATGTATTGCAGGAAGGTGGAGAGATACCACTCTTCCACCGGGGTAAGCATGACCGTGTCCAGAAGAGCGTTGAGCGCTTGGAGCTGTTCCTTGTATTCAGGGCTGCCGCTGGGGTGAACCATCAGCATGCCTACATGTGCCATCACGCACGCATCATCTGCTGCCAAGGATTGCCGGAAATGGTAGCGAGCCTTCTCCTGGTAATTGAGCAGGCAGCACTCTAAACCGAGATTCAGTTGCCTTGCAAGCTCCGGATTATCACTGACGACAGCCATTCTGAGCACCGGATTTTCAGCGCTCGATTCAGCTTGGTTCTGTAAAGTGTTATCCTCTGCCCAGCAATGCATTGCAGTTGCCAGGCAGAGGATAGAATTTATTAGTCTCATGATGGGTGACATTACATGCGTTCAGGCATGTTGATACCGAAAAGACCCATGCCTTTCTTGAGCACTCTGGCGGTCAGCTCACAGAGGGCAAGGCGTGTTTCGCGCACCGCTCCTTCGCTTTTCAGAACCGGGCAGGCCTCGTAGAAACTGTGGAAGGCTTTGGCCAGTTCGTAGAGGTAAGCAGCCAGAAGATTCGGGCGGCAATCGTCGAGAGTGGCGGGTACCACCTCACCAAAACGTACCAGAAGACGTGCCAGGTTGATTTCCGCATTCTCACTGATATTCAGTGACTTAGGTGCAGTGAATTCACCATCTATCTTACGGAAAATGGAACGTACGCGCACGTAGGAATTCTGGAGGTAAGGTGCTGTATCCCCAGTGAGGGCGAGCATCTTTTCCCAGTCGAAGATATAATCACTCATGCGGTTCTGAGAAAGTTCCGCAAACTTGATGGCGCCGATACCGACAGTTTTGGCAACTGCTGCTTTTTCCTCAGCGGGCATATCGGGACTCTTCGCTTCGACCACGGCAGTTGCACGTGTTACTGCTTCATCGATGACATCCTGCAAACTGACCGTATCGCCGGAACGAGTCTTGAACGGACGACGGTCTTTTCCGAGAATGGAGCCGAAAGCCACGTGGCGGAAATCTCCGCTCACTCCGCGCATGCGTTCGATATCGAAAATCTGCTTGAAATGTTTTTCCTGAGGAGCGCCTACCACATACCAGATAGCATCGGCGTTGAAATTTTCAGTACGATAATCGAGAGTCGCCAAATCAGTGGTTGCATAGAGGAAACCGCCGTCTGCCTTGCGGATGATGGCAGGCACCGGAACCCATTCTCCATCTTTCTGTACCAGGAAGGGATCATTCTGAGGTTTGTGGAATCCATCCGAGAATACACAAATGGCTCCATCACTTTCGCGGGCAATCCCCTTCTCTACCAGGTCATCAACGAGCGGTGCAAGTGCATCATTATAAGCACTTTCGCCCAACCAGTAGTCAAACGTGATATCAAGCTGAGAATAAATCTTCTCCAGTCCGATTTTGGTTACGGCGATGCACTTCTGCCAGATTTCCAGGTTCTCTGCATCACCACCCTGCAGCTTCACAAGCTCCTCCTTGCACAGCGGAAGCAGTGATTCATCTTCCTTGCAGCGGGAATTCACTTCCTTATATACATTCAGAAGGGCCTCAATGGGATCTTTCTCCAGCTCACTCTGGTCCAGAATATTCTTCCAACCCCACAAAATCATGCCGAATTGGGTTCCCCAGTCGCCAATGTGGTTATCGGTGATAACTTTGTGTCCCATGAAACGCGCCAGGCGGCCGAGTGTATCACCAATGATTGTGGAACGAATGTGTCCCACGTGCATCGGCTTGGCCACATTCGGTGCAGAAAAATCAATTACGATTGTTTTCGGCTCCTTCACCAGGGAGACACCGAGTCGGTCATCGGTCAGCATCCGCGCTGTGCGTTCAGCAAAATATGCCGGCTTGATGCGGAAATTGATGAAGCCAGGACCAGCAATTTCAAGTGTGGCAATTTCTGAATCACCAAAATTCTCAATCACCTGCGTTGCAAGTGCACGCGGATTCATCTTTGCCTGCTTCGCCAGCATCATGGCAGCGTTGCTCTGGTAATCGCCAAATCGTAAATCCTGAGAGGGAGTCACGGCAGCTTTGAATTCTGACGGAAGAGCTTCACCCAGTATTGTGCGAAGCGTTCCGGTCAACTGCTCCGAAAGTAGAGTAGGTATAGTCATGTCTGGCGCAGATTCTACACGTTTTTTCCTCATTTGTCAATGTTTTCAAGTGCTGTGGAGCAGGGTAATTACTGTTCCACGTGGAACAATTTTGTTGGCGAAAATTCTTGTAAATTCTGCTGCCTTATGGTATATACATAATCAGCTGCCGTGCTCGTGACGCGTGGTTTCACAGGCCCGGACCGTTATAGAACTACAAGGGGCATCAAGCTTATATGGGTATTATGTTCCGTCCAATGGATACCTCAGACGACCCAGGCTCCGCACCCACCTGATTACAGGGAACGTGGCTCTTTCACCACTGACGGCACGGCGGTCAGCCTTTTTTTATCAACCCTGGTTTTCGAATGCGAAAATCAGGGTTTTTAAAGGGTTAAATTTGCTTGGTGTAATGACACTTACAAGAAAATTTCTCTAAAATACACATAATAAATACTTAAGAAATATTTAATAAAAAAGTGACAAAATTTGCAAAGAATGCTTGATTTTGCTGCACAATGCAGCTATAATTCGCGCAGAGCGATGAAGTACTACTACCTGGATTCAGAAAAGAAAGTGCAGGGTCCTGTATCAGAAACAGAGTTACGGGTTATGCACGAGAGTGGACGCCTTAGTGATGAGACACTGGCAGCCGCGGCTGGTGATTCCGGGTGGAAGCCCTTGTCCAAACTGTTAAATCAAATTTCTTCTACATGTTCCACATGGAACAATTCCGATTTGAAGTGTCCTCATTGTCAGCAGGCGGTTGAACGGTTTGGAGCCGATGGAAAATGTCCGCACTGTGGAGCTATTGCAGTGGAGAAGGGCAGGGGAGTATGGGATGCTTTCATAGATAGCATTCGTAAATCTTTTGATTACAAAGGCAGGTCTACCAGGACGGAGTTCTGGGGATTTTGTCTGTTTTACTACGTTTTTTCCTTGGCGATTGAGTATATCCCTTCTTATCTTCTTATTCCAAGCTCTACAGTATCGTCATTTCAACAACAGGTTGAGCAGGCATCACGTACGGGAGATATTGAACTGGTGTCTCACGCGATGGATATGTACTTTTCTGATCCGATGGTAATTGCCACTACCGGTTTGTATTGGTTCTACCACATTCTGATGGCTTTTCCTTTTCTTGCTGTTTCGGTTCGTCGCTTGCATGATTCAGGCAGAAGCGCAGCGGCGGTCATTTTCGGGTGCGCATCTCATTTGATGCTTATTCTGAGTCTCATTTGGTTTATTGCGTCTTTATTCATTAATATTGACCATTTACAGTCAGGTATGCAAGTAATTCCGGAGAGTCTGGTGATGTCTCTGTATTCTTTCCTGCTTTCTTTCATGGTGTTGATACTGGTTTCCCTTTATCTCTTCATTATGATGCTTCTGCCTGGTCAGAATGGAATCAATAAGTATGGCTGTCCTAAGCTCTGATACGGATATAGAACTGTTCTACGTGATTTCTTATTGTATATAGTACCTGGATTACGCTAAATTCTTCCGATTCAGTATCAAACCAAGTTTATCTAATAGAAAATTCACGCGTTTAACGTCTTTTCTCGCAATTCTGAGCGATAGTCACGCTTGTATAGCCCTCATTTAATCAACCAGATGTTCCACATGGAACAAAAGTTCCTACATTAACATGTCAACTGCATTCACAAATGTTCCATGTGGAACAAAACCTGTGTTCATTCTTGGTCCGACCGGGAGTGGCAAGAGTGCAGTTGCTGTAGAGTTGGCTGAATTATTAGGTTATGCTGAAATTATCAGCACGGATGCTTACCAGGTCTACAAGCGCATACCCATCATAACGGCAGCACCCAGTACTGAGGAGATGAGCAGGGTAAAGCATCATCTGGTTGGTTTCATGGAGCCCACAGAGAACAATGATGCAGCTGAGCATGCGCGCAGGGCAGGGGGAATTTCTACTGTATTACAAAAAGGTGGCATGCTACCCATACACACAGGAGGTTCAGGACTTTACGTGAAGTTTATCACCCACGGAATTTCTCCTGCGCCGCCCTCAGATGCCGCACTGCGCGGGGAGTTGAACGCCCTCAGTCTTGAGGAAGCAGTGCGCCGCTTGCAGGAAGCCGATCCCGAAGGGGCAGCCGCCACCGATTTGCGCAACCAGCGCTATGTTGTCCGCAATCTGGAAATCGTGCTGCTGGGTGGCAAGCCGCTTTCCTACTGGCGCAACAACTGGCAGGAGCCGGCGGGGCCCGGTTTCTGCATCGTGCGCAATACCGATGAACTGGACGCCCGCATCGCCCGCCGGGCCGAGCAGATGCTGCGCGATGGTGCGATAGAGGAAGTTGCCGCGCTGGAGGGCCTCACGCTCTCTACAACGGCTTCCAAGACGCTGGGCCTGGCACAGGTGCAGGAATATCTGAAAGGCCGCCTGACGCGCTCTGAGCTCGTTTCTGCGATAAGTCTGGCTACGCGTCAGTATGCGAAGCGGCAGCGCACCTGGTTGCGCCGCGAGCAATGGCTCACACCCATCATGGCCGGGGCAGGGGAGAGCCCGAAGCGGATAGCGGATCGGATAGCGGCCTTACTCCACTGAGGTGCCGGTTTCAAAGAGGCCCTCGTGCTCGCTGAAGTTCACTTTGGCCGCTAGCTCGCGCACATTGCGCTCGCACAGGGGGCCGTCATATTCCTTGGAGGTGATGCAGGGCACACACTCGCGCAGCTCCGGGGTGTTGTGCAGGGCAGGGAGGCACACGGTAGAGTTCTGGGCGTCCCACATGCCGGTGAGACAGCCGACGACCAGAATCTCGGCAAAAGTTTCGCAGCGGTTGATGAGGTAGGTGATGCACTCCGGTGAGTAATACTCGGTCAGGTTCATCTCATCCTGCTCCAGCGCCTGCATGAGCTCCATTTTGATGTTATCCAGGCTGTAATCCTTCGGCGCCGTCATTTCCACCTTCACATTCCAGTAGGCGGCATCGGCGCGGTGCAGCAGGCATTCCCAGAAGCGCCCCTTGCGCTCGCTGCTCACGCTGACGATGCGGCTGAAAGCGCCATCCATATAACAATTGGAGCCTACCCACGAATCCCGCTTTTGCAGCACACCCAGCCCGGGCGTGCCCAGCTGCCACGGGGCCGTAATCAGCTCCGGGTAGGTGGTCTTGCCATTTCGGATGAGTATGAGGGGGAAACGCATGGGGTGCGGTATTCTGCACGAAAGATAGACCTAAGTCAACGAAAATATGCGGATGTTATGTCAGTAATGCTTAAAATTTAAAAAGCTTAGGCAGCAGGGGGCAGCCGCCGAACTGCTTGGCGCGGGCATCCGCCGGCTGGTGCAGGGAGCCCTGCCACTCGTTGCGGATATTCTGCTGCATGCTTTCCGGGCGCGCGGAAAAGCTCTTCAGAGCGCCCATGAGCTGCCCGTAGGCATCTGATGCGGAAAGCAGGATGAAGAGCGCCAGGAGGGCCTTTCTGCGGGCCTTGGCGTGGCACCAGGTAGCGGCGTAGAGCCAGGCCAGGCAGAACCACATGACCGCCGCACCCTTGTAGATGAATTCATTGTTCCACAGCCCGGCCCAGAGCAGGGGCATGGTGGCCGCCAGCAGCAGGGCCGTGGCAAACCAGGCCGTGCGCCGCCAGCGCCACAGGAGGAGCAGGGCAGGGCCCGCCACCAGCAGCAGCTGCACCGCGTAGCGCAGCCAGAGCTGCCCGGTGCTCAGCTCCGCCAGGCTGCAGGCACCCGCCGGACGCAGGAATGCCAGCTGCCCCCCGGTGCCGCCGGCCAGGTAAAGCAGGGGCAGGGCGGCATACACCAGCCCCGCCGCCGTGGGCAGGTTCACCACTTGGCGCCCCCCGCGCAGCAGCACCAGCGGCAGCAGGGCCACCGCCGCCAGCGGCGAGCAGATACCCACCAGCGCCACCCCCGCCAGCCCGAAGCGCGCCGGCAGCAGCCTGCCCGCCAGCATGCCCAGCAGCACCAGCGGCGCCAGGTAGTGATTGAAAGTATTGCGCAGCTGCACGCAGGAAGGGGTGAAATGCAGGTCCAGGAACAAGGCCCACTCCTGCAGCCCGCCATCGCAAAGCTTGTAATACACGCGGTTCGCCCAGTTCAGCATATCCCCCAGCAGCAGCAGGATGAGCAGGAACACCAGCGCCCGCCGCGTGCCCTGCCCGCAGGCCACAGCCAGCAGCGCCAGCCACACCCCCGCCAGCATCCAAACCGCCAGCGCCGCCTCCGCCGGGGCGCCCAGCTTCGCCGCCAGGGCAGGGGGCAGCCAGAAACCCAGGTAATACACAAATGGCTCGCCCACCACCGTCAGCGGCCATGCATCCCGCACCAGGGCGGCATAAATCGCATTGCGCACCGTGGCATCACCGCTCTGCGCCACCAGCCCCCAGGGCCCGGTCGTCAGCACCCACAGTGCCCCCAGCAGCAGAAGCAGGGCCACCCGCAGAGCCCCCGCATCACTCCACCGCAGCGGCCGCGCCGGGCACTCCCGCGCCACCCACAGCACCGCCGCCACCAGCCCCAGCCCCACCGGCCAGGCCACCCACGGCTGCACCCACCCCGCCAGAAAGAGCAGGCAGGGCAGCAGCAGGTAAAGCAGGCAGGCAATGGAAACCGAACGAGTAAACATGTAGAAGTACGGGGTACGAAGTGGGAAGTACGAAGTCAGGCGGGCTGAAAGCCAATCGTCAATCGTCAATTGTCAATCAAAAAAAACGCCCCCTCTCCGGGTTGGGGAAAGGGGGCGGTGCAAATCAGCGGGCGTATCAGTTCTGATACTCAGCCATAGCCTCGGCGTGGTATTCCTGCAGCGTGCGCACGTGGGTCTCCTTGTTCTTGGCGTGCAGCATGGCAGCGGCGCAGGCGCGGGCGCTGGAGAGGTCCGTGGTGTAGGAGATATTGCTGCTCACCGCAGCGGCGCGGATAGCCACCTCGTCCTCGCGGGCGTCGTGGGAGCCGGGCGTGTTGATGACGAACACGATATCACCGTTCTTGATGCGGTCCACAATATCCGGGCGGCGGCGCTCGTGCACCTTGTAGGCGCGCTCGCACTCAATGCCGTTCTGCAGCAGGTGAATCATGGTGCCCTTGGTGGCGCAGATGTCGAACCCGGCCTTGGCAATCGTGCGGGCAATCTCCGTCACGATGCTCTTGTCGCGGTCGCTCACCGAGATGAACACCAGACCCTCCTTGGGCAGGGCGTTGAAGGCCGAAATCTGGCTCTTCAGATAGGCCACATCAGGATCGGTGTCGATACCCATCACTTCACCGGTGGAGTGCATCTCCGGCCCCAGCACCACATCGATGCCCGGGAAGCGGTTCCAGGGGAACACGGCCTCCTTCACAGTGTAGTAGGGCGGCACCACTTCCTTGGTGAATCCCAGGTCCTTGAGCTTGCAGCCGCTCATCACCTTGGCAGCCAGCTTGGCCAGCGGCACCCCGATGGACTTGGACACGAAGGGCACCGTGCGGGAAGCGCGCGGGTTCACCTCAATCACATACAGCTGCTCATCCTTGATGGCGAACTGGCAATTCATGAGCCCCTTCACATTCAGCTTGGCAGCCAGTTCCTTGGCGGCGCGCATCATCTCCTTGTGCATGCCCACAGACACGCGGTTCGGCGGAATCATGCAGGCCGAGTCACCGGAGTGGATACCGGCCGGCTCCACGTGCTGCATGATGGCACCCACCACGCTCGTCTCGCCGTCTGCAATCACGTCCACGTCAATCTCCATGGCGTGCTCCAGGAAGCGGTCCACCAGCACCGGGCGCTCGGGCGAGGCATCCACCGCCTCGCGCATGTAGGTGCGCAGCTCCTTCTCATCGTACACAATCATCATGGCGCGGCCACCCAGCACGAAGCTCGGGCGCACCAGCACCGGGTAGCCGATGCGGCTGGCCACTTCCACGGCCTCGTCCTCATTCGTGGCGGTGCCGGCCTCAGCCTGCTTCAGGCCGATTTCATCCAGCAGGGCAGAGAAGTACTTGCGGTCCTCGGCCAGCTCGATGCTGCGGGGGCTGGTGCCGATGATGGGCACGCCGCGCTCCTGCAGGGCAGCAGCCAGGTTCAGCGGGGTCTGGCCACCGAACTGCACGATGACGCCATCCGGCTTCTCCTGGTCGCAGATGTTCAGCACATCTTCCAGCGTAAGCGGTTCGAAGTAAAGCTTATCAGAGGTATCGAAGTCGGTGGAGACGGTCTCCGGGTTGGAGTTCACCATGATGGTCTCATAGCCCAGCTCCTTCAGCGCAAAGGAAGCGTGCGAGCAGCAGTAGTCGAACTCAATACCCTGGCCGATGCGGTTCGGACCACCGCCCAGAATCATAATCTTCTTCTTATCCGTCTGGCGGGCCTCATTCTCCTCACCATAAGAGGAATAGAAGTACGGCGTGATGGCCTCGAACTCCGCCGCGCAGCTATCCACCAGGCGGTAGCAGGGCACCACGCCCTGCGCCTTGCGGGCAGCGCGCACCTCGTCCTCGGTGCAGCCGCGGGCCAGTGCAATCTGGCGGTCAGAGAAGCCCATCTTCTTGGCTTCCAGCAGGTCCAGCTCCTTCAGCTTCATGCCGGCCTCTGCCAGTTGCTTCAGCTGGTCCAGGAACCAGGGGTCAATATCCGTCAGGTCCTGGATTTCCTCCAGCGTCCAGCCGTTCACATAAGCCGTCTGAATCCAGAAAATGCGGTCCGCATTCGGCACGGCCAGCTTGGCCGCAATCTCATCGCGGGTCGGGTTCTTCGGGTCCTTCAGGTCGAAACCGAAGCCCCAGCGGCCCGTCTCCAGCGAGCGCAGCGCCTTCTGCAGGGATTCCTTGAACGTGCGGCCGATGCTCATCACCTCGCCCACGCTCTTCATGGCCGTGGTCAGGCGCTCATCCGCCTTCTTGAACTTCTCGAAAGTGAAGCGCGGCACCTTCACCACCACGTAGTCAATCGTCGGCTCGAAGGAAGCCGGCGTCACCTTGGTGATATCGTTGCGCAGCTCATCCAGCGTGTAGCCGATGGCCAGCTTCGCCGCAAACTTAGCGATGGGGAAACCGGTAGCCTTGGAAGCCAGGGCAGAGGAGCGGCTCACGCGCGGGTTCATCTCGATGACCACCAGGCGGCCTGTGCGCGGGCACATGGCGAACTGAATGTTACTGCCGCCGCTCTTCACGCCGATTTCGCGGATGATGTCGAACGAAGCCTGGCGCACCAGCGCATACTCGCGGGCCGTCAGCGTCATTGCCGGCGCCACGGTGATGGAGTCGCCGGTGTGGATGCCCATGGGGTCCAGGTTCTCGATGGAGCAGATAGCGATGCAGTTATCCGCGCAGTCGCGCATCACCTCCATCTCGATTTCCTTCCAGCCCAGCAGGCTCTCCTCGATGAGCACCTCGTGCACCGGGGAAAGATCCAGACCGCGGGAAACGATTTCCTCGAACTCGCTCTTGTTGTAGGCCACGCCGCCGCCGGTGCCACCCAGCGTGAACGCCGGGCGGATAATCATCGGGTAGTTGCCCACCACATTCTTCGCGATGTCCCAGGCCTCGGCCATGTTGTGGGCCACGCCGCTGGCCGGCAGGTCCAGGCCGATGCGCATCATCGCATCCTTGAAACTCTGGCGGTCTTCGCCTTTGTCGATTGCCTCCGCATCCGCACCAATCATGCGCACGCCGTATTTCTCCAGCGTGCCGGCCTTGTGCAGGGCCATGGCGCAGTTCAGGGCCGTCTGGCCACCCAGGGTGGGCAGCATGGCATCCGGCCGTTCGCGGGCAATGATTTTTTCTACATATTCGGGCGTAATCGGTTCTACGTATGTGCGTGGAGCTGTCTCCGGGTCAGTCATGATGGTGGCCGGGTTGGAGTTCACCAACACCACTTCATAACCTTCTTGTTTCAGAGCCTTGCAGGCCTGTGTTCCGGAGTAGTCAAACTCACACCCCTGACCGATAATAATGGGGCCCGAGCCAATGACGAGAATCTTCTTGATAGATGTGTCTTTAGGCATGGTCAGTGTAAACTTGCAGATATATGCCACATCTCGACCCAAATTGCAAGACTAATATGCAACGAATTTTCGAAAAAATTTACCGATAAGCCCGTTTGAGTCAATAATGAATAGGGAATAATCCGCCCCCCGGCAGGCGCCTGAACGCGGAATTCTGTGCCCACCCGCCGCCGCAGCTCTTCCCCCGGAATGCAGCATCCCCCGGTAAACTATACTCCGGCCATGCTCCGGCTGCCCCGCGTGTGCGAAAATCGGAAATTTGCCAGTTTCGCACACACTTTCGGGCTGATTTCACCTGCTTTTTGTGTGCGAAAATCGGAAATTTGCGAATTTTGCACACATTGAGCCTTTGTTTGAGGTAGAGTTTGGGTACAATAAATAAAGAGCCGGAATTTAAGGAATCAGGCTTAACAAACGATTAACGAGTCTTCCCATGCCGCTGCCGGTTATACTTGGTTGAGTGCAGGAGGGAACAAGACCCGAGCAGGCTTTTTCTGCCGCATTCAACACGTTTTCCTTTGTGATGGCTGTGGTGTAGAGAGGAAGAGATTTGAAGTTGGGAAGTATTTGTTTGACATAGTCATCACTTTTAGATTTTTCCTTATTCGGTTGCTTTTGGAAATGCCAAAGAAGCCAGTATTCAAATCGTGGTGAGGAAATTACTACATGGCGATACGCTTTTTCGCTTTCCCAGGCTTCCAGTTCCCGGAATTGAGCCTCAAAGTGGCTTTCCTTATCGTAGTCCAGAATAATCCAGATTTCATCTCCTTGGCTGGCTTTGAACATGGGGGATGCTTCAGCTGCCAAGGCAGATTTAATCAGCGATGGAATACTGGATTTATCATGGCAGAACCGCGGTGTGGCATATTCCCGTAAACCGAGTCGATTCCAGACAATCTGCAAATATGCCTTTTCAGAACTTTCTCCCTCTGTCACAAAAACAATGTTTTTGCGATATGGGCGGACAGACTGCTTTCTTTTGAATCTGCTCATAGACAACATTCAATTTTTGGCAAACCACCCATACGCCCTTCAAGATAACTCTTCCGCATTTGGAGATCCGGCCGAATATCCTTATATTCAGCAAAGGAGAAAAGGTGAGCCTGGTGGTCATCATCGCGTTCTGTAACCCATATCTCATCCTTGCGCAGGTTATCTTCATCCATCAGCATCACATCATGTGTGGTGAAGATAAGCTGTTGGCGGCATGATTCTTGCCCCACCATGTTTCTGAAGGATTTTATCAGCGAACGAGAGAGTGTTGTGTGCAGACTCCTATCCAGTTCATCAACCACATAGACACGTTCAACTTGTTTATCCATCAGGATAGGCAAGAGGTGCAGATACCGGCGGGTTCCGTCACTTTCTTTCGAGAGAGGAATCATTGTCTGATTACCATCTTCTGATGTATAGGTAGAATAGCATTTTATAAGCTTGATGCCACCGGCAGCATCCTTGACAAGCAACGTAGAGTTGTCATCCGGGATGACAAGAATGTTCTCATCCGATTCTTTGAACTTATCCAGTACATGAGTTGGTACTACGTCTTCTATATTTGCGTTGACTTCCTGGAATTGCAGTTGTTCCACACCTGTATCCGCTTGCGCAAGGGCGGTTGAATATCCCGATAACTGTGTGAATAAATCTAGCCCGAGTCCTACTCGGCGACTATCGGCTTCGATGATGCACAGCGTTTCGGCAAACCATTTGTAACAGGGTATTACGTGCTGATGCAGAGCTGCAACCTGCAGTTTGATAACAGTAGTAATGAGTAGTTCACCTGCCGGTAGAGTAGAACCTATCTTCTTGGCAAATAGTAATTCACTATCTGTGGGATCATTATCTATGTGATTACCGAGTTCACATTCTTGACCCGGAACACGTTTGAAAATAATTTTGTTGCTTCCTTTTGTTGCATCGGTCAGGCATTCGTATACCACACTGCCGGAGGAAATGTGAACTTCATATTCAAAGACATGATTCCCCACTGAAAAACAACAAACAAATCTTGTGGGAGCTGGATTTTTGTCAAATAGGTGAGGCTCAGCCAAAGAAGGCTTTCCCTGCAGAACTATACTTCGCAGGCACTTAATCGCCTGTACAAAACTCGTTTTGCCCGATGCATTACCCCCGTATATTGCGGCTATGGGCAACAACTTTGCGTATCGCTCCCCGGGAATTCCCATGAGTGATTCTCGGTGTTTCTGAAATCTACCGGCTACCATGGAAAACTCTGCGGTTTCCCGGTATACCTTATAATTGCTGAATGTAAAATTGATAAGCATAGTTGCCTTTCTGCCCTCCATTATATGTCTTCAGTTTCCTTGTGTCAACCTTTCTCTGTGTGCGAAAATCGGAAATTCTGTTTTTCGCACACACTTTCGGGCTGATTTCACCTGCTTTTTGTGTGCGAAAATCGGAAATTTGCGAATTTCGCACACATCCGCTGCCCCGGAAAATGGGGCGCCTCTCCCGCCGGAAATTCAAAAGTCCTTCGAATTTTGTATCGAATCCGGTCAAAAGTCCTTCGAATTTTGTACCAAATTTGGCAAAAAGTCCTTCGAATTTTGTTCAGCTTGCTTCAAATATCGTTGACTGATAAGGCGAAAAATGCTAAATAAGAATCAGACAAAATAAAACTTCACGAAAGGTCAGAAACATGGAACGTTTCTCAAGGCGTCGGCTTCCGGTTTGGTCAAATTACCCTCTGGTTTGGCCAAGGTGGGTGCAAGGAACGTGACCGTTATTGATGAGGCAATTAAAGATTGATGTGTTATCCGTATTGGTGGTGACGGACAAATTGGAATTTGTAGAGTAGTTTGCGGAGCGTCAGCGTAGCGGGATTTTGAGCCCGGAGGGCGGTATAACCATAGCCCAGAGTGGAGCCGCGTTAGCGGCGGCCTGCGAGGGCGTAGCAAGCGAGCAACGCGAGACGCGAAGCCCCGAACTCTGGGTTTGGAATAAAAAATAACCGGAACCCCGACCAACGTGGAGGGGTGGCAGGGAGGCCGCAGCTTATTGTGAAGCAACGATTTCTGCCACCCCAACCTACGTCGGGGTTCAGGTTTCTTTTGGGTTTGTACGAGTGGTTACGCCCGCCACGCTGACGCGTGACGCGCTCCACCACTATGGATATGTCGCCCTGACGGGCTCAAAATTCCTCGGGCTTTCAGCCCGAAAAATTCCAATTTGTCGTTGAGTCCAAGAAATATTCTTTAATTGCCGGAGCAATAAATCTTCACCTAACACTTCAAATTCGGGTTCAGGAGATAAATTTGCTGAACTTTGGCAATGCCACGGTCCCAGGTTTCCACAAGTCCCGCGCGAAAAATCATGTTCAGAAATTATTTTGAACAAATTTCTGAATCTCCCTCAAGATAGATTCAAAGCTCTCAGGAGTCCGACGTAACATGGGTTCCATGAGCTCGTAATCTGTGGCCCATTCATTCTTTCGTCTCTCATCAGGAGGCAACAGGTTCATTCTATCAGGCACAAGGGTATCATATTCAACCCAACCGTAGTGATAATCAATATTGCGGTGATTTTTTACCTGTTGAAACAAGTTCGCATCATAATGCCCATGCCGTATCAATTCACACAAATCGTAGTAATGCCGCGCCAGGCGCAACGGAATTGCGTAGGAAACATCATGTTGAGCGCGAGTGTTTGTTTCATGAAGAATGAATGCCTTCTCCCAGAATGTTCTTTCTGCTGAAACCGTTCGGATTTGTATGGGTTGAACCGGTAATAATTCAGCAAGATAGGGAATGATGGTCCCTGACATGCTGGGGGTTGTATTTGCTCTGCCACTCAGCTCCAATTTTACAATAGGTGAAACATAACCTACACCCGCTGAACCTACTACAGATGGATAATGAATTTTCAAAACAAATGGATCTCGCGCCTGATCTATGTTATCTAACTCAAAAACAGCATCTGTCACATTCAGCTCCGCAAATTTTTCTTTCAGATACGGAACTAATTCATCCCTCATGAATTCCCGGTATTTTCTACGAAGTTTCCTATGTTTGCTTTCGCGTTGATTTCGAGTATCGGATTCATGCGGAAGAGCTTCTGCGGGATAATCAGAAAAATAGATTGGTTCCAATGCCACATCGATATCTTCTGAAAAACGATCAATACAATGATGTACCTTGGACAATGAAGTACCGCCGCGGAAACAGAGATGTGGGCGCATGCCGTCATGCTGAAACAGCATTTTCAGTACCATGCAAACCCAATAATCCTTTTCCAGAAACAGGGGCTGAATACCCAAATCCTGCTGGGCTTCTTGCAAGAGTTCCTTTTGTGCTTCCTTGTCAAGCTTGTAGTACTCCTCACTCATGGTAATTCCGTTATAAGTGGGCGAATCCAGTTGGGTGCATTGGCCGACCACTGATTCAATTCCATTTTGTCTGCCGTTGAAAGTGCTGAGGATAGTTGTCTTCGAACCTGCTTAGAATCAATGCGCGAGCGACCGACGTATTTCAGAGCGGCGCAAATTTCACCCCCAACAGAACCACAGTACCGCCGTACGCTTGTACCCCGGCGTTTGAAACTCACCTTCATTGACCCAAGTTGAAACTCGCCTGAACCGCGGTCTGTCACATATACACACTTTGCCGGAACCTGGCTGCTCAGTTGGTATTTGTTTGAGAGCGTTGCTCCATCCGGCATTATCTTGCAACCATTCTTGCGGGCAAATGCGCGGGCAAGTTCCTCTGCTCCAGGTAACAAATCGCGCCCGGTAAATCTGCTTTTCTTCGGACGCGTATAATAACCTCGCCCCACGCGCAAAATCTTTTTATTTTTTGCAAGTTGTGCCAGAATTCGTCCTGCCTGTTCAGGTCGGTCACCATCAGTCGCAAAATCTCCGGCAAAAAACACCTCGCCTGCGGCAAAGCGCCTGGCGATTTGTTCTTCAACTCTTTTGGCAGTGGTCATGGGTATTCCGGAGTTCCTTTCTGTACACCCCTATCCTGTCATAATCAGTGTTGTCTGTCAATCCTAAAACCGAATTTGTACCCTCCCTGTTTTTTTTCTGTTCCCTATTTCTTCACATCGGCGTCCTGTCTTGGCCAAGCCTTGGCGGAAGCAGAGGGTGGGGTGGAGGCTGCCTTTCTGTCTGCCTTTTGGGCGCGGATTGGAGGTTTTTTCTGAATTTTGCGGAATTTGGCAGCAAAAACAGCTTTTCTGCTTGCGCTCGTGGGGCATTTTGGGTAGTATGCTAGAGTGCATCATGGGAGTACTGTCTACTTCCCACGCGGTGTCACCTCGAAAAAAGTTTTACACCTCATACAAAACACCATGAAATTACACCTCCCGAAATTACTCCGCAATGCCGTGCTCGCCTGCATCACAGCCGTAGCCGGCATTTCTACCACAGTAGGTACAGCTGCTATTACCGGCGGCGTGGTTGCCTTCGCTTTGGCCGACCAGGCATATTCAGCTGAATACACAGACCCCTCCGCTACTTTTGCTGATGGTGATGTTCTTAAGCTTGGTAATGGAGCAACCGTGAGCAATCCTATCACTCTGGATTCCCCTGACTCTTCCATTACGTTTGAAGTGACAGATGGTACGGTTACCTGGGCAGCGAATCAGGGTGAGAATAATGGTGTCTCTCTGGTGAAAGTAGCAACTGGTGCTACGCTCGATATCACTTCTAATGAGTCTGAGCTTTGTGTTTTTGCCTCCAAGCAGAATGCTGATGTAACAATTGAACTGGCAGCAGGTGCCAAGATGAAGTCCCTGAACATCTTCGGCTGGGGGAACGGCACGCGACACGATGCTCATCGTGTGGTCAATATGGGGGCGGGTTCTGAGTGGACGATTAAAGATAATACTAATTTTTACCTTAATCGTACCGACATCAACCTTAGTGGTGGTACAATCGTAATCGGTGAAGGCTCGAAAGTGTGGTTCGAACGCCGCCAGAGTTCCATTAATACAATAGCCGATGCCACGCAGATGTCCGTCATTCGTGGTGCTGGCGAAATCAAGACCGGTAACAATGGTGCGGAAAGTGGCGGTTATGTCTTTAATGTGGTACGCGGTAACTATGCTATTGATGCCACTAATACAGCCGACCTTCGTCTTGATTCTGCGCTTGTTAATGCCGACAATGCACATGGTGTTCAGAAGACGGGTAATGGCATCATGGAGTTGACGGCAGCCAATACTTTTACGCACAGTTTCTTTATCCGTGCGGGTGAAGCTAAGTTTACTGGTGCAGGTAATATGAGTAGCGGAAACATGGTTGTAGATTCCGGTGCAACGCTCACGCTGAATACTTCTGCCACATTCGCATCCGCTATCACTCTGCAGGATGGCGGTGTGCTGAATCTTGCGGCTGATCAGAAACTGGGAAATAGTGCAGACCTGCAGGGTACGGTGAAGTTTACAAATGCCGTCACGCTGACAGGAGCCGCAAGGTTTGCGGATACGACCGTCTTTGATATGAGCAATTGGACGGGGGGTGATAACTATCAGGTCTTTGTGCTGGGCGAAGGTGGGTCCATCGTGACTCGCGTGGTGCAGGTAACAGGAGGCAGCCTTTCCGGCAGCATGCTGCTGAGTGCAGATGGCACCCTGACTTCCGTATCCGAACTGCACTGGAATACCGGCGGCTCCTTCACTTGGGATGCCGATACCGAGTTTGCAGGTGGTACCGTCCAGTCTGATTCAGTAGTGATCTTTGATGCCGGGCAGGGAGAGGTGCAGGCAACTGTAGCGGATAATATGTCCATCGCCTGCATTATCGTTGAGTCTGGTACCGACTTGGTCATGGATGGTGCCAGCAAGGTGACAGCTGGTTCCGTCAGGTTGGGTGGTAATTTGGAGCTCAAGACGGCCAGCCTGGCTACCTCCGGTCTGATTGTGGGTGAGGCTTCCAATGTGATTCTGGACGGTGGCTCTGCAAAGGAATGGCAGATGAGCGAACTTCCCCAGACTTCTGCTGACAAGCTGGAGACAAATGTTATTATCGAATCCGGTGCCCTTTACCTGACCTCCAGCAATCAGGTGGTGGGCGATATTGAAGTAAAGGATGGTGCTGGCCTGCGCCTGGGCGGCAATGCCACGGTAGGTAAGATTGTGCTCAATGGCGATGGTGGCTGGACTTCTGGTGGCGAGGTGGTGAATGCGGCTCTGCTGCGTAATAACGGCACAGGTGACATTTCTGTTGCCGCTGTGGAGCTGGCAACTGACTCTACGGTGGCTGTAGTGGGCGCTGATAAGAATATCTTCATTGGTGGTGAACTGAGCGGTGGTATCCTCACTAAGACGGGGGATGGCCTCCTGCGACTGGATGGTGCTGTCAACAACAAGGGTATCGTTATTGACGGAGGTACTGTACGCTGGGGTAGCGATACTTCGGATAGCGGTACCAATGTTCTGAATTGCGGTAGCATCGTTGTGAATGAAGGTGGTGTGTTCCAGATTAATCACAGTAGCGCGTCATGCAACTCTACGGCTATGGTGTTGAATGGGGGGCAGCTTTATTCTGAGGACTCCTCTGCTGATGCAGGTACCTCGTTCAAGTCCTTGGAGGTCCAGGCTGATTCTGAAATCAAGTATCACTGGAACGGTGGGTTGAATTTTGGTGTGCTGACTGGTCATGGTGATTTGTCCATTGTTGGAAGAGATGATAATGGGGGTACCACCTTCGGCAAGGTCAAGGATTACAACGGTACCATTACCAGCGAACTGTCCCGTGCCCTCAACGTGGGAGCTGTGGATCAGGCTGCAGGCAAGGTGATGACCATTGATACGGCTGTGACACTGACTAACCTGACCAAGACCGGTGAAGGTGGTCTGGTTGTGACCGGAGCTGCTACCCTTGCCGGTGTTGTGGGGATGAACTATGAAGGTACCCTCACCCTCTCCGGTGGCATTACCCTGGCAGTTGATACCACGCTGTGTTACACGAATCCTGCCGGTAATGTGCTCAGCCTTGGCGAGCTGACGCAGAGTGTTGCTGTGGACCTTCTTTCTCTTACTGATGAGCAGATTGCCAGCGGTGTGAACCTGGGTATCACCCTGGCTGCCGATGGCGATGCAGAGGCCCTTAAGAACCTGCTCAACGTTGCCGGTCTTTCTGATTACAAGATTACCAGCAAGGATGGCCTGGCCTGGCTGAGTTCCACCGCTGGCATTTCCACCTACTGGGATAGGAACTGGGGCGCTAGAGAAATTGCCCAGGGGCCGACTGAGCTTGTTGCTTCTGCCGTGGCAGATGGTGATCTGGCCCTTAATGGTAACGAAAGTTATGACATGGAAGGCTACGTGGCAATCAACGCTATCGGTGGTGGTGAAAATGCCATCATTTATGGTGGTATCGTTGCTGCTGATAATGGTAGCTATGCAACAGCCAATGAAGATGTGTGGATCCAGGCTTCTGCTGGTCAGTTCAAGGGGCTTATCGGCGGCAGTCGAGCAGCCAACTGGTTGATTTCCGGTGGTAGTGGCTGGAATCTCAACGCCGACACACACATCATGGTGGATGGTGCTGATACCGAGGTGGGGCATATCATCGGCGGTTTCATCCAGGAATGCAATAGTCCCCGTTTCAATGGCAGTTCCTACATCAGTGTGATGAATGGAGAGATTACCGGTAACATTGCCGGCTCCTCTGCCACTTGCGACGGTGATACCTACACTTCGTACCATACGGGTAATACCAATGTCTTCATTTACGTGCCGCTGAGCGATACTACAACGGCCGCCCACCTCATCACTACCAATGATCCGACGCACATTGTTGCCGGTGGTTCCATTGCTCTGGTGCACAGTAAAGCAGATCGTATTGCTCGCTTCGAGATGACAGGTGAGACCAATGTCACTATCGACCTTTCCGGTTATGGAGGTGATAAGGACACCTTTGCTAAGGCCCTGTACGGCGGTAACTACACCAATCGTACCAACACAGGCTGTATTTCCAAGATTAATGGCGATACCAACCTCAGCATTATCGCCGGAAATGACATCACCTTCAATAAGGATGTTGTGGCTGGTTCGTTGATTCAGAACGGTACGTCCTTGATTTCCGGTACCTCCAGCCTGAATATTGCCGGTGGCACCTATACGGGCAATATCGTGGGCGGCACCGTTGTGACCAACGGTGCTACAGCTACTGTCGGGGCTACCAATGTGAACATCACAGGTGGTGTGCTCAGTAGCGTGGTGGGCGCAAGCCGCCAGACTTCCGGCGAGGTGAATTTCACTACAGGTAATGTTGATATCAATATAAGTGGCTCTACTGAGGTCAGCAATGTTTATGGTGGTTATAAGATTGAAGGTGACGGTACCTCTGCCGTCAATGCTTCTCTGGGTGATGTAAACATCACGGTTGAGGGTGGTGGCTCCGCCTCTAGGAAGATGAATATCTACGGCGGCTCTCATACTGTCAGGAATCATGAAGCGTCCACCATCAATCAGGGCGATATCACCATCGAACTGAAGGGTGGTATCATCAATGATGTGTACGCAGCTGGCTCCCAGCAGGGCAGCACGAAGATTTCAACGGCAAACACCACCGTGAAGGTATATGCTGGCGCGTCGATGCATGGTACAATCTCTGGTGGATATACTGTAGCCAGTGGTAAGAGCGGCTCTGTCATCACGGGTGATAGCACCCTGAAGATCATGGAATCGAATGGCTCCTGCCAGAACCTCTTGTTCAAGGATTTCAGCATCATTGATACTGCTGCCGATACTACGCTGGGAGCTCTTTCCACCGCAGGCTTCACAAAGAAGGGTTCTGCCAATCTCTATGTCAAATCCCACGGCAACAATAGCATCGGCAATGCTACTGTAGCAGAGGGTGCCCTCACGCTGAATGGCAACTATGCTATCAGCGGTGGCGTGACGGTGAACAACGGAGCCAGCCTGATTACAACCGGGGCCACCACCCTGGGTGGTGCCCTGACTTTGGCTGATGGTGCTGCTCTGAATGTAACTGCCGGTGCTCTGACTCTGGCGGGCGATGCAGGGGCGGCTCTCACGATTGATGGCAAGTTTGCTCTGACCATGGGTTCGATGACCGGGCAGACCATGGTACTGATGTCTGGCGTAGCCAGCGGCGTGTCTGGTACAGAGGTTGCTGCGGATACTATTTTCAGCTCCATTACCAGCAATACCGAGGTGCTCGACCTGACCGATTTCACGGTGAAGCTGGATGGCACTAACCTGGTGTTGGTAGATAACAGGGTGCAGATCAAGGAACTTATCTGGGATGCCGCCAACTCCACCTGGAAGGTGGGTAGCAAGTTCGGCTCTACTGATGCTGATACCTTCGCCAGTGGCGATAAGGCTACCTTTGGTGAGCTGACAGAGGCAACCGAAGAGGTCACCATCGATGGTGCTGTTGAGGCGGCTTCCGTCTCCATTGCTGCTGGGGCTGATAAGGAGTACAGCTTTGTTTCTGCCAATAGCGGCCAGCTGACCACCTCTACGCTGGAAATCGGTGCCGGTACGGCCAAGTTCGGTGCCGGTACGCTCAACATCGGTGCATTGGAGACGCTTACGGTCGATGGTGTGCTGGATGTGCGGGGACTTGGTTATAACGCAGATTTGATGAAGAAACTGCAAATAGCCACTGGTACTGGCGAGATTCAGATTACCGGCGGGTGGTGCACTATTAATGATTTGGAAGCGCTTGAATATAACGCGGACATTAACGTGGATGGTACCCTTGAAATTCTTCGTCAAGATGGTTCCATGGATTGGACTGTGGGCAAGAAGGTTACAACGAGCGGGGACTTCAAGGTTGGTCGTCACGTCAATCTGATTGTTGATGAAGATGGCTCCATCGTTGCCTCGGGCGAAATTCTACTTGGCAATTCTAATATCGGCACCGGTACGGTAGGCAGCGCCCTGTCCATGCTTGAAGGTGGTAGCATTAAGGCTGATTCCATTGTTCGCGGAGA
Organism: Akkermansia sp.; assembly: GCA_017435365.1. Classification (GTDB taxonomy): domain Bacteria; phylum Verrucomicrobiota; class Verrucomicrobiia; order Verrucomicrobiales; family Akkermansiaceae; genus Akkermansia. The sequence goes on along the minus strand of JAFSFD010000005.1, from coordinate 12,302 downwards.
TAATAATAATGGAAGCGGTTACAAGTTGGATACTAATACTTTCATTATGGAAGGCGGCGTGCTGGAACTCACCGGCACTCGTGGTGTCGAATCCTACATTGCCACCACCATCAGCGGTGGTATGCTCAAGACGGGTGCCAACAGCTGGGGTATTACCGGTACGGTGACCGGTGGTGCCGTTTCCGGTGCTACCATTGGCGGTGTGACCATCGAAACGGGTGAGGGTACTATCACCCTGACCAATGCCACTATCACCAGCCAGCTGAATAATGCCAATGGCAAGGTGGCTCTGGCAGGTACTATCAACGTGGATACCACGAACTACACGCCTGCAGCAACTTCTGTCACCGGCTACAGCGAAGGTGAGAACGGTTACCAGCGCACGGATTCCGTATACTCGCTGGTCAATACGGTTGGTAATCTTACCGTCAGCGATGTGACCTGGCAGGTGAACGGCTCCACGGAGGGTGTTTCCTATGCCGATGGCGGGGTGACGCTTGCCGGCACTTACGGCACGGAATACTATCTGCGTACGGCTGATGGCACCTACGGTGCCCTGACCGGCGATGCTCATGCCCAGATGACGGCTGTTGTGCTGGATGGTGCTAACCTCAGCCTTGATCAGGCATTGAACAGCGGTGTGCTCATCAAGGCTGCCAAGGAAGGTCAGTCTGTCGTGACCATCGGTAGCGGCGTTACTCTTGCTTCTGCAAGCACCGTGACCGATGCAAGCCATCAGATCAAGCTGGGTGGCGGCGGTACCTATGCTCTGGCAGATGGTGTCTCGACGCTGGGTGACGGTGTTGTGCTGGGCGATTGGACGGGCACGGTGAAGCTGACCAATGTGAATAATGTTGGCCTGAATATTGACACCCTTGCTAAAATTACGGAAACCACCGTATCGACTGTGGAGTTCTGCGGTGTGACCGGGAATCTCTCCCAGGCAGATGGTGAAGGTGGTACCACCTATGCAGCTAACCTGAAGCTGCAGGATAATGGCGAGACTAAGGCGTGGTCCATTAACGATGGATGGGATGGAGATAAGCGTATCTTCACAGGCTCAGTGAGCGGAGATGGTACGATTTACCGTTCCGGCACTAAGGGATCGCGCCAGACGATTACCTTTGCTGGTGATGTGAGCGGATGGATGGGCAGCGTGCTTAATGACAGCACGCAGACCAATAAGCTTGCTACCTTTACCATTGCCTTTACCGGCAGCAAGGAGATTAATGCCAATATGGCAGATGGTACTGGTGAAAACATGTCGCATGTGAACAACAACCTCCTGGTCCAGGTGGATGATGCCACTATCGCCGGGGCTGATAAGAGCATTGTTGTGAACAGCAACATGAGCGGCGTGGAGCTTGAACTTGGCAACGCCGACGATACGGCAGATACCCGCGCCACCATCAGTCTGACTGGTGAACTCTCGCTCAATAGCCTGACCAACTATGCTGATGCAACGCTTGGTAGTACCGCCGTGCTGAGCTCCCTTGGTTCCCTGAACAACAATGGTTCGCTCACCGCCACGGATAAGAGCATCACCGTAACAGGTGCTGTGACTGGTGCCGGCAGCATCAGCGCCGGGGCTCTCACCCTGCAGGCTGCCAAGAACACCGTGGGAGCCCTGACTCTGAGCGGCGACTTGACGCTCGGCACAGCCGAGGCCACCAGCTCGCTGACGGCCACGAGCCTGACCATGGGTGCAACGGATTCCTCCGTGGTGCTCAATAAGCTGGGCACGAACCTGCTGACGGTGGATACGCTGGGCTCTGCTCTGGATGTGAGCATCGCCGATACTTTGCTCGAGGCGATGATTCAGGATGGTACCTCCAGCCTGGAGCTGATGACCCTTACCAATATCGGTTCCTACGAGCTGAGCCTGAATGGCGAGACAGCCGGCTACGATGTGGCTGATGGCCAGTATCTGCTGAAGCTGGATCGCGATGCCACCACCGGTGTGGTCACTCTCGTGGTGGCCAGCCAGGGTTCGGTATGGGGCGGTACTGGCGATGCTGCGGATAATCTGTGGAACTCTGCCACGAACTGGAATGACAATGTTGTGCCGGCTGAGGATGAATCGGTTGTGTTCGATGGACGCGGCAGCAGCACAGTAGTGATTGACGGTGAAATCCTGGTTGAAAACCTGACCTTTGCCACCAATACTGATACCACGGAAGTACCCGAACCGGTGACCGAATACACGCTGGAAGCTGGTGAAGGCGATTCCCTGCTGCTGGTAAACAGCAACCTGGCTGTGAACAACGGTTCTACCGTGAATGTTGCCACCGAGGTTGCTATCACCAACCATACCCGCATTGCCAAGGGTGCAACGCTGACGGTGAACGAAGGCGGCGCCCTGCGCAGCCAGAATGGTATTGAGAACAACGGCACCATCAACAATAACTACGATGTGATTATTGGTTCCGGTGTGTCTGTGGGCTCTGCCACGGCTGATACTCTGACCAACAATGGCACCTTCAACAACAACGCTGAAGGTGTGCTGACCGTGGGTGAGGATATCATCAACAGCGGCACGCTGAACAACGCTGGCGAACTCTATGCCGCCGGTCTTGTTGAGAACTCCGGCAGTATCGCGGTGACAGATGGCACCGTGACTATCGGTGTCACCGGCACGGCAGATGATGTCACCAGCCTCGATAACGACAGCAGCATCGCCGTGAGCGGTGGCGTGGTCACCATCAACGGCAGCGTGGACAACGACGGCACCATCACCATCGGCGGTACGGATAAGGATACTCTGGCCACTGTGAAGGTGAATGGTAATCTGGACAACACCAACGGCACCATCACCATTGGATCCGCGGCTGTGGCGGATAATCCCGATACGGAGGACGATGAACCCGCCGCTGCCACCTACGGCAGCCTGACGGTGACGGGTGACCTGACCGGCACGGGCGCCACAGATAAGCTGACCGTGGAGGAAGGCTCCAGCCTGGCTGTGGGCGGCGACCTGACGGCAGCGGATGTGGCCCTCGAGTTCGGTGGCAATGTGACCGTGGGTGGCGATGTGAAGGTGAACGACCTGACCATTAACGAGCGCGCCAGCTTCACTGCCAACGGTACGGATTCCGACGTTGACATCACGACGTTGACCAACAATGGCTCGCTGGCCGTGGGTAAGGATGTGGATGGTACGCTGACCGGCGGCAAGCTGCACATCGGCACGCTGGATGGCAGCGGCTCCGTGGCGGTGGGTTCCAATGGTACCCTGGATATCACCACGCTCAATGGCACGGGTAATGTCATTGTGGGTGAAGGTGGTACTCTCTCCATCACGAATGATGCCACCTTTGCCGGCACTATCGATAATAAGGGCACGCTGATCACGGATAAGACCATGACGCTGACCACACAGACCACGACCGGTGGCACCATTGAGGCCAAGGATCTGGTGGTGAATGCAGATGCGAATGGTTCTGAGTTCACCAGCATCACTACCGACAGCATCACCATCGATACGCTGACAGATAATCCCACGCTGACCACCGATGCAGTGGCTGCCAAGACGGATGGTGGTAAGATTACCATCAACCTGACGCAGCTTACCCCGGATGAAACAACCGGTGCCTGGGATTCTGCCACCATCATCGATGGCGGTGCAAATGCCTACCACCTGCTGCAGATTAACAGCGATGTGGCCGTGAGCGAGCTCTTCACGCTGAATCTTGACAGCGACGTGGAGCAGGATATTCTGGCAGCTGGTCTGAAGGCCGAGCTGTGGGATGGCAAGACGACCGATGACAGTGTGTCTTGGCTGGACAGCGACGTGGAGAGCAATGTGCTGCTGAATGTGCGCGAACAGAGCGATGAGGAGAGCGTATGGTCTGTGGGTGATACCGAGTCCAAGGCCGGCCTTATCGTACTGGTGGATGGTTCTCTGAAGAACGACACCATCCTCGACAACGTGCGTAAGGTGGAAGTAAGCGGTGCTAAGGAGATTAGCCTGACCGGCGATATCTCTACGGTGAAGCTTAACGGCCTGACCGCCCTTGGCGATGACAGCGTGCTGAGCATCAAGGGTGATGGCGAGGCTGATACGGCCACCATGAATGGTGAGTACACCGGCGTGCTGAACCTGCAGAGCGTGACCGCTGATATGGACCTGACGGACGCGACCGTGAAGGCTAAGGATAACACTGTGGTACTGAAGGGTATCATCGAGGATGGTATGCTGGAGGTGCAGCAGAGCAGTGCTGCCCAGGGCGACGGCCTTGTGCTGGATAACACCACGCTGCGTGTGGTCATCGATAAGGACTTCGCCACGCTGGATGCCGCAACGCTGGCTGATCGGGAAAACAGCATAGTGGATCTGGGCGACACCAAGAGCGATGGTGATATCGAGGTAGGTACTTACAACGCTGCCGGTGACTTCATTGTCTCCGCCGGTTATGCCAAGTACTTCGATATGAGCACCATCAAGGTGGATGCCAACGGCAACGTGGTGGCTGACCGCAACACCAGCTTCTACACCGGTAATCTGGATGAGGGTGCTACCAGTGCCAATGGTGCCGCCGGTCTGGGCTTGGCCGATGAGGCCCTGGTGGCCCTCAACCCGCAGGGTGCTGCCCAGAAGGGTGACCTGGCCGATGTACTTGACCGTCTGGATGCCCTGGTGGCTACCGGCAACACAGCCGCTGCCGATGAGCTGGGCGCCAGCCTGGCCGGTGCGAGCACGGCGGTGCTGGGCATGGCCGTGAGCGGCGATGTGGACCGCCAGCTGCAGGCTATCCGCAACCGCACCACCACCATGGGTGTGGACCAGAGCGTGGCCAACGAGGATATGCCCTACTTCAACGCCTGGATCAACGCTGAGGGCGACCGCAGCGAACTGAGCGAGAGCGGCACCGAGGGCGGCTACGAGCTGAGCAGCTGGGGCGGCACCGTGGGCTTCGATGTGGATCTCTGCCCGACCTTCACCGCCGGTATGGCCCTTACCGCCATGTATGGCGATATCGACACCACCGGCGCGGATAAGGCCAGCGGCAACATCGATACCTACTACGTGACGGCCTTTGCCCGCTACGCCCCGAGCGCCTGGACCCACACCTTCGTGGCCACGGTTGGTATGTCCGATATCAGCCTCGACCGCCATGTGGCCGGTGCTGAGGTGGAGGGCGAGACGGATGGCCTGAGCTTCGGCCTCATGTACGAAGTGGGCCGCGTGTTCGCGCTCACGGAGGACGGCAGCACCTGCCTGCAGCCCGTGTTCAACGTGACCTGGAAGCACACCGCCATCGATGCCTACACTGAGGATGGCAGCGACCTGGCGCTGGAGGTGGATGAGCAGACGCTCGATACCGTGACCTTCGGTCTCGGTGCCCGCCTGCAGACCGTGGTGGGTGAGAGCATGTACAACCGCACCAGCATCCTGGAGGCCCGCGTGCTGGCCAAGGCCGATGTGGGCGACCGCAGCGGCAGCGCTGATGTGGCCCTCTCCGCCCTGCCGGGTGCCAAGGCCAGCGTGGATAGCGCTGAGATGGGCACCTTCGGTCTGGAAGCCGGTGCCGGCCTCACCATCCCGGTGGGTGATGAAGGCGGCAGCATCTTCATGGATGCCTCCGTGGAGCTGCGCAGCGACTACACCAACGTGAACGGCACAGTGGGCTATCGCATCAATTTCTGATGAAATTGAGCGATGGCCCGTACGAAGTACGAGTTACGAAGTATGAAGTTTGCGTGCGGCCCCGGCCGCAGCAGATGACAAAAATGCCCCCGGTGAGGAAACTCACCGGGGCATTTTTTGCACGGGAAATGGGAACTACTAAAGACTCACTGAATTGGAATTTGTGGGGGAACTCTGTCGGAGCACGGGACTTCAGTCCCGAAATAACGGTGCTTCCAATCGGGACTGAAGTCCCGTGCTCCGACAATGATAAACATCAATTTGTTTATTAGTTTCGAGTTTTTAGAAGTCCATGGGGAGTACCGCTGCTGATGCAGCGGTAACTAGTCGCTTCCGTCTTCGCCCTGCGGGCTACGTCGAGACAGGTCCGTCTTCGCCCTGCGGGCTACGCCGAGACAGGTCCGTCTCCGCTAAAGCTACGCCGAGACGGGTCGCTCAATGAAATACACCGGCTGTGCCGGCGTATGTAAATACCACAGCTGCGCTGTGGTATGAAAGCGTAGCTGGCGCTACGCATGAAATACCGCCTGCGGCGGTATGAAAGCGGCACGTTGTGCCGCATGAGCAGGCGCTTTGCGCCTGCTGGCAGGGTGAGAGCTTGAAATGGTGGTGGTGGGTGTGTTAGAATGCGCGCGCTATGCTGCAAATTGCACGAAAGATTTTTATATATTCCCTGGCTGCGCTGGGAGTGGCGTGTGCGGATTCGGTGTCGTACTGGGAGCGGCAGGGTGTTGTGAACATCAATTTTGATGAGCCTGTGGTGAGCCGGGCGGTGGTGGAGAACCAGTATCTGAGCGGCACGAGCGCGGCGGATAAGGGGCTGGATTTATTCAGTATCAGTGGTGATGAGGCGCACCCGCCGCGGGTGGTGTGGGTCAACCAGGATTGCCTGCGCATCGAACCGCTGCCGGGCACGAGTATCCGCACGGAGTTCAAGCTGCAGTTCCGTGGGGATGTGCGCTACCTGAGCGGGCGTGCCTTGCAGCAGCGGGAGTTCCGATTCCATGCGCCGGAAACGATGCTGGTGAGCGAGGAGCTGCGTTCCTACCCGAATGGGGCGGCGCTGGTTTCGGCGCGGTACCAGTTCACGGAGGAGGCGCGGAATCTGAACCCGGAGAGCCGGGTGAGCTACGTCTTCAAGCGCGTGAAGATGGATGACAAGGGTGATTTCTTTGAGACGGGCGAGACGGCGCGCGGCCTGGTGGAGCAGGCGCGGCTGTGTCATGGGAACAGTTACAGTGTGTTGCGCTCGCTGGCGCTGCGCGGGGTGAAGTGGGAGGAGCTGCAGCAGGATATGCCGCTGCAGGGTTATGTGCTGGTGCGCCCGGAGCGGCAGCTGCCGGCCGACAGTATCTGGCGCCTCACGGCTACGGCAGAGCAGGGCAGTGCCTTCCGCGACAGCAACCTGGGCGATATCCACATCAGCCGCAGCCTGCGCGCCACGTTGGAGCAGGGGGCGCTGAAGAATGAGCAGGGTGCTGCGACTAATCTGGTGGCGCTGCTCCTGAATTCCCCGGTGGAGAAGGAGCGGCTGCAGCAGGCTTTCCGCGAGATGCGCCTCACGCTGGACGGCGTGGAGACGACTCTTTCGGAGGATGGCGCCTGCCGCACCGCCACGGTGAATGGCCGGGAGGTGCGCGTGCGCTACCTGGGCCCCATCGAAAGCCAGGAATTCACCCTGAAGGCTGCCAACCCCGAAGACCGGGATGAGGACGAGGAGTGGGTGGACGAGGAGAGCACCACCCGCCTGGTGGTGAAATACCGCCACCCCACCGCGGCCAGCGGCATGAAGCTGGCGCTGGAGGCTGCCACCCCCATGCTGGCGGAGTGTACCCTGAAAGCCGGGCTGGAGGGCACACTGGGGCTGCGCCTGGAGCAGGATTTCACCTGCCGCCTGAGCGTCACCCCCATGGCGCCTACGCTCAACACCGGTGAGATGCATTACCTGCCGCTGAAAGGGGCGCACCAGCTGGAGCTGCCCGGGGTGAATGGCAGCAAGGTGCGCGCCCGCCTGCGCCACTGGAATGCCGGTGAGCTGGAAAACGCCCTGCCCAGGGTGCGCCAGCACCTCGAGCAACAGCAGCGCCGCAGTGACCTGGTGGACCTTCATTTCAACCGCGCGGTGGCGCAGGCCCGCATCAACGCTGGTCTGGCGAAGGAGGATGCCATGCCCGCCCGCCCGGAGGGCTATGAGCGCGCCTGGGAGGTGCTGCAGCAGCGCATTTTCCTGCAAGGGGCCGGTGGCCATTGCTTCGCAGAGCAGGAGATTAGCCTGCCGGGTTCGGAAAACCCGCTGGTGGGCGATTGCCCGGTAAAGGTGGACCTCGATTCACTCTGCGGGCAGGAGGCCAAGCCGGGCCTCTACCTGCTGGAGCTGGATTTCCACCCCTCGGAGACGGTGGCAGCTGCGGCCCGCAGCCTGGGGCTGGAGCCGGAGAAGCTGGTGCTGCGGCGGGATGTGCTCATCAATGTTTCGGATCTGGCGCTGTGCATCATCGGCGCCTCGGAGGATGAATACCCGGCGCTGGTGCTGCGCCACAGCGATGCCACGGCGGTGGATGGTGCGGTGGTGACTTGCCTGGGCAGCGCGGAGAAGAAGCCGCTGGTGGTGCAGCAGGGCTGTGTGAACCTGCCGCAGATGCAGGGCGATGTGCTGCTGCAGCATGGCGAGGATTACTGCGTGGTGCAGCCGCTCCCGCACGATTGGGAGCAGCACGCCCTGCTCAACACCAAGGCCGAGGGCCGCGAGCTCCGCGCCATGCTCTGGACCGACCGCAGCCTCTACCGCCCCGGCGAGAAGATTTATGTGCGCGGCTACCTGCGCGCGGTGGATGCGCTCAACCGCATCTCGCACTCGAAGCACCGCGAGCTGGAGCTGCATTTCGAAGCGCCGGATGGCACCAGCCTCTTCAAGCGCACCTTCGAGGTGGATGAGTACGGCGCCTTCAGCCAGGAGCTGACCCTGCCGGAGGGAGATGAGGACGTGTGCGGTGCCTACACCGTGCGCGTGGGCACCACGCTGCCCCGCACCCTGGCCCGCCACGAGGTGCGCTGCGAGGTGTTTCGCCGCGATGCCTTCACCGCCACCTGCGAGGATGCCACGGAGAAGGTGGCGCCGGAGGAAATGGTGCTGAAGGTGAAGGCCGCGGATTTCAACGGGGTGCCGCTGACCACCGGGCGGGCTGAAATCCGCCTGACCAGCGAGGTGCCGGTGCAGGGCGCGCGCGAGACGACCAATGCCGGCAGCAAGCGCTACGTGGTGCAGCAGGAACTGCCGCTGGCAGCCGATGGCACGGCGGAGTTCCGCTTCCCCTTCGGTGAGAAGGGTACACGCCGTTTCTCTGTGAGTTACACCGGCTCTGTGGCGAACGACCGCCAGGAGGTGCGCTCTTTTGCCGGTAGTGGTGAATACCAGCCTGCCGAGATCATTCCCTCCATTCTGGAAGGCGGGCACCTGCACCTGAGCTGCGCCTGCTGCGGCGGGTTGCTGCACAATGGTCAGACGGTGAAAGTGACCCTGCGCGGCACCCGCCGCCGCGCCACCCCGCTGCCGAATGGTTTTGTGCTCATCCGCCTGGAGGAGGAGGACATCTGGTCCCGGTGGGTCACGGTGCCGGCTGATACGCAGGTGTTCGAGCTGCCGCTGGGCGAGCTCATGGAACAGAAGCGTGGGGATTTCGGTGATGAATTTCAGGTGGAGGTCATGGGGCGCGACCTGCGTGGCCGCGTGTTCACCCACGAGTTCACCCGCTGGGCCGGCCCCGCAGCGGTGCAGGAGGCGCATTTCCGCCTGGGCTCCAGCGCAGATGGCCAGCGCATGGTGCTGGAATCCGGCATGGATGGCCAGGGCGTGCTGGTGGTGACCTGCGGCCAGCGTTCGCGCGTGATGCCCATCACCGTGCAGCGCGGACGGCATGAGTTTGCCGCACCTCTCATGGATGACGAGGGTGGCCGGGTGCAGGTGCATGCCATTCTGCCCCGCCGCAATGCGGAAAGCGGTATGATTGAGCACATCCTGACGGATGATACCGTGCTGAATCCGCCCGCGCCGCAGCGCGAGCTGCAGGTGGAGCTGCAGCTGCCCGGTGAGGCAGTGCGCCCCGGCACCCAGCAGGTGCTGGGCGGGCGCGTGACGCTGCCCAATGGGGTGCCCACCGAGGCGGTGGTGACGCTCTATGCGGTGGATGCCGGCATGCTTTCGCAGAATCAGTATGAATTGCCGGATGTGGCCGGGGCGCTCAGCTTCAAGTTGCGCGCGCTGCGGCTGTATCCCCGCCTGGTGCGCCCGGACAGCTGGGAACTCATGCCCACCTATAAACCGCTGTTCGGCTTGTGGATGGGGGAGGGGCTCCAGCCCGATGGCAGCTGGAAGCACATGCCCTGGTGGATGATGGAGCACACACTCCCCTTGCAGGATTGGATGACCAGAGGGGCCACACCCGATGTATACCGGGCCAAGGCTCTGGCCGAGGTGGAGGCCCTGTGGTCCGAAGAGATTCCGGAAGAGGATGAAGCCGAATCTCCGCAGCCGCGTGTGCGCACGAATTTCAATCCGCTGGCGGTGTGGCGCAGCGCGCTCAGGACCGATGCGCAGGGGCATTTCTCCACCATCTGCACCATGCCCGATACGCTGACCACCTATCGCGTGATTGCTGTGGCGGCAGATAAGGAAGGAGGCCGCTTTGCCACGAAGGATGGGCAGTTCATGGTGAACCAGCCCGTGATGCTCAGCGTGGGAGCGCCGCTCTTCATGCATGCGGGGGATGTGGCGCAGCTGCCCGTGACGGTGACCAATAACACCCCCGCCGAGGGCACCTGGCAGGTGCAGCTGGCAGGCGGCGGCGAGCCGCAGCAGGTCACGCTGGCTGCCGGGGCTTCCACCACGCTTTATTTCGAAGTGGCCACCCCGCAGCCCGGCACGCAGAGCTGCCGCTGGGTTGCCACCGGTGCCACCGGCGAGGACGCCGTGCAGGCACAGTTCGAGGTGCGTCACCCTGCGCCGCTGCTCAGGGAGGCGCACCACCTGGTGCTGAACCCGGGGCAGGGTGCCCTGGTGCCGCGCGAGAAACTGGCGGCTGAGCTGGCCCAGGCCCCCGGCTGCGAGATTGAGGTGAGCGTGTCGGCCAATCCGCTGCTGCACCTGCAGGGCGGGGTGGATTTCCTGCTGGAATCTCCCGAGGGGAATACCGAGTATGCGGCCTCAGCCCTGCTGCCCTGGCTGCTGTATGACCGCCTGGCCCCGCTTTGCCCGCGGCTGGCGCAAACCCCCGCAGACCGCGTGCGCAGCACGGTGACCCGCAGTGTGGAGCAGCTGCTCAGCCGGCAGAATGAGGATGGCGGTCTGCCTTTCTGGCCCGGTGCAGAGCAGAGCAATTTGTGGGTGAGCGCGCATGTGGCCATGGTGCTGCGCATGGCTGAGGAGCGCGGGTTCGACCTGCCCTGGCCCCGCTGGTATAAGCTGCTGGCCTATCTGGAAAAGGCCGATATGCAGAATGCCGGCCCCCTCACGCGCTATGAAGCCGCCCGCGCCCTGCAGAACCGCGAGGCCCAGCGGGAGGCGCTCAAGGCTGCGCTGGCCGCCATGGCCGAATCGCAGGCGGGTGGCTCAGTGCGGGCGGATATCGAGTTCCTGGAGTACCTGCGCACGAATAATGACGGGCGCCACGAGGCTTTCCTGCGCTGGATGCGCACCCGCGCCGCCGATTACCGCCACCAGAGCAGCTGGGGCAGCGCCTGGTCGCTCTATGCGCTGCTCACCTATGTGGGCGATTCCCGCGGGGCGCAGGTTGCGGCCGAGGTCCGCACGCCGGATGGCTTCACCATGCCGCTGGACCGCAGGGTGCAGACCCTGCAGAATGTGGCCCCGGATGCCGCTGTTTCCGCGCAGAGCGGCACGGTGTATGCCGTGCTCCGCGCCAAGGCCCGCCCGCAGCAGACCGAGTATCCCGGCGTGACGGAGCATGGCCTGCAGATGACCCGCCTGTATGAAAAGCAGGGCGAGGATGGCATCTGGCGCCCCGCCACGGAGTTTGCCGTGGGGGATGTGGTGCGCGTATCGCTCACCTGCGCCAAGGCAAGCGGGCAGGAGCTCCTCAACCTGGTGCTGGAGGATTACCTGCCCTCCTGCCTGGAGGCTATCAACCCCGCCGTGCCCGGCCAGGCCGCCGGGCTGGAACCCCTGGACTGGAGCGAGTGCCTCGACCAGCGTGAATATATGGTGGACTGCGTGCGCGGCTTCTGCACCCGCTGGCCCGGCAGCGATGCCGTGAACATGCGCTACTACACCCGCGTGAAACGCGCCGGCAGCGCCACCGCCCCGCCCGCCCAGGCCCGGCTCCTCTACGAGCCGCAGACATACGGCCTCTCCCCCAGCGCCCACCTGGACGTCCGAACGACCGGGGTGGGCGTAGGCGACAGCCGAAGCCCCCAGTGAGGATATCGTCTGCCGCAGGCAGATATCGTCCGGCGCCAGCCGGATTTCGTCCCCTCCCCGCGTCAGCGGTGAGGGGATATCGTTGTACGACCGACGCGATATGCGCACTGCGGTGAAAGTCCGCGCGGAGCCGCGATGATGCGGAATCCCAGACCTGAAGAACAACTGCGGGGAGGTAACGAACCGTGGAAGAGGAAGTTCGAGGGGAAATCCCGACTGTAC
>JAFSFD010000057.1 GCA_017435365.1 Akkermansia sp. | reverse complement strand
GCACGGGACTTCAGTCCCGAAATAACGGTGCTTCCAATCGGGACTGAAGTCCCGTGCTCCGACAGAGTTCCCCCACAAATTCCGATTTTTCGCGTGCTGGATTCAAGTATGGGGCGCGGGTGGCAATTTTCGTTTTTTTCCAGCACGAGAAAAAAAGCGCGGTACGCGAAATCCCCCGGTTGAACAAACAACCGGGGGATTTCGCATTCATCAGGCTGCTGGCAGCCCGGGGTTAGTACTTGTAGTCCACGTAGAACTGGAACTGGCCATCGTCATCGGCGCAGTTCTCGCTCTTGAAGGGGATGGCGTAGTCCACAGCCAGCGGGCCCATGGGCAGGTTGATACGGAGGCCGATACCGTAGTCAGCAGCCCATTCGGTGGGTTTGAAGTCGAAGCTGTCCTTGTGCACGAAACCGGCATCCACAAACATGGCAAAGCGCACGGATTCGATGACCGGCAGGGTGACTTCGAACTGCACAAAGGCAGAGGAGTTGCCACCCATGGTTTCATCACCGGCGAGGGCTTCATCAATCATGCCGACGTCGCGGTAGCGGAAGCCGCGCAGGTTGGCAGGCCCACCCAGGTAGCAACGCTCAAAGATGGGCACATCATCGCCGCCGCTCACGGTGTCAACAGTCTCGAGGCCGAAGTTGACGCTGAAGATGGAATCCCAGAAGGAGTTGTAGTAGTAGGAACCGCTCAGGCCCACGGTGTAGGTCTCCACCGTGCTGCCGGGGCCACTGTAGCCCACGTGACCTTCCAGGTGGCCGCCCTTGCGGGGAGTGACCATGGCATCGCGGGAGTCGTATTCATAGCTCAGGCGGAAGTGGCTGCGGGTGTAGTCGCCGTCCTGCTCCTCGAAGAAGATGGGGGCATAGGACTCCGTCTCGATGCCGTACTGTTCAATCTTGTACTCGAACTTGACGGAGGTGAGGTCGCTGAGGGCCTTGCGCAGGGAGACGGAATAGCCGTAGTTGTTCTGCTGGTAGTAGTCGCTGAGGTAGGTGGACTTGGAGTAGTAGAGCTCCTGGCCCAGGGCGAGCTTGCGGTCGAGGAACCAGGGTTCGAGCAGGTAGATGGAGGCGCTGCTGTACTCCGTACCCAGCTTGCCGTTGAGCGTGAGGCGCTGACCGCCACCCACGAAGGTGCCGCCATTCACAAAGCCGCGGATATCGAAGTTGGACTGGGTGATGGTGGTGTACAGGTAGACATTCTCCACGGTGGAGAAGGCCACACCCAGCGTGAGGCTGCCGGTCATCTTCTCGTGCACATTCACGTTGATGTCACGGTAGCCGCTGGTGGTTGTCAGGCCTTGAGAAACCTCCACCTGGTCAAAGTAGTTCAGGTTTTCCAGGCGCTTTCTGGCGGTCTCCAGGTCCACGGAGTTGAGGTTTTCGCCGGGCTTGAGGGGGAGCTCGCGCAGGATGACATGCTGGCGGGTCTTGGTGTTGCCGCGCACGTTGATGCGGCCCACCTTGTAGCGGGAGCCCTCATTCACATCGTAACGGATATCAATCAGGCGAGTGCCCTTGGCATCCACCCCCACTTCGTTGATGTCCGGGCGCACCTCGGCATCGGCATAGCCCTTGGCGCCGTAGTAGCTGCGAATCATCGTCACGTCGTCCGAAACCTTCTGCAGGGAGTAGATATCGCCGTTGAGCATGCTGAGGCCCTGCTCCAGCTCTGCGGGGGTGTAGGCCGTTATCTTGCCGAAAGTCACATTGCGAACCCTGTAGCGGGGGCCTTCATCGATGGTGACCTTCAGGTGCAGCTTCTGGCGGCCTTCCTTGTTCGGGCTGGCGGTGTATTCCACATTGGCCAGGCGTGCACGCAGGTAGCCATAGTTGCGGTAGAGCTTCACGACAGCCTCCAGGTCATCCTCGACCTGCTCGCGGTCGATGCGGCCGGACTTGGTAATCCAGGTGAAGAAGCCGCGCTCCTTGGTCTGCATGATCTGGCGGAGCTGCTCATCGTCGAACTGCTTGTTACCCTCGAAGGAGATGGTGTTCATGCTCACCTCGCGATTCTCCTTGATATCGAACACCACGTCCTTGTAGGAACCGCTGGCGGTCTTTTCGGCACGCCAGCTCACCTGGGTATCAGGGTAGCCGGCCTCCTGGTAGGCCTTGATGATATTGGCGCGGGCAGCGGCCAGGGAAGCATCGCTCAGCACGGTGCCGGGCTGCAGCTTGCTCGTCTCGCGCAGGTCATCATCATCAAACTCCACATTGCCGGTAAAGCCCACACCGGCAAGCACGCTGCTGGCGCGCACGTTGAAAATCACCTTCACCGCATTGCCGGAGGGCTGCACGGCCACGGTGGCATCCGGGTCCACGAGGCTGCGCTCGATGAGTCGCTCCAGGTCAGCATTCACGCGCACGGAGGAATACTCACCGCCGGCACGGGTCTGCACCACGTCCATGAGGCGGCGGTCCGGCAGCACCTTGTTGCCCGTGTAGCGGAACTCCACACCGGCCACGCGCTTGCCGTCAAACGCAGAATCATTCTGGAAGAGGCCGGTAGCCGGCCCCAGCTCACGCACCACCTCAGCCTCATCGAGCAAACGGGTATCAGACGCCGCGGAGACGAGACGTGTTTCCACCGGTCCGGCAGGAGAGGCCACAGGTTGAGGATCCGCCTTCTTCTTCGTGGAAACGGCATCCATGAAAGGGTCCGCTGCCGGAGCAGCGGCAGAGCTTGTGGTTTCCTGCTCAGCCTGCTGGTCTTTCATCATGGCATCCAGGAAGGCATCTCCCGTGGATTCCTGACCAAAAGCCGGTGCAGCAATCGTCAGCGCCAGTGCGGTAAGCGCGGCACTCCAGTGCAATGTGGGCTTGTTCATGCGTGCAATCCTATACTTCCGGCCACCACACGTCAAGATTTTATTAGAGCATCACACCTAATATCACACGTGTCCCAAAGATTTGGTAAGCTATAGAAACATCAGCAACATTTTGGAAGAAGCCCCCCTCTGCTCGATATATTGGAATTTGTCGGGCTGAAAGCCCGAGGAATTTTGAGCCCACGAAGTGGGTGAAAGAACACTAGCCGGGGGTAAGCCCGCTTTGCGGGCGCAGCCCCCGGAATGCGATAAAATAAAATGGAGCCCCGGAGGGGTGACAGAAAGCACAGCATCAGCGTATTGCATCACATTCTGTCACCCCTCCGGGGCTCCGATATTTTTCTCAATATACCGGGGGCTGCGAGCGCTGACGCGCTCTTACCCCCGGCTAGTGTTCTTACGCCCCTGTCGGGGCTGATTTTCCGCTCGCCTGCGGCTCGCAAACTAATCGACAAATTCCAATTTATCGAGATTAGTACTCAAACTTTGGGACACGTGTTACCTAATATCCGCGCGCGCTAACACCCTTTTTTAAAAGCGGACTGCCAAATTTGGCTTGCGTTTCACCCAAAATACGGTATGCTAGTGCGAGCAGGGCAGTGCTACACCCTGCCCGTACCATTATGGCCAGCGATAATCTTCAGGAACTTGAGACAAATTTCATGTGTGACCCGGATGCAGACGGCGGGTTCGTCTACACCACGGTCGAGGCAGCAATCAACTGGATGCACAAGTACTCCATGTGGCCGATGCCGATGGGCACCTCCTGCTGCGCTATTGAGTACATGGCCGCGTCCTGCTCCCGTTACGATATATCCCGCTTTGGTGCAGAGGTGAACCGCTACGCCCCGCGCCAGGCCGACTTCATGTTCATCTGCGGCACCATCACCTACAAGATGGCCGCGCTGGTGCGCCGCATCTGGGACCAGATGCCCGCCCCGAAGTGGTGCATCGCCTGCGGCGCCTGCGCCTGCACCGGCGGCATGTTCCGCAGCTACTCGGTGCTGCAGGGTGTGGATAAGATTGTGCCGGTGGATGTGTACATTTCCGGTTGTCCTCCCCGCCCGGAGGCACTGCTGCAGGGGCTCATCACGCTGCAGGATAAGATTATGGCCACGGACCACCCGCTGAAGGGCTTCTTCAAGGAGCACGACCTGCGCCAGGCCCAGAATGCCCACACCATCCCCGCCGGTATCATCACGCAGGACTAACCGCTACATTCCACCCCACCACCATGAACCTTTCCGAACTTCAGAAAGCCGCTGCTGATAAGATCTGCGCCCGATTCCCGCAGGTGAGCAGCAAGGAATTCCGCGGCGATATCACCCTGACCATCGCCCCGGAGATTCTGACCCAGGCCATGCGCTACGCCAAGGACGCCTGCGGTTTCGACATGCTCGTGTGCGTTTCCTCCGTTGACCACCTGGGGGAGGAGCCGCGCTTCGAGGTCAACTACACCATCACCCAGGCTGAGACCGGCGCCAACCTGCTGGTGCGCACCCCGGTAAGCGAAGCGGAGAACACCGTGCCGAGCATGGTGCCGGTGTGGCGCTCTGCCAACTGGCTGGAGCGCGAGCAGTACGACCTGATGGGTATTGAGTTCGCCGGGCACCCGGACCTGCGCCGCATCATGATGTGGGAGGGCTACCCCTACCACCCGCTGCGCAAGGATTTCCCCGTGGCCGGCAAGGATTTTGAACAGGCCGGTGTGGCCTTTACCCAGAAAGCCCCCACGGGAGGCGCGCCGTTCACCACCACGCCGGGCATCAAGACCGCCGGCGAACGCGAACCACGCTCCCGCGGCTGATACCGCCCCCATGCGGATTCTCCACAGCACCATTTTCTGTCTGGCTGCAGCCCTGCCCCTCCTGGTGGCAAGCTGCAGCCATTCTGACCCACGCACCCAGGCGCTCATCGACCTGCGGGACGAGGTGGATGAGCAGCTGGAGGAACTGGCCGTGGGCGACTGGATTATCATCGGCCCCAGCGCCGTGCTGGAGCAGGCAGCCGCCACCCCGCAGGTGCAGCACCTCACCGTGATGGCCACGAACGTGAGCACCCTGCGGCAGACTCTCGACCTCATGGAGCGCGAAAACCGGCTGATTCCCCGCCTGTGGGTCTGCCGCGAGCTGGAGCAGCCCGGCAAGAAACTCACCCCCGGCCACGCCCGCCTGCGCACCCACCTGCAGGAGCTCCTGACCGGGCGCACCCACTTCCAGGTGGATGAGCGCGTCATCGGCATGCAGCTCCAGCAGCTGAAGCCGGAGCAGAAAGTGCTCTTCATCCACACGGATACGACACAGCCGCACAGCAGCGTGGGCATTGAGCTTGATTGCGCAGAAGCCGCCAGGATTCAGCCCACCCCCAACCAGCCGAAACCCAAGTACCGCCATGCCGACCTTATCCCCTGACCAAGACCCCGTAGCGCGCGCCCAGGCCTGGGTGGGCGATGCCATCCTGGCGCTGTATGTGCGCGAGTGGATTCTCTCGTTCAAAGGCGAGATAGACGGTGCGCTCTTCATTGAGTTCACCAGCAACAACTTCCTGCGCCTCACCGGCAACGCTACCGGCGTGGAGGCTCAGATTGGCCGCATCTACAAGGCAGAGGGACTCGCCGCCGCCAATGCCTGGATTGAGGAAAACCTGCGCCCCCGCATGGAGCAGCGCCTGCACAAGCTGCGCTCCATCCACCCCCACCACAAAAAGTAAACACCCGCATGAAAATCGTCAGCTGGAATGTGAACGGCATACGCGCCACCCTGGGCAAGGGGCTGGCCGAAAAGATGGACGCCCTGCAGCCGGATATTCTCTGCCTGCAGGAGGTGAAAGCCCGCCCGGAGCAGGTGAGCGACCTGTGGCTGGCCAGCTGGCCGCACAGCCTGTGGAACCCGGCACAGAAAGCGGGCTACTCCGGCGTGCTCATTCTTTCAAAAGTGGCGCCACTCAGCACCACCCTGGGCATAGGCTGCCCGGAGCATGATACCGAGGGCCGCGTGGCCACCATGGAGTTTGAGGATTTCTACCTGGTGAACTGCTACACCCCGAACTCGCAGAACGAGCTGGCCCGCCTGCCCTACCGCCAGGAATGGGATGCCGCCTTCCGCGCCTATGTAGCCGGGCTGGCCGGAAAGAAACCCGTGGTCTTCTGCGGCGACCTGAACGTGGCCCACGAGGAAATTGACCTGGCCCGCCCTGCGGCCAACCATTTCTCCGCCGGCTTCTCGGATGAGGAGCGCGCCGGCTTCACCGCCCTGCTGGAGGCCGGCTTTGCAGATACCTTCCGCCGCCTGCACCCGGACGCCCGGGACGCCTACTCCTGGTGGAGTTTCCGCGGTGGTGCCCGCGCCCGGAACGTGGGGTGGCGCATCGACTACTTCTGCGTGTCCGAATCCATGCTGCCGCGCGTGCAGAGCGCTGAGATTCACGCCGATATCACCGGGTCAGACCACTGCCCGGTCTCCATCACCCTGAATTAAGAAAGAACCGATTAACGCATGAAACCACTTACCAAACTGGGAGAGAAAGCACTGGAAGACGGCTCCGTGTGGGAGCTCTGGGAGCGCGATGGCGTGCTCACCCTGCAGCTGGACGGCATGCCCTGCGCCAATTCATTCACCTACGGCAGCGAGGAAGCCATGGCCGAGCTGGCCACCTCCCCCATCACCCGCGCCGGGCAGCCCTGCATCATGATTGCCGGGCTGGGCCTCGGCTACGGACTGGCCAAGGCCATGCAGTGCCTGCCCAAGGAAAAAGCCAGATTCATCGTGGCCGAGCCGGTGGCAGAAATCGTGAAATGGAACCGCGAATTCGGTGAAAACAAGGCCCTGTGGGAAGATAAGCGCGTATCCACCGAGCCCGCCACCGCAGCCGAGCTCTGCCGCAAGCGCACCGGCTCACTGCATGCCATTCTGCTGCGCAGCGCCCACACCCGCTGCGAGATGACCCTGGGAGACGCCCAGGCCTATTTCAACGCCCTGAAAGGCGGCAGTCTGCTGGCCATCAACCTCTCCAAGGCCGATAAGAAACTGGAGGCCACCCTGCGGCGTGCCGGTTTCGAGGTGAGCAGCACCACCGTGCCCGCCTCCTCCAAGGGCAAGCAGCTGCGGCTGCACACCATCGTGCTGGCCCGCCGCGGCCGCTTTGTCCCCTTCGCTGAACGCTGATTCCCCACCACCCGCTTCCTGCCATGCAGCACCCCCTATTCAAGCGCAGAATCCCCACCCTGGAGGAAATCCAGGAGCAACGGGATAAACGCAGCAAGGGGATACATGGCATGATTAAGGTGGGCGGCATCATCTTCCTGGTGCTGGTGGCAATCATAGCCTCCATGCTGCTGCTCACCCCCATCCTGGAGCTGCACACCCTGGAGCAGGAGCGCGACATAGCAGAGCAGCAGCTCAAACGCGCCAGAGCCGCCGAAACCGAGGCGTACAACAAATTCCTCTGGATGTCTGACCCGGAGTACTTTGAGCAGATGGCCAGAGACCGCGCCAACCAGGCCAAGGAAGGTGAGCACATCATCCGCCGCCCCACAGCCGAGGAGCTCAGGCAGATGGAGCAGGAAGCCAGCAAAAAACGCCAGCCCCGCAAACCCCGCCGCCGCGATTAACCCTTACCCCCCTCACCACACCACCATGTCTACCTACCAGGCACCGGCAAAAATCAACCTTTCCCTGCGTGTTCAGAACAAAGTGCGCGAAGACGGCTACCACAATGTGGATATCCTGATGGCCCCCATCGACCTGTACGACACGCTCGATTTCCACAACTCACGCACCACCACCATCAAGTGCGATACCCCCGGCGTGCCCACCGATGAAAGCAACCTGGTATTCAAGGCCGTGCGCGAATTCGAAAAGGTATACGGCCGCAAGGCCAAGCAGCGCATCACCCTCACCAAGCGCATCCCGCATGGCGCCGGGCTCGGTGGCGGCAGCAGCGATGCCGCCTTCACCCTGCTGGCCATCAACGAGATTCTGGGCACCAACTACGAGCTGGAGGAACTCAGCACCATGGCCGCTGCCCTGGGCAGCGATGTGCCCTACTTCCTCACCCCCACCATCTGCCGCTGCAAGGGCCGCGGCGAGATTGTGACCCCCGTGCCGGAGCTGGCCAGGTGGAGCAGCCCCATCGTGCTGCTCAAACCCGCATTCGGCGTGAGCACCCCCACCGCCTACAAGGGGCTCACCTGCAGCAAGCGCATCAAGGGCATCAGCTACGGCCCGCAGAAGGTGGACGACATCACCCTCGTGAATGACCTGGAGCGCCCGGTCTTTGCCAAGTTCCCCATCCTGGCCCGCATGAAGCACTGGCTGCTGGAGCAGCCCGGCACCCGCGCCGCCCTCATGAGCGGCAGCGGCTCCACCATGTTCGCCCTCACCGAAACCCCGGAGCAGGCCGCCGAAATCGCCGTCCGCGCCAAAGCTGAGCTTGACCCCACCCTCTTCACCCACTGCGGCACCGTCAATCCCCGGTCCCAGGCTTAATTTACTCGACAAATTGATGTTTGTCGTTGTCGGGGCACGGGACTTCAGTCCCGAAATAACGGTGCGGCCAATCGGGACTGAAGTCCCGTGCTCCGACAGAGTTCCCCCACAAATTCCAATTTATCGGGTAGCCCGGAGTTTTCGGAGGTGCAATAAATTAATGATAAGCAAAAAAACGCACCGGGCAGGAAACGTGTTCCACCCGGTGCGTGTTGGAAATGAGAGTGTGGTTTAAATCTGGGCCAGGGCCTGCTTGAGGTCGTCGATGATGTCCTCGGCATCCTCGATACCCACGGAGAAGCGGATGAGGTCGGGCTTCACGCCGGCTTCGATGAGCTGCTGGTCGGTGAGCTGGCGGTGGGTGTGGCTGGCTGGGTGGAGCACGCAGGTGCGGGCATCGGCCACGTGGGTCACGATGGAGCAGAGTTTCAGGCTGTCCATGAACTTGATGGCGCGGTCGCGGCCACCCTTGATGCCGAAGGTCACCACACCGCAGGTGCGGCCACCATCGAACTGCTTCTGGGCCAGCTCGTAGTACTTGTTATCCGGCAGGCCGGCGTAGTTGATCCAGGCCACATCGTCCTGGGTAGAGAGGAACTCGGCCACCTTCTGGGCGTTCTCGCAGTGGCGGGGCACACGGAGGTGCAGCGTCTCCAGCCCCAGGTTGAGCAGGAAGGCATTCATGGGGGACGGGATGGAGCCCAGGTCGCGCATGAGCTGCACGGTGCACTTGGTGATGTAGGCGCCGGCACCGAAAGCCTCGGTATAGACCAGGCCGTGGTAGGAGGCATCCGGCGTGGTGAGGCCGGGGAACTTATCGGCATGGGCATTCCAGTCGAACTTGCCGCTATCCACCACGACACCGCCCACCTGGGTGGCATGGCCATCCATATACTTGGTGGTGGAGTGCATCACGATATCGGCGCCGTGCTCGAAGGGGCGGCAGTTGATAGGGGTGGCGAAGGTGTTGTCCACAATCAGCGGCACGCCGTTCTTGTGGGCGATGCGGGCCATCTTCTCAATATCCAGCACCTGCAGGGAGGGGTTCGAGATGGTCTCGCCGAACACGCACTTCGTATTCGGGCGGAACGCCTTCTGGATTTCCTCCTCCGGGGCATCCTGATCCACAAAGGTGCAGTCGATACCGAACTTCTTGAAGGTCACGGCGAAGAGGTTATAGGTGCCACCATAGAGCGCACTGGTGCAGACGAAGTGGTCGCCGGCCTCGCAGATATTGAAGACGGAATAGAACGAAGCCGCCTGGCCGGAGGAGGTAAGGATGGCCGCCACGCCGCCTTCCAGCTCTGCAATCTTCTTGGCTACGCACTCATTCGTGGGGTTCTGCAGGCGGGTGTAGAAGAAGCCGGCTTCCTCCAGGTCGAAGAGGCGGGCCATCTGTTCACTCGTCTCGTAGCGGAACGTGGTGGACTGGTAAATGGGCAGCACGCGGGGCTCGCCCTTGCCGGGCTTCCAGCCGCTCTGTACGCAAATGGTGGATGTCTTCATAACTTGCCGCCAGTATACCACGCCCCCCCCCAGCATACAAGCATGCTGACAGGAAATCCGCCACTGCTGCATGCAAAATAACGCGTAATAAAACGAATCAGCAACATTTAGAGCGGATAAACAGTCTTTTTGGATTGACTCCCGGGGCTGTACAAGGTAGAGTAACAACGTGGCAATGAAAAGCAGAACATTCTTCAATATCCTTTCCCTGGCACTGGCCTTGCCGCTGTGCATGGGCTCCATTTGCGCGGCACAGGACGATGCCGACAAGGCCCCCAAAAAGGAAAAGGCCGAAAAACCCAGGAAGTCTGACAAGAAAAAGAAGCAGGCTGCGGATGACGGCAACTACATTTCCCAGAGCATTCCCGGCTGGGGCAACCCGGATGCCGCCCAGCGCACACTGGCCAACAGCATCATCAACGCCCTGAAGGGCAACACCCCGGAGCATGTGGCCAAGTTTGTGGAAAGCCCGAAGAACCGCCTCATGGTTGCCCAGTACATGCTGGCGCAATACGACAAGATGACCCCGGAGGGCATGGCCGCCCAGAGCCGCAAGAAGCTCCAGGACGATATCAACCGCCTGCCCGGCGAGATTGAGCAGGACAAGGAGAAGCTCAAGACCATGCGCGGCAAGGAGCGCATGGCATTCCAGGCTGCCATCAAGGCCAAGCAGGAAACGCTCAAGAAGATGGAGCAGGAAATCAAGAACATGCCCTGGTCCCTCAAGGAGCTGAACGCCCACCGCGACGGCCGCACCGTCCTCAAGCAAGTCACCGGCAATCTGGAATGGATGGAGAACATCTGCTTCTCCGGCCCCTGCGTGGCCCCCGGCCGCGCCCTGCACATCATTGCCAATATTGCCAAGAAGCACCCGGATGTGTACAAGGACAAGGTCGTGCGCGATATCGCCACCGCCGTGGGTATCGAATACGCCCGCTACAACTGGAACTTTGAAAAAGCACTCGACCGCGCCGATTACTTCATCACCAACTGGAAGGCCGGCCGACTGAACACCGTGTTCGATGACCTGCCCATGTACCTGCGCCGCATCGTCTGCGGCTGCAAGGGCGACAACATCGCCGGCGACCGCATCAGCCTGGAATGGGCACTGGACAACGTACACGTGCCGGCCGAGCGCTACATGGGCAGCCCGCACCGCCTGGGTTACCGCCTGTACAACCTCTATGGCGACAGCATCCACGGCTCCAACTACTACACGCCCTGGGATCACATATACGGCGGCAACCACTTCACCAGAGCCCTCTATGTGGGCTGCGTGTGCGGCGGCATTTCGCACTTCGGCGCCTTTGCAGCCCTGGCCAACGGCGTGCCCTCCCTCACCTGCGGCGAGCCCGGTCACTGCGCCTATGTGCTGTGGGTGAACGGCAAGTGGGTTCCCGGCAACACCGTGAGCTGGGAGCGTGGCCTGCACTGGCAGCCGGTGCTCAACATGTGGAGCGCCTTCTCTTCCCTCCACCTGGGCTCAGAGCTTTACACCAAGCTGGACAAGGACACGCACATGTCCAACGTCTACCGCGTGCTGGCGCACCATTCCGTCAACACCAGGAAAGACAAGCAGGTGCTCTCCTACTTCAGGGATGCCACCACCGCCCAGCCCATCAACATTGCCGTGTGGCAGGAATACAACAACTATCTCACCCAACACAAGGGGGAGGATATGAAACTGCTCTGCGAGATGCAGGATAACCTCTGCTACCTGCTCGCCCCGCGTTACCCGGAAGTGACTTCCGAATTCCTGGGAGCCTGGGTATACCCCAAGTTCAAGAACGCCAAACTGCCGGCCAAGGAGCTCATGGTGCGCTACCATGTGTTCTGGGACAATGTCCACAAGATGGGGCCGGAGCGCTGGCGCATCGAGAAGTTCGGCCGCCGCCAGATTGAGCTGCTGGCTCACCAGGATCCGCCCGATGGCAAGGAAATCCCCCCGCCCGACCCCCAGCGTGGTATACCCGTATTCAACCTCATGATGGGTAACCTCTCCTCCAAGAGCGATTACCTGCCCGTTGTCATCGGCTGGGGCGAGGAAATGGCCAAGGGTCTGGGTGGCGCACATGCCAAAACCATTGCCGACATTTCCAAGATGCTCTCCCGCACCGGTACCGGTGCCATGGGTGGCGGCGACAACAAGAAGGTGACCGGCCAGCTCATGCTTTCCGCAGCCAAATCCAAGGATATCGCCACCTTCCAGCGCCTGGGCGCCAACAGCTCTGACGCAGTGGAAGCCCCCGGCGACATGCCGGAAATACCGGAGATGTCCGGCCAGGAACTGCTCTCCGAAGAAGGCCTGCTCATCACCAGTTCCACCTGCGGCCACGACTCCCCCATTTCCCACTGGGGTGTGCTGCGTCCCTCCGGTGGTCGCTTCCATACCGATAAGGAAGAGAACCCCTGGGCCGCCGTTATGATGCCCAAGCCGGCTTATGTGAATGGCGTAGTCATCATGACCACCAACAGCAACCACCAGCGTCTTGGCAACATGGTGGTGCAGATTTCGGACGACGGCCAGAGCTGGCGCAATGTGAGCAAGGATCTGGGTCCCTGCAATCAGCGAGTCATCAAGGTAGAGTTCCCGGAAACACTCGGGCGCTTTGTGCGAATCCTGCGCAAGGGCGGACCGGAGTTCTTCCACCTCGGCGGCATCTATGTATTCGGTCGTCCGGCCGCTTAACCAACAGCACCTTTTCATCATAACATGAAGAAAGCACTTTATACAACACTGCTTGCACTTGGTCTGCTGGCTCCCCTTCCCCTCACGGCAGCCCAGCAGTTTGCCAACCAGGAAGCAGCCTTCGAGAAACTCACGGATGACGGCTACATCCTGTTCGTGTACGCTAAAGGCTGGGATCGCTACAGCGAGGAACTCTGCAAAAAGGTCATCGCCGCCCCGGAAATCAACGAGGCCGCCGGCAACGCCGCTCTCATCCTGACCCCGTTCTACCAGTATGCCACCCCGGAGGAAAAGGAAGCCCAGCGCGCCATCTGGGGCGCCCTGGCAGAGCCCGCCGCCCACTCCATGGAAACCTATCCCAGCCTGCTGATGTACGACAAGGTGGGATTCCTCTATGGGCGTGTGCAAGGCCCGGTGCTGCTGCGCGGCACCATGGCTGAAATCGCCGCTGAGATTAAGGCCAAACTGGAAGCCAAGCACAAGCAGGAGGAAATCATGAAGCGGGCAGAGGCCGCCAGCGGCGTGGAAGCCGCCAGGCTCATTGCCGAAGCCTGGGCCGTGCCCGGCATCGAACCGCCGAACAATTACCGCAACCTCGTGAAGGCTGCCGACCCGAACGATGAGTCCGGCATGGTGCGCCGCCTGCACTTCGACGGCTGGGGTCTCGCGCAGAAATACTGCGGCAAGAAGAGCGATGGCGGGCTGGAGCTCGGCGCCGAAGCCACCATCGCCAAGATGAAAGAATTCCTGAAAGACCCCGCCTACACCCCGGAGCAGCAGCAGACCTTCTATGCCATCATCATCGGTGTGTTGCACCGCGGCGGCGGTGGTGCCATGCAAATCAAAGGCTACGCCAATGAGATGAAGCGACTGAACCCGGAATCCAACCTCGGGGTCACTGCCGACCAGGTCATCAAACTCTGGGGCGGCGGCAACGGCAAAAAGTAATTCCGCTCAACACTGTTACATAAAAATCCCCGAGCTTTTCCGGCCCGGGGATTTTTCTGGCATTGCTCCAGAAGAAATCATGGAGTGGGAACCTCTACAAACTCTAAACGGACCAATAAATTGATGTTTGTCGTTCCGACAAAAGTACGAAGTACGAGGTGGGAGGCACGAAGTGAAAGTTCCGCGAGCCATGCGGCTCGCCATTTGTTATCAATAGAAAACACCTGCAGGCGCCAGCCTGCCTGACTTTATACTTCGCACTTCCCACTTCGTACCTCGTACTTCTGCATATTCCAATTTAGTGAATTTGTTTACTTCCCGAAGTATTTATCGGGGGCTGATGTCCGGTGTTCCGATTTTACCTGGTGAGGGCCACCGCGCGCAGGAAGGCGGGGCAGAAGCGGCGCAGCAGGAAGAACAGGCCACTGCATATCGCCAGAATCACCAGCGGCATGTAGAGGCACTGGGTCTCAGTGAACTTGCCGCCGTAGGAACCGGTGATGGCCAGACGCAGCGCGTGCAGCACGATGTAATGCGTCACATAGATGAAGAAGGAGGCCGGAGCCAGCGCCACCACGGCGCGGCAGAAGCGCGGCAGGTACTGCTCGCACAGCGCGCCGATGCCCATGGTGCAGCTCACCCCCAGCAACACCAGCGCACTGCTCTGCACCGGCGGATAGAAGCCGAACAGATACACCAGCGGCAGCAGCAGCAGCGCCGCCACCACCGGGGCCCAGGCATAGCCGCGCACCCAGGACGTGAACTGCGCAAAATCCGCATGGCGGCGAATCCAGAGCCCCAGCGAATAGAAGCCCAGCGCCAGGATGCTCTCATATAAACGGAAGGGCAGCCAGCCCACGTACCAGGACTTGTGGCTGCGGGCGGTCTCGAAATCGCGGGCGCAGAGCACATCACTCCCCGCAAAGCAAAGCAGCACCAGCACCAGCAGCAACTTGCCCGGCAGCCGCTGCAGCAGCGGGCTGAAGAGCGCCAGCAGAATCAGCGTGCGCAGAAACCACAGCGGCACGTTGTCAAAATCCCAGTAGCACCAGTTGAGAAGCCCCATCTCCCGCGGAATCAGCTCCCACTTGAACCAGCTGAAATCCCCCGCCAGGGTCTGCCCCCAGTGCATCATGGGCTGCAGCAGCAGGATGGAGGCCACCGACGTCCAGAAAATGAAAGGCACCAGCAGCGTGCGCGTGCGCTTCCAATCCAGCCACTGCCCTGCAGCCGCCTTATGCGTAAAATACCCCGCCGCCAGGAAGAAGAAGAAAATCAGGCTGCGGTAGTTGAACAGGTCGATGATGTAGTTGAAACTGCCGTACGGCCTGTCCACATGGCGCAGCACCACGAAGAATGCCGTCCACACGCGGCAGAAATCTATCCATTGAATGCGACCTTGTGACATGAATCATTTATTTTGTATCTTTACCATGGCAGCCCACCTCGTGAAGCCCGGGCAAATCCGGCGTAAGAATATAAACAGGCAACAGCAAACGCACAGCGTTATCAGCGGTATCACCATGGCCCCAGCGGTATTCCATTCAAAGAAATTAAGCCACAGGAGCTTTAAGTACGGAAGAATGATATCGTGCGTTACATATATAAAGAAGGCAGCCGGGCCCCATGAGGCTACATAATTGCAAAGGCGAGGAGTAAATCGCTGTGCCAGGCATCCTATGCTCATGATGGTACCCACTCCAAGCATGACCAGAGCACCACTCCGGCACGGTAGCAGAAATCCCCATAACCGAACCGGCACAAAAAGAGCGACCGCAAACAGGATAATGAGCCATGAGTATCGGGTCACAAACTCTGTAAGTTTGTCTGTTCCGACCTCGCGCTTCACCAGTATGCCTCCGGCAAAAAACGCCCATGCATATAATGATTCATACATCCTGTATGGCACCCAGCCCGGCGCATTGCCGCCTTCGTCCCATGCTTCCTCACAAAACACCTCTCCGGCTGCCATCATGCCTACGATGAAAACGGCCAGCAAACCACTGGAACAACGCCGCAGAACAGGAGCAAAAAGTGCCAGTACCATCAGAACCCGCAAGAACCAAAGTGGTACATTCCACCCGAACATCCACGTGATTCCCAGCGCCGTCACCACGTTAGACCACACAACCTCCCCATGCTGCCACACCATCGGATAATTCAGCGGCAACAGAAAAACACACCCCACCAATGACCAGAATGCGAACATCATTAATATCTGCATGAAACGGCGGAAATCAAGCCATTGATACCCCCCCCCTTAAAGTAGGATTAAGATTATCCTTACTAAAGAAGCCCGACAGAAAGAAAAAGACAAAGATGAGGCTCCTGTAGTTGAAAAGGTCTGCGAGAAAGACGACACTTCCGTAAGGGGCATACGTGTGGCGTACAATCACGAAGAATGCCGTCCACACGCGGCAGAAATCTATCCATTGAATGCGTGAGGACGGCATAAGCTGTGGAAATGAGGATTAAATCTGGGCCTCGTCATCATCATCCGCAGCCTCAATGGCGCGGCGCATGCGGCGGGTCAGGAAGGGGCGCACCACCAGGCCATAGCCCAGGTAGCACACGAAGACGAAAGCCGGAGCAATCCACGGGAAGAAGATGAAAGCGCAGATGACGATGACCGCCATGAGGATGGCCATGGCCGTGCCGCGCTTCTCAAAGTTCACGTGCTTGAAGCTGGGGTAGATGACGCGGCTCATCATCAGGATAGCCACCACAGCCATCACCGCAGCCATGATGTACTGCCACACCGGGGGGATGATGAGGTTGCGGTTGGAGGTAAGGTCAATCACCAGGTACATGGTGCTCACCACGGCACCGGCAGCCATGGGCACCGGCAGCCCCACAAAGTCCATGCTCTGGTTCGGCTTCCTGGGGGCGGCGGCCATGCAGTTGAAGCGGGCCAGGCGCAGCGCAGCGCACAGCAGGTACAGCACCGCAATAGCCCAGCCCAGATAAGGCACATCCAGGTTGAACAGCACAGCCTGAGCCAGCAACATAGCCGGAGCAATGCCGAAGGAGACCACATCTGCGATGGAGTCGAACTCACGGCCGAAGGGGCCATCGCTCTTGCACATGCGGGCCACGCGACCATCCAGCAGGTCGAATATGCAGGCGGCAAAGATGAGGTAGGTGGCGTGCTGGTAGTGCACGAAGGCCTCTTCTGTGCCGGACGGGAACTTCATACCCTCGAAGATGGTGAGGATTGAGAAGAAGCCGCAGAGGAGGTTGCCGGCCGTAAGCAGGTTCGGCAACACCGGAATCTTGGGTTCATCCGGGTAAACCGGGGGCTGGGGAGTAGACATATTGTTTTGTTTCTATTGGTTTGGTAAGTTTATCATTCAATTCAGGAGAGTGCTTCCGTGGCCTTGGCAACGAGTTCAGCCTTGGCAGAGACATTCTTGCCGGAGCCGCGGGCCATATCGGCCTTGCCGCCGCCCTTGCCGCCCACGATGGGAGCCAGCGTGCGGATGAGATCGCCGGCCTTGAGACCGGCAGCCTGGGCCGCCTCGCCACAGTAGGCACCCAGGGAAAGGCTGGCGCCGTCATCTGCCACCAGGAAGGCGGCAGCGGCGTAGTGGCGCTTGCGAAGGCCGTTGAAGAGCTCGGTGAGCAGTTCGTTGCCACCCTCGGCGCAGACCACCACATTGCCGCCGGTCAGCTTCTCGGCCAGCAGCGCATCAGCAGCGCCGGCAGCGGCAGCCACCTGGGCCTTCTTCAGCTGCTTCTCGGCCTCGATGGCGCATTCCTTCAGCTTGTCGCAATAGGCGTTGTAGTCATCCAGCAGGGAGTTGATGGTGGCGATATCCTTTGCCTCGCGAAGCTTCTGGGCGGGCTTGGCATCGTTGGAAGGCACGGGCACGATGGGCTGGCCCAGGTCGGCCAGCTTGCCGTTGGCCTCGGTGAGCTTATCGAGCATTTCCTTGCCCTCGGGGATGCGGGCGGCCACCATATCGCGCACCACCTCGTAGCCGGCGGCACCGGTGGCAGCCTCAATTCGGCGCACGCCGCTGGCAATGGCGCCTTCGCTCTTAATCTTGAAGAAGCCCAGCTGCTTCGTGCTGGCGGCGTGCGTGCCGCCGCAGAGTTCCATGGAAACGCCGTTGAACGCGCCGGCCTCGCCACCCATCTGCACCAGACGCACCACATCGCCGTACTTATCGCCGAAGAACTGGCAGATTTCCGGGTGCTTCTTGATTTCAGTCATCGGGTACTCATTGCAGACCACGGGCAGGTCCTCGTTAATCCACTGGTTCACCAGCACCTCCACGCGGCGCAGGTCAGCCTTGGAGATAGCGCCGCTGTTCACGTCGAAACGCAGGCGGTCGGCATCCACCAGGGAGCCCTGCTGGGCGATATCCTCGCTCACCAGCGTGCGCAGGGCCTTGTGCAGCAGGTGCGTGGCGCTGTGGTGCGATTCCAGCGCACGTCGGCGCTCCACATCCAGCTGCAGCTCCACGGTGTCGCCCACGGCGGGGGTCACGCCATCGGCCATGGAAATCAGGTGGGCGCGGGCCTTGCCAATCTGCTGCACACCGATGACCGGGCAGCTGTCGCCCCCCAGGGAGAGGGTGCCGCCATCGCTCATCTGGCCACCCATTTCGGCATAGAAGGGGGTCTTGTCCGTGATGACGAAGAGAATGCCCTCAGCCTCGTGCACTTCGGTCACGGTGGCAGTGGTGGCATCCTCAGTGTAGCCGGTGAACTCGGTCATCTGCTCGGTCTTGAGGTCCAGGGCGCGCACCACCTGCTTCTTCTGGGCAGCCTTGGCGCGCTGGCGCTGCTCTTCCATGAGCTCGTCGAAGCGGGCGGAATCCACCTCCAGCCCGCGCTCGCGGGCCATGAGGGCGGTCAGGTCAATCGGGAATCCGTAGGTATCATACAGCTTGAAGGCGAAATCGCCGGAAACCTTGCCGGTGGCAGCCACTTCCTTATCGAAGAGCTCCAGCCCGCGGTCCAGCGTTTCGTTGAAGCTGGTTTCCTCACGCAGCAGCACCTCTTTGATGGTGCTCTTGCGGCCCACCAGCTCGGGGAACACGCGGCCCATCTCGCCGGCCAGCGTATCCACCAGCTCACTCAGGAAGGGTTTTTCCAGCCCCAGGGTGCGGCCATAGCGCACGGCGCGGCGCAGGATGCGGCGCAGCACATAGTTGCGACCGTTGTTGCCGGGCAGAATACCATCCGCAATGGAGAAGCTCAGCGTGCGGATGTGGTCGGCAATCACGCGGAAAGCCACACTCTCGCGCAGTGTTTCCTGCTGCTCCGGGGTGGCATCCTGCGGGTAGATATCCACATACTTGCGGCCGGAAATCTCCTCAATGCAGCTGAAAATGGGGCGGAACACGTCCGTGCTGTAGTTTGACACGCGGCGGGAGAAATCCGTGAAACCCTTGGTGCACTGCATCATAGCGCAGGCACGCTCGAAGCCCATACCGGTATCCACATGGCAGGCCGGCAGCGGGCGGAAAGTACCATCGCTCTCGGCATTGTACTGAATGAACACGAGGTTCCAGATTTCGATGCACTTGTCGCTGTCGCCATTCACCAGGCGGCCCTGCGTGTCGCCCTCGGGGGTCAGGTCCACGTGCAGCTCCGAGCAGGGGCCGCAAGGGCCGGTCTCGCCCATCATCCAGAAATTATCCTTCACGCTGCCGTTCACCACGTGCACCTTCGGGTCCATGCCCTTGGCGGCAAAGAGAGCAGCCCAGGTATCATAGGCCTCCTGGTCAAACTCACCGGGGTCGCCCTTGGACTTATCCGGGGCATACACAGTGGCATACAGGCGCTCCACGGGGAATCCCCAGCGCTCCACGATGAGCTCCCAGGCCCAGGCGATGGCCTCTTTCTTGAAATAGTCGCCAAAGGACCAGTTACCCAGCATTTCAAAGAAGGTATGGTGGTAGGAATCCTGGCCCACATCCTCCAGGTCATTGTGCTTGCCGCCGGCG
>JAFSFD010000004.1 GCA_017435365.1 Akkermansia sp. | reverse complement strand
GGACTTCAGTCCCGATTGGAAGCACCGTTATTTCGGGACTGAAGTCCCGTGCCCCGACAACGACAAACATCAATTTGTCGAGCAGATAGGGGCTTCTTCCAAAATGTTGCTGATGTTTCTATAGCTTACCAAATCTTTGGGACACGTGTGCTCGTTTTCTTTTTTATGAGATTTAATAACATTTTTCTTTTGACTTTTGCATATTGGGGTGGTAGACTTTCAAATGATGAAGGGATTTCCTACGAAAGTGGTGGCATTCGTGCTGCCAGCCAGGGGAAGTTCAATCGTCCGGGATGAAGAAATCGTCTCCTTAGTTTTTTCATTCTGAAAAACCACCTGCTGCATGCAGCACTATACAAAACTGAACTCAACATACTACAATGGCTATTGAAGAAGTAACAACAGAAAGCTGGGGTAGCCGCCTCGGTGGCTCATTCAAGGGCGTGCTGACCGGTGGCGTGATTTTCCTCGCCGCAATTCCCCTGCTGTTCTGGAATGAGGGCCGCGCCGTCAAGACGGCCAAGGCTCTTGAAGAGGGCGAGGCCGCCTGCGTGGCGCTGCCCACGGCCGACAGCATTGACCCGCAGTACGAGGGCAAGCTGGTGCACCTGACCGGCAACGCCGTGACTCAGGATACCCTGACAGATGGATTTTTCCCCGGCATCAGCCTCAAAGCAATCGAATTGAGCCGCCGCGTAGAGTATTACCAGTGGGTAGAGAGTGAATCCACCCGCGAAGAAAAACAGGTAGGTGGCAGCGTGAAGAAGATTACCACCTATTCCTACAGCAAGAAATGGGTGAGCGAGCCGGAGGATTCCTCCTCTTTCAAGGAAGCCGGGCATGATAACATCGTGCACTACACCGGTGTGGAGAATGAAAACCAGAACGCCACGAACGTGACCCTGGGTGCGTTCACTCTGACCCCGGGGCAGATCAGCTCGATTTCCGGAGATAAGCCGGTGGATTTGAAGGATGTGACGCTTCCGCAGGAACTTACCGGCCGCACGGCAGTTTCCGGGAATGTGCTCTACATCGGCGCACCTGCCAGCGCAACAAGCATGCCGCTGCCCAATGGCATGCAGCCCGGCGTGGCGCAGCAGCTGCCGGCCAGCATGTACGTGACGGTGGATTCCTACCCCGGCAAGCAGCTGCTGGTGCTGGATGACCCCACCTGCGGTGCTCTGATTCAGGGGCCCACGGGTGAGATGTATCCCTTAGTAGCCGATGAAGCCGCCGATGCCGCCTATATGATGGTGAACAACAGCCCGCGCAATGTAACCGGCTATGGCGACCTGACCACCCCGGCACCGACCATGCCCATGCAGCTGCCCGGACTTATCAATGTAGACCGCCTGGGTGTGCTGCCCGTTGTCTGCTTCGGCGATAAAGCCTACGTGCGCACAACTGATAACCGCCTGCTGCTTATCAAACCCTGGCAGGACCATTACGTGGTGACCAACAACGGTGTGATGCTGCGCGCCCACATCAACCTGGCTCCCACCGCCACCAACGGCAGCACGGTGAATCCCGGTGCCCCCGAAGTGGGCGATGTGCGCATCACCTGGACCTATATCCCGGCCACCGTTGCTATTTCCGTGGCTTCCTGCCAGATGGGCAATACCTTCACCCCCTATGTGGCGGAGAACGGTTACAAGGTTGACCTGCTGCAGATGGGCACCCGGAGCAAGGATCTCATGTTCCAGGCCGCTAAGGATGGCAACACCATGTGGACCTGGATTCTGCGCCTTGTGGGCTGGTTCATGATGTACATCGGCCTGGGCATGATTCTCAAGCCCCTGTCCGTGCTGGGTGATGTGCTGCCTATCATCGGAAACATCCTCGAATTCGGTACCTCCATCATCTCCTTCTTCGTGTCCTCCATTGTGGCACTGGTGGTGATTTCCATTGCCTGGCTGTTCTACAGACCTCTGCTGGGCATTGTGCTGCTGGCTGCAGCCGGTGGTCTGGTGTGGCTCCTCATCAAGAGGAAGAAGAAGTTCGCCCCTGCGGCTCCTGCCGAGGCTCCGGCTGAGTAATCTCATCCGCGGAATCATATTCACAAGCGGGGGGCTCCGGCCCCCCGCATTTCCCTTTAAGAAAACTGCCCGTTGCCATGTATCACCATTCATTTCTGCCATTTATCTGCGCTCCGGTTGTGGCGGTAAGCTGCATAGTCTGCCCCGCTGCCCAGGCTGCCGATGGATTGGAAACCGGGCTCCATGAGCTTGAAGACGTCCTCTCCGCCCGCTACGGTACGGCTTCTCAGTGGCCCTCTCTTTCTTCCTGCATCAACAACATGCGGAGCAGCGGCAACGCCAACTGGACTGACCGCAGTGGAAACAATCTGCTTGCCTTCTGCCTGATATCGTTGCCGGACTGCGATGCCGCGCTCGTGCATAAAATCCTGCTGGCCGGGCTTGACCCCAATCAGGCAGAGCCCGCCACCGGCATGACCCCGCTTCACCGCGCTGCCCTGGCCGGTGATTACCGCATGGCGCTGCGCCTGCTGGCCTTCGGCGCGAAGGCTGATGCCAAAGACAAGAAGGGGCGCCGGCCGATAGAGCTGACGCGCCATCCCCAGTTGCGGGCGTTGCTGCGCCGTGGTTACCCGGTGGAACTGCAGAGCGATGAGGCTCTGGAAGCCTGGGAAAAAGCCTGCCGGGGCGATTCCGCTGCCATGTGGGAACTCTCCCGTTATTATAATGACGACACAGGCATTCACTCTGCCTATATCAGCAAGTGGGCGAAAACGGAGCAGGGTGCCGATGCGGATGAGCTGGAGAAACTCGCCTGGGTGGAACAGGCTGCTGCCAAAGGCGAGCCCGCCGCTCAGTATGACCTGGGACTGCGCCTGATGTTCGGCCGAAACGTGCCGCAAAACGCGGCAAAGGGGTATGCGCTCATTCAGGCCGCTGCGAATCAGGGGCATGAGTCTGCCGTTGAGTTCCTGAAAGAGAATCCCAGCCCTGAATTGTAACCATGCTTGTCTACGTGAACGATACTTCTGTGCGTATCTTTGCCGGTGCCACCGCGCTGGATGCCCTGCGCCGCTATTGCGCGGACAAGAAAATTTCTGTGCCCCGGGTCGAGCTTTGCGATGCCTGGGGTAATGTCATTGCTCCTGATAGCCCCATGGCGGATGGCCGCCATATTTATACTTCACCTTTCTGCTGAATACAACAATGAAGAAGTCACATTTCCTTACACTTCTGGCACTGCTCGGTACCGCCTTTGCCGAGCAGGTGACCATTCTGGGTATCAATGATATGCATGCCAATATCGATGGCATGCCGCAGCTGGCCACCTGCGTGAAGCAGGAGCGCCTGGCCGACCCCGGCCTGCTGCTGCTGGCTGCCGGCGATAACCGCACCGGCAACCCATACGTCGATAACGGTAACCGCCCGGGCATTCCGATGGTCACGCTCATGAACCACATCGGTTTTGACCTCTCCACCTTCGGTAATCACGAGTTCGACTCCGGTCCCGCCGCTCTCCGCGACTATGTGAATGCCGCGGATTTCGAGTTCGTCTGCGCCAATATCTTCACGACCGATAAGCAGGGCATCAACGTGAAGCCCTACAAGATTTTCGAGCGCAACGGCGTGCGCATCGGCGTGCTGGGCCTGGTCCAGACAGGCGATAACGGCCTGCCGGATGCCCACCCGGACAAGTGCCAGGGCCTGCGGTTTGCCTCTCCCTTTGACACTGCCGCCTGCTACAAGCACCTGCGCGCCCATTGCGATGTGCTCATCATCCTCACCCACCTGGGCTTTGAGGACGATATCAAGCTGGCCCGCATGTTCCCCGAGGCCGATGCCATCGTGGGCGGCCACAGCCACACCCGCGTGGAGAAGGGCCACATCGAGAACGGCGTGCTCATCACCCAGTCCGAAAACAAGCTCAAGTACCTGACCCGCCTCACCTTCGATGTGGAGGACGGCAAGGTGGTCAGCAAGAAATCGGAGTTGCTTCCTCTCACTGGCCTGGAGTCCGACGAAGCCACGGCTGAGCTTGTGGAGAAGACCAAGAGCCTGCCTTTCTTCAAGCGCCAGCTCACCACGGTCAAGCGCAATATCACCCGCCGCGAAGGCCTGGGCTGCATGATGGCCGATGCGCTCTGCGTGCGCGCCGTTACGGATATTGCCATCGTGAACTACGGCGGCGTGCGCCTGGATGACTTCCCTGCCGGGCCGCTCACCGTGGCGGATGTGTACCGCATGGATCCCTTCGGCAATGCCATCATCCGCACCACCATGACCGGCAAGGAACTCATTGCCCTGCTGGAGAGCATTCCCGGCAGCGACCACCACGGGGCGCCCTGCGTGTCCGGTATGACCTACAAGGCCATCAAGCCCGCAGCGGAGCTCAAACCCATGCGCATTACTGAGGCTAAACTGGCCGATGGCTCGCCCATCGACCCCGAAGCCCGCTACACCGTGGCGTATAATTCCTATATTGCCTCCACTGTATCTGCTCCGCCCGCCAATCCGGGCATTGCCATTGATAGCGACGGTGCCGAATGCCTTATCCGTTTCCTCGAAAAGAAAGAGGAGGTGGACTACGAGGGTGTTTCCCGCATTGAGGTTCAAATCGAAAAATAATCTGCAAGTATGAAGCTGCTTTGTTCACTTCTTCCGTTGACCTGCCTGGTCTCAGCCCCCGCCTTGTGGGCACTGGGACCGGCGGATATTTCCGGCCAGACTATCCGCCTGGAGATGAGTGGCGCTCAGATTTCCCGCAGCCCCATGTACGGCATCCCTGCGGCACCCTGGTATACGCTGGGGGAAGTTTCTGATTTTGTGCTTTCCTTCCCGGATTCTGCTGAATTCGAGGCCGATGTGCAATACAGCGCAGAGCTCAGCAATGAGGTGTCGGTCAGCTATCATCCTAATACGAAGGAGAACCAGGCCTATGTGAAGGTGGAGTGCGCGGAGCTCAGTGTGCTGCTTACTCTGACCTACACCAGCGACACGGAGGGTACGGCTGCGATTGCCTGGCACGAGGCCGGCAACACCCGCCACCTGCGCAACATCCCCTTCACCGTGGCGGATGATGCCGAGGACGATGCCACCGTGGAATTCCCCGAGGAAATCATCGGTACCTCACCGGAGAATCAGCTGGATGATGGCCTGAGCTCCATTTTGCGGGAGATTGAAGGCACCCGCTATCGCAGTGCTTCGGAGCGCTTGTACCAGAAGCGGCTTTCCTCCCTGCTGCCGATGGTGATGATGCTGGGCAACCCCAGCTTCACGACCCCGGATTACAAGGGTAACACCGCCTTGCACTACGCCTGCTCACTGGGCCATGTGGCGCTGGTGCGCTGGCTGGTTGACCACGGGGCCAATCTGGAAGCCCGCACGGAAAAGGGTGCCAGTATCGATGCCTGCGTGGGCGGGGGTAAGAATGGCGAAGCCATCAAGGGCATTCTGCAGCAGGCTCGCCGCGAGCGCGATTACCCCCTCCGCGGGCCGCAGGCCAGTGAGGCGGAAGCCGCACGGGCTGTTGCCTGGCTGGAAAAGGCCTTCCGCTGCGAGGATGTGAACTCCCCGCTTTACGAGCTCCCGTCCCCCGATGCTACCGCCCAGGAGCACGCGGAGACTCTCTTCCTGTATGTGCGCCAGAACCGGGAGATTCCCCCGCAAGTGGACGTGACGGAGCCGCTGGGTAATCTGCTCACCTGGCTGCGCGATGCCAATGTGCATCGCGGTATGTTCACCGAGGCCTTGCAGAAAGAGCTCTACCAGATTCGTTCTTACAATCTTCACCAGCTTCAGAAGGCCGGCAAGTCGCTGGCGCTGCTGCCGCATATGATTCTTACCCGTGAGAAAGAAGGCATGCCCTTCGATGGCGCCACCGCAGTTTACCGCGCGGCCTGCGAGGGCAACGTGGAGCTGGTTCGCTGGCTCATCGGCTATGGTGCGGATCGCAGCCTGCGCGATGCGGAGGGAAATGAGGTAACCCTTCCGGAAAATACTCCGAATGCAGAGGAAATCGAGGAGGCTCTGCAAATGCACGATTAGGCTCATGCTGAAAACTCTCTACATGCTCGCCCTGCCGGTACTTTCCGGTGCTGCATTTGCAGCACCGGCAGTGCCGTCGGATTTGAACGGTCGCAAGATTCAGTTCAGTTACCCGACTTCGTGGAAATTCACCCCGCTGCTCATTCATTTCGGCGAGGCAGAGCCCGGCAGGCCGGATACATACACGGTGCAGGGGGAGGATCGCAGCTGCGAGGTGACCTACTCGCCCGATGCTGCCGCGGGTAAAGCCCGGCTGAGCGTGAACGGGAAGGGCGATAAGGCCACCATCTGCATGAGCTTTATCACGGACGTGTGCGGCACCGCCCACATGAAGTGGAACGGGGCGGATTACTACGACCTCACTTTCCGACTTGCGGACGATGCCGACCGCCGGGATTACCTCTGCCGCATGGGCGACCCGGTGGGCGATGTGATGCCCCCCACGCTGGCCGGCAAGGTGCTCGAGATTGATTTCAGCGGGGCTTTCGGCGGCGAATTCAATCCTGAAACGCAGAAAGTGGACTACCGCGAGTGGCGCTCTGCACCTTGGGTGGTGAAGTTCCACCCGTCGGGGCAGGGTGGCACGGCTGAGCTGCCCGGGCTGAATACCACTGTGTCGGTCTACTACGAACCCATGGGCTGCGGCGCGATGCTGTCGCTGAAAGGTCAGAGCCTCACCGGCCAGATAACGCTGGATTTTGCTGATTCCGGTTCCGGGCTGGCCCGGGTGGAGTGGGAGAAAGATGGTGCTGCCCGAGTAGTGTGTTCGGCCCGTTTCGTAATCCGCCATGAAGACGAGACACTTCAGCAATTGATTTCCTCTCTGGAAAAAGTGGAATACCGGACCGCCGTGGAGCGTCTGTACCAGAAACGACTGCTGACCCTGCTGCCGCAGATAGTGCAGGGGGCTTCTGTTGATACCGTGCTGCCCAATGCCAATGGAACGACCGCGCTGCACAATGCCTGCGGCCTCAGCCATGTGGAAATTGTGCAGTGGCTGGTGGAGCACGGCGCCGACCTCAATGCCAGAACCGCAAAAGGCGCCGCAGTGGATGACTGTATCGGCGGCCCGAATGCCGGAACCATACGCGCCATCCTCCGCAAAGCAAGAAATTCTAAATAAACCAAGATGAAAACAACCCTCTCCATTACAGCTTTTCTGGCATGCTCTGCCCCTCTCGTGAGCGCAGCGGTGCAGCCGCCCGCCTCTGCCGCAGGTAAGACAGTGGTGGTTCTGATGAATAATGTGGAAATGGCCACCTCGGAGCTCTACGGTGAACCCGATGCCAGGCACTGGTACGAGTTCCGGTTCGATGTGCCGCTGCTGTTGCGCTTCACCGCCGCCGGTGGCAACAGCTACACCGCTCCCCACCCCGACAGCTCTGCGGAAACACCCTATCCCGATATCACGGTGAGCTACAGTGCTTCTACCGGGGAGAAGGGCTATATCAAGCTCGAGAATAAGAATTTTCAGGCTCTTGTGGTGCTTTCCTTCAACGCTCCGACCGGCGGCCCTGCCTACATCTACTGGCATGAGGACGGCGAAACCCGCCACATGCGCAATGCGACTTTCATGCTGCGCGACGAGCGCTCCAATGACCCCGCCATCCAGCTGCCCTCCGCCCCACAGCCCGATGTCGAACCGGAGATGCTGGATGACGGTCTGGGTGCTATTCTGGCGGAAATTGAGTCCCGTCAGTGTCATACGGCATCTGAGCGCTTGTACTGCAAGCGTCTGCGTGTTATTCTGCCTGAGATTATGGCGCAGCGCAATCCGGACTATACGACCCGCGAGCTCAAGGGCAACACCGCCC
The DNA here is from genome assembly GCA_017435365.1 of Akkermansia sp. Lineage (GTDB taxonomy): Bacteria > Verrucomicrobiota > Verrucomicrobiia > Verrucomicrobiales > Akkermansiaceae > Akkermansia. The sequence goes on along the minus strand of JAFSFD010000004.1, from coordinate 4,976 downwards.
TGCATTATGCATGCTCGCTGAGTCACGTAGGGCTGGTGCAGTGGCTGGTGAACCATGGGGCAGACCTCGAAATTGTCAATGACAGGAATGTGACGGTGGATGATTGCATCTCCGGCCCCCATGCGGCGACCATCCGCGGCATTTTGCGCAAGGCCCGCAGCAGGAAATGAAGTTTTGATATTATTAACACGAACTGAACACACACGATGAAAAAAATCTATTTAGCGTTGTTGCCATTGCTGGCAATGAGTGCTGTTGCCGCACCGCAGAAAGCCAGCACCCGAGAGCTGGGCTACACTGAATATTACCTGAAGGAATTTGAGGCGGAAGTCCGCCGCGCCCAGGGTAGTTCCACTACGATGTTCCGCAATAAGAATGAGGCACTGAGCCGCATTCAGACGCTCATGAAGACCTACCCGCAGGACCCGGCGGTGCAGGCTCTCTACGAGCGCGCCCGCGTGGCCCTCATGAAGAGCAAGGGTGACTACAACCAGATTACCCCCGCCATGGTGGCCTACCTCAACAACGAGAAGCAGCTGCGCGAGAAGTATGCCCAGCTCAGTGAGACCAGATGGAAGGAACTGCAGCAGGGGCGCGACATCCTGGCCAAGGTGTTTCCCACGGTGGATCCGCTGAAGAATACCCCGGAGACCGACCCCACGGAGAAGACCATTCTGCTGCCGGATGTCAAGTACCCCGACAACCAGTTTGTGGGCGCCTCCGGCGAATACATTGTGGTGGGCAAGCCTTCCACCGGTTTCTATTTCGTGAATATCGGCGGGCGTGAGTGGCTCGGGCCGTATGAGGCCATCAAGCGTTTCCGCCGCGAGGTGGATGGCTCGCTGGGCGACAGCCTGAGCTTCACCGTGCTGGGCAAGATTACCGGCCCGGCTTTCGAAATCCCCGGCAACCGCCGCACGAATATGGCCTGGGGCTGGGTGGTGGAACCCGAGGCTCTCTACATTGATGGCCACATCGTGGCCACCTTCGATGCCAACCACGACAAGAGCGGCTCCTTTGTGGAGGAAGATAAGGTAGCCGGTATCAAGGAAGGCTGGTACACGGAAAAATCCGTGCCGGAGAATGCCACGCCCGAGCGCGTGATGGAAATCTTCCTGGCAGCACTCAAGGAAAAGAATTACGAGCTCTACCGCCAGTGCATCAACCCCGAACGCTACAAGACCGAGACCGCCGAGTCTCTGCTGCGTTACCACTGGGACCTGCACCAGCAGCGCCTGCATGGCGAATATGTGCATGCCACTTTCAGCGATACCAAGATTTCCGTGGTGAAGGGGCATGATGATAAGAATGACCTGGAAAACTTCTTCCTGGATGATGCCCAGCGCGACCACCTCATCAAGATGGAGGGTGAGAAGGTGGAGCACGCCACGGTGAAGAGCCAGGCCTTCGATGCCAACGGCAAGCAGGTCGGCGTCAAGAACGTCCACAAGCTCATTCGCAAGGGCGGTGGCCGCTGGTATGTGGATGATTACGAAATCCGCTTCTGATATAGGCTCTGAATTATTCACTCAGAATTTATTCAGTCATGAAAATCAAGGGTTTATTGTGTGCCTGTGTGTTTTGCGGAGGAATAGTGGTTCCGCATGCAACGGCTGAGCCGGTCGGCTATGATTTTACCACGGATGATTCCGGTTCGTCAGAGGGCTTTGTCTTTACGGATGAGGATGTGGCCGCGGCGGATGCAGAGGAAGCCCGCAAGCTGGCCGCCCTTCTTACGGATGGCCATGCTTACAAAGCCAAATGCCGCCAGGTTTATCAGAACCTCATGGTGATTGTGGGTAATTGTCACCGAGGAGTCGGCAAAAACGTGGATTTGACGGAGTGCCTGGACAGCCGCCCGCTGGCTGATTGTCACAAGGAGGCCGCCTCCCGGCTGATGGGAACCTATGGAGTCATCCCATCAACAGGACAGGTCACCATCGGCTTGTTCACAAGAAAAAACCTGGCTAAGGCCAAACCGAATATGACATCCGCCGATTACGCCACTGTTGATATGTACATGACCCGCACAGAGACGATGCTGAAGTGGTTCCTGGGGCCGTATGCTCAGTTCTGTGCCCTCGTGGATGAAGATTGCCATGAAATGGTGCAGATGGCGGCCCGTACGGCGGAATTGATACGCTCCAGTGAGATGCGTTCAGCCCGCGAAAAATACTGGCGGGTCATTCAGGCTTTCGATAAGGCGGTGGAACTTTCCGAAGAGTTCAAAGTAAAGCCCGGCGATGAGTACCGCAAGGCTGAGTTCTTCTTTGAGTGCTATGGCAATCTGCTGGATCAGAAGGAAATCAATGCCCGCTGCCAGGGCTATTTGAATAGTGCTGATAAGACAGCCGGCGAAATCATACGCTTCAGAAACACCGGAAGCTCATTTCAGGCCTGCGCGGAAGGCACGAAGATGGTTCATCTGAACCGCGTGATTGAATACTGGAATGAAGACCGCATCAAGGCGGTGACGGAGATGGGCAAGCGATTGAGCGAGGCCCGCTCCCGATTCGTGAACAGCAAGGAATACACTCAATACCGGCAGACTCTCCAGCAGGAACCCAGGGATTATTATGCAGATGTGCATGCAGATTACCACAAGATAACAGAACCCCTCATGGATTCGATGATTGGTACATTGGTCTTCTTTGAGGAAAAACTGGAGGAAGAGGGGCACATCTCACTTCGAAAGCGATTGAACGGGGTCGGCATGATTGCAAGGGCTGATAAGGCTGCCAAAGTGATAGCTGAGCACGCCAGAGAATCCCGCGATAACGCCGCCCAGATTATTCCGGCTTCTCACCAGTTCAGAAAGAGTAATTAAGCTTGCTACCTCCTTATAACCGCACTTTCGATTAATGAAAATCAAGAATATCATACTTCCCCTGCTTCTGGGAGGACTGACGGCTACGGCACAGAATGGCGGTGGCTTTGACTTCACTGAGGAAGAAGCCGCTGCTGATGCGCAGCTTGCCAAGCAGCAGGAGCTGCAGGCCCTCATCGGCAATGCCCCCAAATATGAAGCCGCCACCCATGAGGCCTATGCCATTGTGGTGAATGCCATTGCCGGTTGCTGCAACCAGCTCAAAGGGCACAAGGACCTGGTGGATTGCTCCAATTACCCGGATGCGGACACGCTGCACAAGGATGCCTTGGAAAAGCTTCTGGCCAATTATCCTTATGATACTTCTTCCGGTCAGTTTACGGAAGGCGTGCTGAGCCGGGTGATGCTGAGCAAGGCCAAGCCCAACATGTCCGGTGACCAGCTTACCCGCATCGAGCACATGATTACCCGAGCCGAGGCTATCATGCGCTGGTTCAGCGGTCCGTTCCGCTTCCTCTGCGGCCTGCACAACCACGATTTCCAGAAGGAAGTGCAGCGCGTGGCCCGCTTCATCGAATACACGAAGACGGAGGAGTTCAAGGTGTCGGACAAGGCTTATGCGGCTCTGGCGCAGTTCTTCGGGGGCGATGCTGTTCCCAATCGTTCCACGACCGCGGTGAACAGCTTTGGCTACAATGACCAGCAGGCCTACGTGTTCTACAATTACTTCCACAACCGCATCAGCGACCAGGAGCGTGAGTCCTGGATTAACTATATCCTGATGGGAAGTTCGCTGCGCTATTGGTATGATGGCCCGATTCTGAATCTCAGTCACGATGTCAAGCTCAGCACCGGCACCTTGGTGCGCATGTATGTGGATGTGCGCGGGATGAGACCGTGCCTGGCGGCCTCTGAGCCGGCCACCAAGCTGGCGGCGTACATGAACCTGTTCAAGCGCTGGCACGAAAACCGCCTGATTGATGTGGCTGGCCTGGGTAAGAATGCCTTTGAACAGCTGCATGATACCATCGGGCATTCGACCTTCACCAGGCTTGATACTCTCGCCGGCGAAACGCTGGTCAAGGAAGACGCCGATTTCAAGCACGCCATCAATACGGCCATTCCGAACGGTCTGCAGGCCCTGCTGGAAAAGGATGACCTGCTGATGGGGCTTACTGACTATCTGAAGGGTAACACCCACTATGTGGACAACGTCAGGCAGGAGGCAAAAGCCTCGCTGCTGTCGCTGGTGCAGCGCCGAGTAGAACTGGCAGACCGCGCACTTAGCGCGATTTCTCTGAAGGCTGATAAGATAGTCCCCCGGAATCATCCCTCCCGCCAGCGTGATTAATTGTTACGAAAAACCTACTTATTACCATGAAACACAAATACCTGAAAGCCGGCATGCTGGCTCTTGCCGCCGGGGTGGTGTTCCTTTCCACCTCCTGCGAGGTGTACCCCTATGGTTACAACTCGGTTTCCGTTTCCACGGATGGCTACAGCACCTCGGTGGCCTGGACTGCCGCCAGTTATGATGCCGATGGCTTCCCCATCTACGGTTACTCTTATGGGCGTCCCGTATACGGTTATACCGTATCGGGTGCTCCCATCTTCTCCATCAACCTGCTGTACGCCGGTTGCTACGTGCCGAGCTGGAAACCTGCCCCCTGGTGCACTCACCACCACCATTACCCCCACGGCTGCCACCATGCGCCCAAGCCGCCCAAGTATGGCCACGGTCACAGGCCGCACGAGCGTCCGCACATGAATGCGCCGATTCATAAGAACCCCTCCAGCGTGATGGGCAAGCCGCGCCCCGGTAAGCCCTCGCATGCTTCCTCTCACAAGCCCGGCAATCATGGTTCACACGCCAGCCACAAACCTGCCAGGCCTGCTCAGGTGACGCGCCCGGCAGTGCGGCCGTCCACCAGCAGCCCCGGTACCAGCGTGAGCCGCCCGGGCAGCTCCACACGCCCGGCAGCGCGGCCGAGTGAGAATCGCCCCGGTACCAGCGTGAGCCGCCCGAGCAGCTCCACACGCCCGGCAGTGCGCCCGTCCACCAGCCGCCCCGGTACCAGCGTGAGCCGCCCGGGCAGCAGCTCCACGCGACCGGCAGTGCGCCCGTCCACCAGCCGCCCCGGTACCAGCG
>JAFSFD010000078.1 GCA_017435365.1 Akkermansia sp. | reverse complement strand
CGAAGTATAAAGTCAGGCAGGCTGGCGCCTGCAGGTGTTTTCTATTGATAACAAATGGCGAGCCGCATGGCTCGCGGAACTTTCACTTCGTACCTCCCACCTCGTACTTCGTACTTTTGTCGGAACGACAAACATCAATTTGTCGGGCAGATAGGGGCTTCTTCCAAAATGTTGCTGATGTTTCTATGGCTTACCAAATCTTTGGGACACGTGTGCTTTTCTGTCAGGCAAATGGGGCAAATCCAAAAAAAGCGTGACTTTCAGGCGATAAGTGCTACAATGTCTGCGACAAGAATACTCCCGAATTATGAAGTACCAGGGACTTTATACAGCAATTGTTACCCCTTTCAAGGATGGTCAGGTGGATTATGAGGCCTATAAGGCACTGATTGAGGCTCAGATTGCCGGCGGTGTGGATGGCATTGTGCCCATGGGCACTACCGGTGAATCCCCCACCGTGAGCACGAAGGAGCACCTCGAAATCATCCGCGTGTGCATCGAGACCGTGGCCGGCCGCTGTCAGGTGATTGCCGGCACCGGCGCCAACTGCACGGCAGAAGCCATCGAAATGACCAAGGCCGCCGCCGCCATGGGCGCAGACGGCACGCTGCAGGTCTGCCCCTACTACAACAAGCCCAACCAGGAGGGCGTATACCAGCACTTCAAGGCCATTGCCGAGGCAACGGACCTTCCCATCATCCTGTACAGCATTCCCGGTCGCAGCGGCATTGAGATTGCCGTGGACACCGTGGCCCGCCTGGCGGCGGACTGCCCCACCATCGTGGCTATCAAGGAAGCCGGCGGCAGCGTGGAGCGCGTGAACCAGCTGGTGCAGGCCCTGCCCGCCGATTTCGCCGTGCTGAGCGGTGATGACGGCCTGACCGTGCCCTTCATTTCCTGCGGTGCCGTGGGTCTGGTCTCCGTGACCTCCAATGTGGCCCCTGCCGAGATGAAGGCCCTGGTGGATGCCGCCATGAGCGGCGATGGCAAGAAGGCACTCGAACTGCAGAAGAAGTACTACCCGCTGATGAAGGGGCTCATGTCGCTGGATGTGAACCCGGTGCCGGTGAAGGCCGCCCTGGCCCTGCGCGGCGATATCGGCTGGGATATCCGCCTGCCCCTGGTGCCGCTGGCTGCTGAGAAGCACGCTAAGCTGGCCGACCTGCTCAAGAGCTTCAACCTGATGTAAATGACTGCCATGCTGAAGATTCTCGTAACCGGTATTTCCGGCCGCATGGGCCAGACCGTGAAGCAGGCCGTGGAGCTGAATGAAGGCACCGAAATGGCCGCCACACACGATGTGGGCCAGGACATTGCCGCCGCCCTGAGCGCTGCCGACTGCGCCATCGACTTCTCCTTCCACGGTTTCACCCCGGAGCTGCTGGCCACCGCCGTGGCGCAGAACAAGCCGCTGGTCATCGGCACCACCGGCCACACCGATGAGGAGCGTGCCGCCATTGCCGAGGCCGCAAAGCAGATTCCCATCGTGTTCGCCTCCAACTACTCCGTGGGCGTGAACACCCTCTTCTGGCTCACCCGCAAAGCCACCCGCATCCTGAAGGATTACGATATCGAAATCATCGAGATGCACCACCACCACAAGCTCGATGCCCCCAGCGGCACCGCCCGCACCCTGGCCGAGGTGGTGTGCGAGGAAACCGGCATGAGCTACGACAAGGACGTGATGCACGGCCGCGAAGGGCTTGTGGGTGCCCGCCCGCAGCGCCAGATTGGCATGCACTCCATGCGCGGCGGCGATGTGGTGGGCGACCACACCGTGATGTATGCCACGGATGGCGAGCGCGTGGAGCTCACGCACAAGGCCTCCAGCCGCATGACCTTTGCCGGCGGCGCTGTGCGCGCAGCCCTGTGGCTGGCAGATAAGCCTGCCGGGCTCTACAACATGCAGGACGTGCTGGGTTTCACTGATTGATTGGACTCATGGCTGCCCCTGCAACCATGCGCCGCTGTGTCTTTGCCCTGGGCTCCAACCTGGGGGACCGGCTGGCTATGCTCGAATCCGCCTGCGATTACCTGGCCGATGTCTTCGGCGGCTTGCGCCTCTCGCAGGTGTACGAAACGGAACCCGTGGGCTGCCCCGCGGGTTCACCGAGCTATCTGAACGCCTGCGTGGAGGTGGAAACCGACATGCCGGCGGAGGAGATACTGGAGCTCTGCCTGCGCATTGAGCAGGAACTGGGCCGCACCCGCAGCGGGGTCTACGGCGAGCCCCGCCCCTGCGATATCGACCTCATCTGCTGCGGCAGCGAAACCGCCGCCACCCCGCAGCTCACCCTGCCCCACCCCCGGGCACACCTGCGCGAGTTCGTGCTGCGCCCGCTCTGCGACCTCGACCCTCAGCTCGTGCTGCCCGGGCAGACCAGAACCGTGGGCCAGCTGCTGGCGGAGCTGCCCGCCGGCCCGGCGGTCACGGCTTACCCCCTTTGATTTACGATTCCGACATGACAACGTCTGAAAAGATTGCCGCCATAACGGCCAAGATGGGCAAGGAACCCATTTCCGAGCTCACCGCTTACGATTACCCCACCGCCCGCATGGTGGATGAAGCCGGCTTCGATATGATTCTGGTGGGCGATTCCCTGGGCATGACCATGCTGGGATTCCCGGACACCACCCACGTGACCCTGGCCCACATGCTGCACCACGGCGAATGCGTGGCCCGCGCAGCGAAGAACGCCCTCGTCATCCTCGATATGCCCATCGGCACCTTTGACACCCCCGAACTGGCCGTAGAGAACGCCCGCAAGCTCATGAGCACCGGAGTGGATGCCGTGAAACTCGAAGGCGGCGTGAGCAAGGAAGCCGAAATCCGCGCCATCGTGCAGGCCGGCATCCCCGTGCAGGCGCACATCGGCCTGCTGCCCCAGAAAGTCAAGGAAGAAGGCGGCTACAAGATGAAAGGCAAGACCGATGCCGAGGCCGAAGCCCTCATGGCCGACTTGCAGGCTGTGACCCGCGCCGGGGCCTTCTCCGTGGTCATCGAATGCACGCGCCACAGCGTGACTGCCGCCCTCACCGCCGCCAGCAGCATCCCGACCATCGGTATCGGCTCCGGCCACGGCACCTGCCACGGCGAGGTGAGCGTCTTCCACGACCTGGTGGGCGGCTTCCCCTGGTTCATCCCCAGCTTCATCACCCCCAAGGCCAATATCTCCGCCGAAATCATCCGCGGCATCACCGAGTGGAAGAACGAGCTCAAAGCCCCGCAGAGGTAAAGTGGACCTTTTCGGAGCACGGGACTTCAGTCCCGAAATCACGGTGCACAGAATCGGGACTGAAGTCCCATGCTCCGAAAACAGCCAGGCGTCCTTCACAAGAGCCGTTTGATGCGGCGGCAGACTTCCTCCACGTTGGAACGGCTGTTGAACGCGGAAATACGGAAGAAGCCTTCGCCATGTGCCCCGAAGCCGGCGCCCGGGGTTACGACCACTAGCGCTTCGCGGAGCATTTTGTCGAAGAAATCCCAGCTATTCCAGCCCGCCGGGGTCTGTACCCAGATGTAGGGGGCATTGACGCCGCCCCACACCCGCAGCCCGACCGCCATGCAGGCGGAGCGCAGAAGCGCGGCATTGCCGAGGTAATAATCAATGAGCGCTCTGGTCTGCTCCTGGCCTTCGGCGGTAAAGAGAGCGGCAGCCCCGCGTTGGACGATGTAGCTGGCGCCGTTGAACTTGGTGCCGGTGCGGCGCTTCCAGAGCGAGGAGATGGAGACCTGGTTTCCCGAGGCATCGCGGCCCATGAGCTCCTTAGGTATCACCACATACCCGCAGCGCACCCCGGTGAACCCGCCCTGCTTGGAGAACGAGCGGAACTCGATGGCGCACTGCCGGGCACCCGGCACCGCATAGATGGAGGAGGGTATGCTTTCATCGGTGATAAAGGCCTCGTAGGCGCCGTCATATAACAGGATGCTATCGTTTGCCAGCGCATAATCCACCCACTCCTTCAGTTGCTCGAATGTGGCAACCGCGCCCGTAGGATTATTCGGGAAGCAAAGGTAGATGAGGTCTGTATGCTGCGTGGGGATACGGGGCACAAAATCATTCTCCGGGGTACACGGCAGGTACACCAGCCCCTCGTAGGAACCGTCCGGACGGGCGCAGCCGGTGTTGCCTGCCATCACGTTGGTGTCCACATACACCGGGTAGACCGGGTCCGGGATGGCGATGCTGTTGTTGTGTGCAAAGATATCCAGAATGTTGCCGGTATCGCACTTGGCGCCATCCGACACAAAGATTTCATCAGCCTCCACCTCAATACCGCGTTGGCGGTAGGAGACCTCGGCAATGGCTTCGCGCAGCCACGCATACCCCTGCTCCGGCCCGTATCCATGGAAGGTCTCACGCCTGCTCTGGTCATCCACAGCCCGGTGCATGGCATCGATGGCGACTTGCGGGAGCGGCTCGGTCACATCGCCTATGCCGCAGCGGATGATGTGGGGTGCTTTTTCCGGATGGGCGGCGGCAAATGCCGCCACACGGCGACCGATTTCCGGGAACAGATACCCGCTTTGAAGTTTGAGAAAATGATGATTGATGTTGGCCATGATATAAATGTCTGGTTATGATGAAAAATCAGGAAGGGACGGAGATTTCCCCACGGAAGACGATGGTTGCCGGGCCCGTGAGCGTAACATCGGTGAATCCCGCATCACCGGTTCGGATGAACGACACCGAAAGGGTATCTCCCCCGGCCACGTCCACCCTGATGGGGCTTGGGGCGCCGGTCAGCACGGCATGCAACAGGGCCGTAGCCGTGATTCCGGTGCCGCAGGCCAGGGTTTCACCCTCGACTCCGCGTTCGTAGGTGCGCAGCCTCAGATGCTGAGCAGAAATCACCGTCGCAAAATCCGCATTCGTGCCGGCCGGTGCAAAGGCACGGTGATAGCGAAGGTACGCCCCCATCGCGTGCAGATCAATGCCCTCCACCCCGGGCAGGAAAGCCACGGCATGCGGCACCCCGGTGTTCAGGAAATGAACAGGCGCGGGAATGACGTCATCCGCCGGCAGCATGTTGAGCTTTAGCCCCTTCGGTTCGGTCAGGCAGATACTGACGCTTCCATCCGCATTCACCTGTCCGCGCACAAGTCCGGCCAGTGTTTCAAAGCACAGCTCCGTTATGCTTCCGCCTGACAAAAGGCTTACGAAAGCGGTGAAGCAGCGGGCACCGTTGCCGCACATTTCGGCTTCTCCGCCATCTGCATTATAATACCGCATGCGCACATCTCCATCATTCCGGGCCGGTTCGATGGCGATGAGCCCATCTGCCCCGATGCCGAAACGGCGGTTGCACAGCCGGGCAATGTGTTCGCGCGTCAGCAAGGGAGTGAGGGTGCAGTCCCGGTTATCGACCATGACGAAGTCATTGCCGGCGCCGGTCATCTTGTAGAATGGAATAATCATATCTGATTGGTGGTTGAAGTTGCATTCTGTCTGCCGGCTGCGGGGATGAGGTGGCGGTGGTATTCCTGGATGCTGTATACATCATACCGCCCGAAGGCTATTTTCTCCTCCAGACCGCCGATAGCCGCCACCGCGCCGGGAGCCGTGGTCGTGATGGGGATTCCGGCGGCCACAGCCTGCGAGCGCATCTGCGTTTCATCCAGCATGGGGGTGGGGCCTGATTCGGAAGTGTTGATAATCCAGTTAATTTCCCTGTCCCGAATCAAATCCAGCACATTAGGGCGGCCCTGGGATATGCGATAAACCGCCCGGGTCTTGATGCCGGCATTGTACAGCATGGTTGAGGTGCCAATAGTGGCGTAAATCGTGAAACCGTGGCGCTGGAGCGTGGCGGCCAGCGGCACAAACAGCTCCTTGTCGCTATCCTTGACAGACATGAAGACGCTGCCGGAGTCCGGCAACTCCGTTCCGGCGGCCATCTGGCTCTTGAGATACGCCAGTTCCCAATCCCGGTCCAGGCTCATGACCTCCCCTGTCGATTTCATTTCCGGGCTCAGCGTCACATCTGCCCCGGGGAACTTGATGAAGGGGAACACGGCCTCCTTGACGGCATGATAGGGAAGCTTCACCTCCTCCGTGAACCCCAGCTGTGCCAAGCGGGCACCGACCATGCACATGGCCGCCAGCCCGGCCAGCGGCTTGCCAATCGCCTTGCTCACAAAGGGAACAGTGCGCGAGGCCCTGGGATTCACTTCAATCATGTAGAGTTCTCCATCCTTGACAGCCAGCTGCATGTTCATCAATCCGCATATATGCAGTGTCTTCGAGAAAGCATGCGCAAAGGTGCGCACCCTGTCCTGAAGTTCCTGCGAGAGGGTGACAGGCGGCAGCACCGAGGCAGAATCCCCCGAGTGAATGCCGGCGGGCTCCACATGCTCCAGGATTCCGCCGATGACGGTGACTTCCCCATCGGACACGCAATCCACGTCCAGCTCGACAGCATTCTCCAGAAAGCGGTCTATGAGGATGGGAGAACCCTCGGACACGATGGTCGCCTGCTCCACAAAGTAACGGAGTTCCGATTCCTTGTAGACAATCACCATGCCGCGACCACCCAGCACGTACGACGGGCGGACGAGCACCGGGTAACCGATGCGCTGAGCCACGCGCAAGGCCTCATCGACCGTGCAGGCAATGCCGTTTTCAGGCTGCCGGATGCCGATACGGGCAGCCAGATTACGGAAATAGTCCCTGTCTTCCGCCAGCGCGATGTGCTCCGGCGAGGTGCCGATGATATTCACCCCGGCGTCCTTGAGCTGCTGCGCGAGGTTTAATGGGGTCTGCCCGCCGAATTGGACGATAGCGCCGCTGCATTGCTCTCGCCGGTAAATGGGCAGCAGATCCTCCAGGGTCAGGGGTTCAAAATAAAGCTTATCCGACGTATCGTAGTCCGTCGAAACGGTTTCGGGGTTGGAATTGACCATGACTACTTCATAGCCGGCCTGCCGCAGCGCCGCAGCAGCCTGGCAGCAGCAGTAATCAAACTCAATCCCCTGCCCGATGCGGTTGGGCCCGCCGCCGATAATCATGATGCTCTTCTTACCGGGGGCTACGCGCGGGGCTTCCCCTTGCGTGTGGTAGGAGCTGTAGTAATAGGGGGTAAGCGCCTTGAACTCACCGGCGCAGGTATCCACAGCCGCATAACCCGGCTGCAAGCCGATGCGTCCGCGCGCCGCGCGCACATCGGGCTCACAGCAATTCAGAAGGTAAGCTATCTGCCGGTCGCTGTATCCCAGTTCCTTGGTCTGGAGAAAAAGCGGCTCATCCGCCTCCAATCCTGCCAGTGAACCCGCCGATGCAATTTCGTCCTCAAAAGCGGCGAGCTCGGCCAGATGCCGCAGGAAATAGGAATCGATCCCGGTCAGTTCCTGCACAAGCTGCACCGACCATCCCCGGCGGAATGCCGCCCGGATGTAGAAAAGCCGCCTATCATTCGGGCGGGCTAATTCGGCCTGCAACTGCGCATCCGAAGCCTGTTCAAAAACGGCATCCTTGCCATCCGCGCCGAATCCGGAACGGCCTGTTTCCAAGGAGCGCAAGGCCTTCTGCAGACTTTGCTTCAGGTTGCGGCCTATCGCCATGACTTCCCCCACGGATTTCATCTGCGTACCGAGCGTGCTATCCGCATTGGGGAATTTCTCAAAGGTGAATCGCGGGATTTTGGTAACCACATAATCCAGCGCCGGTTCAAAGCAGGAAGTCGTGTGGCCTGTAATATCATTCTTCAATTCCGGCAGGGTGTAGCCGACCGCCAGCAGGGCCGCAATCTTGGCAATGGGGAACCCGGTGGCCTTGCTGGCCAGTGCGCTGGAGCGGCTGACCCGCGGATTCATTTCGATGATGATGCGCCGCCCGGTCTCCGGATGCACAGCCCACTGCACGTTAGAGCCACCGGTCTGCACGCCGATGGCTTTCAACACACGCAGCGAATCATCGCGCATGGCCTGGTACTCCGCATCGGAAAGAGTCTGAATGGGAGCAATGGTAATGGAATCACCGGTGTGCACCCCCATGGGATCCAGGTTTTCGATGGAGCAGACAATCACGCTGTTTCCCGCACCATCCGTCATGACTTCCATTTCAAACTCCTTCCACCCCAGCAGAGACTCTTCGATGAGCACCTCGCTGTTCAGGCTGGCCTCCAGCCCGCGGCACACAATATCGGCAAACTCCTCCGGATTGTGCGCAATGCCGCCACCCGTGCCGCCCAGGGTGAAGCCGGGGCGTATGATAAGCGGCCAGCTCCCGATGGCACCGGCCACGGCTTCGGCCTCCTGCAGGGTATGAGCCGCACCCGAACGGGGCATATCCAGCCCGAGCCCGTTCATCGTTTCCTTGAAAAGCTGTCTGTCTTCCGCGCGGCGTATGGCCGCCGCCGAAGCACCGATGAGCTCCACGTTGTAGCGCTTCAGAACCCCGCTTTCCTCCAGCTCCATAGCCAGATTGAGAGCCGTCTGCCCGCCCAGGGTGGGCAGGAGCGCATCCGGGCGTTCCCGGCGTATGATTTCATGCACGATACCGGCCGTCAAGGGCTCGATGTAGGTTCTGTCGGCCATGTCCGGATCCGTCATGATAGTGGCCGGATTGGAATTAATCAGCACAACCTCATAGCCCTCCTGCCTCAGCACCTTGCATGCCTGGGTGCCGGAGTAATCGAACTCGCAGCCCTGACCGATGATGATGGGGCCGGAGCCTATGAGGAGAATCTTGTGAATATCTGTTCGTCTGGGCATAAGAATGAATAGTCAGTTTTGGGGGGATGCTACAAAATTGGGGAATGGGAAGAGCGGGTGCGGCATCTGCACAATGTCCTGCTTGTATCGGTTTATCCGGTAAAGGTGCTGCACCTTTTCCCGGAACTCCGCACTGCCTTCGTTGAGGCGGATGAGGCGGTCGAGTTCTGCGTATGAGAACCCGAGCCGCTCCTCATCGGAGCATTGCTGCAGGCCATCGGCCGGTGTTTTATGAACCAGGTGGGCGGGCACTCCCAGCCAATCGCCCAGCGCCCGGACCTCAGTGACGGTGAGGCTTTGTATGGGCGCGTAACATCCGGCATTGTCACCGAACTGGGTTGCGTAACCCACGATATCTTCTGATAAGTTGGAAGTGTTGACGACAAAGGCCTGGGGCTCGCACTGGGCAATGGCAAACAGGGCGGACATGCGCAACCGGGCCGGCAGGTTGATAAGGCAGGACTCGCTTACGTCGCAGCGGGGGCGGAGTTCGTCCAGCAAGGCAGAAAAGCATGGGCGGATGTTGACCTCCAGGCTGCGGATTCCCAGTAGTTGCACAACTTCGCGGGCATCGCGGATGTCTGTCTGCAAGCCATTGGGCAAAAGGACACCGAGCACATGTTCCGGGCCGAAGATACGCGCCAGCAGGGCTGCCACAACGGCGGAATCCTTGCCTCCGCTTATCCCGACCACAAACTGCTCAGCCCCGGTCTCTGCCGCCCAGAGCCGGAAATGCGCTTCAATATTCTGAAACACAGACTGCGCATTAAAATAATAGGGGGGCACGCTCATGAGTGTTCAATCAGGTTTCGGAAATCGAGGAAGAGGGAGTCAGCATCGTGCGGACCGGGAGCCGCCTCCGGGTGGAACTGAATACTGAAGGCCGGTTCCGAACGGTGGCGTATGCCCTCGATGCTGTTATCATTGAGGTTGATATGCGTAAGTTCCAGAGAGGAAGGCAAATCCCGCAAGGCGAAATTATGATTCTGACTGGTGATATCCACGCGACCGGACTGCACATTCAGCACCGGATGATTGCAGCCGTGGTGCCCGAAGGTAAGTCTGTGGCATTTGGCACCGCAGGCAAGCCCCAGCAGCTGGTGGCCCAGGCAGATTCCCATCAGGGGCACCCTGCCCAGCAATTCGCGGACGGCCTGCTGCGCGTAGCCCAAGGCAGAGGGATCGGCCGGACCGTTGGAGAGGAAAACACCATCCGGCTGCAGGCTCAGGACCTCTGCCGCAGAAGTATGCGCCGGGACCACCAGCACCTGCATATCCTGCCGCTGCATGCTCCGCAGGATATTGTATTTGATACCGAAATCATACGCCACGATTCTGTATTTCCCCTGCGGGTTTCTCTCGTATGCAGCCGGAGTGGTCACGCGCGAGGCGTAATCCTGCCCGTCCAGTCCTTCCCAGGCCGCAGCATGCGCAATCGCGGTGGCTTCATCCATAGGAATTTCGCTGACATGAAGATAGGCCCGCTGGGTGCCATGCGAGCGCAGATGCAGGGTAAGTGCGCGCGTATCCACCCCGGCAATGGCGGGTATACCATGGCGGAGCAGATAGCTTTGCAGCGATTCCTCTGCCCTGTAATTGGCGGGAGGATTCAGTTCCTGCACGACGAGCCCGTTCAGAAAACAGCCCCGGGATTCGGCATCCTGCGCCGCGCAGCCGTAATTTCCGATTTCCGGTGAAGTGAGGGTCACAATCTGCCCGGCATAGGATGGGTCGGTCGCGATTTCCTGGTAGCCGGTCATGCCGGTGTTGAAGACCACTTCTCCCGGTGCATCCACCGGGGCACCCACGGAGTACCCCCTGAACACCGTGCCATCTGCCAGAGCCAGGAAGGCACGCCGTTCCCTCTTTTCTTTCCATCTGTATTCCATATCAATAGGTTCGTTCATTCTTATTCTCTACAAAGTTCACCAGAGCCCGATTGGCTACCCGGTACCCGCCCGGTGTGGGATACCGCCCCGTAAAATACCAGTCACCGCTGTGGTGCGGGCAGCATTCCCGCAGCGCGGTGCAGCTCTGAAACACCACCTGCACCTCGGCCCGCATTTCTTCCGGAGTGAGGAGCCGGGCAATCTCTGCAATCAATTCATCATCCGGGATGGCGGCATAAACCATAGCCAGGCAATTGATACAGCTCTGCTTTTGTTGCAATTGCGCGCGGGCGCAGTCGTAGGCACGCATGAGCGTCTGCGTATCATTTTTCCTCCGCAGAAGGGATACCGCTGCCCGGAACGCAATCAATTCACCGGCTGTGGACATGTCGATACCATAGCAATCCGGGTACTTGATGGGTGGAGCCGTGCTGGCAACGATGATTTTGACCGGGTCCAGGCGGTCAAGCATGGGGAGGATGGCGTCCCGCATGGTGTTGCCGCGCACAATGGAATCATCCAGGACCACCAGCGTATCTTCTCCCGGTTGCACCAGACCGTAGGTCAGGTCATACACATGCCGGTACAAATCGCGACGACTGGCGGCATCGGCGATGAAGGTGCGCAACTTGGCATCCTTCACGGCAATCTGCCCGGAGCGCATGCAGGTGCCACGCTCAGCAGCCAGGCGCATGAGTTCCTCCTGCAGCCCGAAAAAGCCGACTCTGGCAGAGTTGGGGATATAGCTGAAGAAGGTATGAGCCAGGTCATCCCTGACTGCCTGCAGCAGTTGCGGCATGAGGTGGCGCCCCAGATTGCGGCGCTCCCGGTGAATGTCCGCATCATTCGGGCGCGAGAAATAGATGCGCTCGAAGACGCAGCCGCGGGGCTCGGCTTCCGGCAGACAGTCGGTGACCTCCAGCTGCCCATCCGCAGTCATCACAACGGCTTTTCCGGCGGGCAGTTCCATCACCTCCCCGGTCGTGCAGTTGAAAGCCGCCTGTATTGCCGGGCGTTCACTGGCTACCACAAACACCTCATCATCGAAATAATAATAACCGGGACGGATACCGTGCGCATCACGGATGGCAAAGACGGAGCCCGAACCGGTCATGCCGCAGAGCGTGAACGCACCATCCAGAGGCTGCAGAGCCGCCCGCAGCACCCCGGAAAGATTGACCATTCCGGGGGTGCGGGACTCTTCGCGGTCCAGGTAGTGTGCTATGGTCTGCAACAACAGGTACCCATCTGCATGGCTGGCCGGGTGATGCCCCGTGGCCAGGAATCGCTCATACATTTCTGTATTGGTCGTCAGATTGAAATTCCCGGCCAGCAGGAGCATGCGGCCCAGCTGCGTCGATTCATGCACAAAGGGATAACAGCAACTCACATCATAACGCCCGAAGGTCGCATAGCGCAGGTGACCCAGAAGCAGCTCGCTGTGGAATCCCGCCCCATCGCCGACCTGCCGCAGCACATCCGCCAGCGGATTATCGGCAGCCGAGCGTACCAGCTGATAAGCCGGGAGCCCCGGTTCGGGGTGGAGATGCAGCGCCGCTATCCCCGCACCGTCCTGCCCGCGATTGTGCTGCTTTTCGAGCAGCAGGATAAGGCGGCTGAGGCCGTAATTCTCTATACCATATTTCCTTTTGTAGTATGAGAGATCTTTTCTCAGGCGCACCATGGCCACGGCGCATTCATGTTTTAAGGCGTCAGACATAAGCCGGCAGATTACTAATCAGTAAATGAAGAGCATTTCATGGTATTTCGGCAGCGGCCAGTTTTCATCGGCCACCTTCGCCTCCAGTTCATCTGCCACGCAGCGCAGATTCTGCATGGCCGCCAGTATTTCCTCGTGCAAGCCACCCAGCGCGACACGCAGTTTATCGCAGTGCTGCTGCAGGCTATCCAGCCCCTCGCCCAGGACCGCAGCCTGTGAGCGCAGGGCTTCCAGCCCGGAGCTCACGCCGGTCTCCCGCGCCAGTTTCAGGCTGTTCAGCACCGTGAGGTACTGCTGCTGCACCCCCGGGATAATCTGGCTGGTCGCCATTTCCAGCGCCGTTCTGCCTTCGATTCGTATCTTGCGGTGGTAATCTTCCAACCCCACCTCGAAGCGGGATTCCAGTTCGCGGCGGCTGAAGACACGGTATTTCTCAAACAACTGCACATTCTCCGGGCTCGTCAGGCACTTGAGCGATTCCATCGTGGTGCGGGTATGCGGCAGGCCGCGGCGCGCCGCCTCCTCCAGCCAGCTCTGCGTGTAGCCATCACCATTGAAGATGACGCGCTTGTGTGCCTTCAGGATGGATTGCAGGTGACTCTGCAGCTTCTCATGGAAATCCGCATCCTTCACCCCGGAAAGGAAATCGGACATGCGATCAAAGGCCTCTGCCACAATCACATTGAGAATGATATTTGCCCCGGAACAGGATTGACTTGAACCCGGTGCGCGGAACTCAAACTTGTTGCCGGTGAAGGCGAAGGGGCTGGTGCGGTTGCGGTCGGTGGCATCGCGGGGGAGGGGCGGCAGCGTATCCACGCCGACCTTCATGGGCGCAATATCGGCGGCATCCTGCACGCTGCCTTGTTCCAACTGCTCCAGGATGGCTTCCAGCTGGTCACCCAGATACATGGAGATAATGGCCGGGGGCGCTTCATTGGCACCGAGTCGGTGGTCATTGCCCGCACCGCTCACGGCGCACCTGAGCAAATCGGCATGAAGGTCAACGGCTTCGATGATGGCGCACAGCACCGTCAGGAAGATGGCATCATCCTGCGGATTGCTGCCGGGGTTGAGCAGGTT
>JAFSFD010000077.1 GCA_017435365.1 Akkermansia sp. | reverse complement strand
GCACCGCCGCCAGGCGGTATTTCATGCGCAGCGCCAGCTGCGCTTTCATACGCCCGAATGGGCGTATTTACATACACGCTTTGCGTGTAATTCATTGAGCCGCGCAGCGGCGACCAGTTACCGCTGCATAAGCAGCGGTACAACCAATGGACATCGCACAATAAACTTCCGTTCCTTGAAAAAATGTTTCTAAGACCTTGATTATCCCGATGTTTGCAAATTTCAGTTCTTTTGGTAAACAGGAAGTACCGCTGCTCATGCAGCGGTAACTTGTCGCTACGCTCAATGAAATCCCTCACGCTGACGCATGAGGGATTGGAATTTGGCTTCGCTAAATTCTCATTTATCGGGCTCTGCGCTCAGACTTTTTTTGGGGGGGGACACGCGTGGATACGACCCTCCCGCATCTTCTTCACGGGCTGAGCGGCATCAGAACTTCCAGCCAAGGCCAATGCCGGCGCTTGTGCCGAACTGCTGGTCAGAACGATATCCGCTTGGCCAGTTCGGGGTAGTCCACACACCGCGAACACCGGCAGAACCGATGATATACAAGTCGGAAGTAAGGTCGTACTTCAACCCGATTTCTGCTGAGTACGACAGGCCGACATCATCGGCACCGGCATCTCCATACGATGTAATGTCGGACCCCTGCACCCCCTTATTGATTGCTTTCATCTCTGTGCGCCCCCAGCCTGCATTGGCTCCGGCAAACCAGGAAAGCGTCTCCGAAATCGGCGCCGAATATCGCACACCACCCGTTATAGACCAGTTGGTGATTTCTGATTTCTCCCAGAAGTACGCACCGGGGCCGTCAATCTCAGAATAAGTGCCACTTCCATAAGCCCAGGAGAATCGGAGAGTTGCAGCCCAATTGCTGTTGATGTTATAGAGAGCCGTTACATCGAAGCCTACGGTGTTGATATTGTGCAGCCAGTCATCGGCATCGGCCATAGTCCATGTGTGCACACCGGCAATTTCAACAACCCATGGACTAGGCGCCGCAGGTTGCTCAACCTGCGCCAGCGGCGCCCCCATCTCGCCGCCAATGGCGGGAATTGCAAGCGCAAGTGCAAGAATAAGGTTATTTTTCATGTTTCTGAGTATGCTGTGTTAGTAACTGTATTTATCATTCCGGGGCGTAGCTGCCGGTGGTGTGGCGCAGGTTGATGAGCGTAAACAGGCGCAGCTTGCCGGCTTCGAGGCGGATGCCCTGCTCTGCCGGCTCAGCGGCAGGCAGGCCCTGGCCAATCAGCATGTCTCCCAGCCAGAGGTAATAGCCCTGCGGTTTGTTCTGCGCGGCGCCTCCGGGGTGCCAGGCCAGACGCAGCGGCGGCACCTCCGCCATTGACGGAGAACAGTACAATTTGCGCTCACCCCAGCAGATGCTGGTGGGGGTCAGGCGCACGGTGCCACTGCCCTGGGAATCACTCACCGTGAGCTCCACCACCCCGCTTCCCTGGCTGCTGCGCTTGCGCACACCCTTGATGGCAAAGCGCAGTTCCACGGAGTATCCCTTCTCCCGGTCGAAGAGAGGGGTGTGCGTGATGCTCCACGGCGTTTTGAGCGCACGCGCCTGCTTCAGCAGATTCGGCCAGTCGGTTGAGGCTGCTCTGGGAAGCCCGGCGGTGCGCCCCGGCAGGCCCATGGCGCGGGCCAGGTTGCCGGCAATGATGAGGGAGCCCTGCTCATTCGGGTGCAGGCCATCCCGCCCCGGGCGGTTCGACATGGAATCCGGCCAGCTGAAAGGCACAGCGTGGTCAGAATCGACCATACCACGGTTCACCTCCACATATCGCAGTTTCTTATCGTGCGCCTTGGCGTACCGGCTTACCCAGTCGCGCAGCAACACGTTGTACTGCTGCACCGCGAGGTGGCGCTCCGGCTCATTGTTGTTGGCATGGTGTCCCCAGCAGGGCACACTCATCACATAAAGCACATCGGAATCTTCCTTCAATACATCGGCCGCAATGCGCCCCATATTGCCCCAGTCCTTTCCGGCTCGCCAGGTGTATTTATCGCCTTTGATACTCACTTTACCGCCGAGCAGGTTCTGCATTTTGGCGGCAAATTCCTGTGGTGAATAGCCGCGGTCAGAAAGCAGGTCATTCGTCCCCATCAGGCAGCACCAGGTATCGCAGTTGAATGCCGCGGCGGAGGATTTGGTGGAATGCCCGCCGTAGTTCACCCCGCTCATGCCGGAGTTGGAGCCGGAAATGATATTGTGCGTGCGCCCGGAAGACTGCGCCAGGTGCACATTCGGAAAGGGCACCCCGGCATAAGAATCACCCGCATCACTCGTGCTCAGCCTGGTATAGCCCGGCGTGTAACCGCTGCGGGGGCCCACAATCTGCGCTTCAATACCATTATCCACCAGCGTCTTGAACAACTGCCAGCGCCAGGTCTGGTCATTCACACCGTGGGTGATGGAATCACCGCAGAACATGATGCGGCCCAGCGAGTTTTCCCTGGTTCTGGTGAATGGCTTCGTGTAATCCTCCGGTGCCTTGTAACCGGCAGTATCCAGCGTGGATGCAGCCTTGATGCCGACCGCTGCCACGTAATTCGTGTTCACGGAATACGCATGCGTTGTATCAAAGGGCAGCTGCGTCTTCAGGTTCGGAGCCGTGAGCAGCGTCTCACCTCCACAGCTCACGCTGATTCCCTGCGCAGGATTGATGGAGAGCAACAGCTTGACCTTGCCGCTCGCCGCATGGGATTTGAGCTGCTCGTAACTCACCGAGCCATCTTTTTCCCAAGGCTGGCCATCCCAGTAGCAGGTGATGTGCTTCGCGGTATCTGCCAGGCCGTATACCAGCTTACGGCCATTGGGCATGCTCATTTCCCAAGTCACCAGCGGGCCCTGCTTGTAATCATTGGAGCCCAGGTAACTTTCCAATGCGGCAAGGTCCAGCGTGAGCTCAAGCTCACTCACGGCGGGAGATTTCACCGCAAAGCGGCCGGCTCCGTCATATATCACGCGGTTCTGCTCATCGCAGAAGCTGTCTTTCAGGTTGGCATAATCCGCCGCCCCGGCATGCAATGCCAGCGCGAGCACCAGGCTGGTGGTCAATTTGGTCTTAATCATCGGTCTGTGTTCGTGGGTTCGGGGGTAAAATAATAGCCGGAGCCGCGCTCCGTCACAATGCAGGCGGCATGCTCGCCCAGTTTCTGGCGCAGGCGTTTCACGTGCGTATCCAGGGCGCGGCTCTGCGTCGTATCCGCATAGCCGAAAAGCACCTTCTGCAGCTCGTAGCGGTCCTGCACCTTGCCGGGGCGCTCCATCAGGTAGGCCAGCAGCTTGAACTCCGCAGTGGTCAGATCTAGTGAGGTACCGGCCAGCTTCGCGGCCAGTGTGTTCTTATCCAGCACCAGTGCGCCGCTGCGCACCACCAGCTGCGCAGCCCCGGCATTTGCGCGGGTCAGCACATTGCGCACACGCAGCACAAGCTCCTTCGGGCTGAACGGCTTGGTCACATAGTCATCCGCACCGAGGGAAAGCCCCTCCAGGCGGTCTTCAAGCGCACCACGCGCCGTCAGGAAAATCACCGGAATCCCGCGCGTCATCTCATTCTCCTTCATCGCGCGGAAAATCTGCATGCCGTCCATCACAGGCAGCATCACATCCAGAATCACCAGATCCGGGTGCAGATGCTGAATCTGCTCCCACCCCTCACCGCCGTGGTGCACCAGCACCGTTTTCCAGCCCTGGCGTTCCAGATTGAACGCCACCAGCTCTGCTATATCCACATCATCCTCGATAACCAGAATCTGCATATCCCCACCATATCACAGGAATTGCCGGTTTTCCAGCTATTTTTTGACATGCGTTGGCCAGAATTCACACATACCCCAAAGATTTTGCAAGCAATGGAACCATCTGCCACATTTTGGAAGCACCCTCTGCTCGATGAATTGGAATTTGTGGGGGAACTCTGTCGAAGCACGGGACTTCAGTCCCGATTGGAAGCACCGTTATTTCGGGACTGAAGTCCCGTGCCCCGACAACGACAAACATCAATTTAACAAACAGTGGGCCACGTGTGTCCTGAATTCACATAATACTTGGCAGCCCACGGTGCATCTGCTAAAATGCGGGTGTATGGTAAGCTGGGATATAGTGCTGGGGCTCATGATAATGGCATTTACCCTGCCCTTCATCTTTCTGCACAGCCGGATGACCACCATCCGACGCCGCGCCAGCGAGGAACACAATGAGGTGCAGCACCTGCGCAGCCTGCAGGCCGAGCTGGAAGAGCATGTGCGGCACGACCAATCGCTCTTTCTGGAAGCACTGGGCGTCCCCTTTGTCCTGATGCGCCCCTCCGGCCGCGTGGTGATGGCCAATAAAAAGGCCTGCGAGTTCTTCGGCATGGAGACCCTGGCCAACACCAACCTGCTGCGCCTGCTGCCGGACGGCCCGCTGCGCCAGTTGCTCAAAGAGGCCACGGGCGCCCGGGAAATGGTGCGCTCCACCCTGCAGATTCCGCGGGCAGATGGCGAGCGAGTCTACCGCGCCAAAGCCACCCCGCTGGCCACCCGCGAGCACCACATCGGCATCGTGTTCCTGGATATCACCGAAGAGCACCGCACCCAGGTCATCCGCCGCGATTTCGTGGCCAATGCCTCGCACGAGCTCCGCACCCCGCTCACCCTCATCCTGGGCTATCTGGAAACCCTGCTGGATGACCCGGAAGCCGCAGAAGATGCCGAGCTGAGGCAGCGCTCGCTGGGTATCATGAAACGGCATGCCGACCGCATGGCCCGCCTGGTGGCGGATATGCTCACACTCTCCCGCGTGGAGACGCCGGATTCAGGCTACCTGAAGCACGAGGACTTCGACCTGCGGCAGCTGGCAGAGGATGTGCAGCTGCGCCTGGAGCAGATGATTGCCGAACAAAAAGCCACGGTGCAGATAAACATGGAGCCCAGCCCCTTCCCCCTGCACGGCGACAGCTTTTACTGGTCTCAGGTGCTGTTCAACCTGCTGGAAAACGCACTCAAGAACAATCCTTCACCAGGCTTGCAGGTGCAGCTCAGCGCCCGCTGCAAGCCCGATGGCTCGCGCTTCATCTGCCTGGAGGACAACGGCGTGGGCATTTCCCATGAAGCCCTTCCCTTCATCTTCAACCGCTTCTACAGGGCCGACAAGAGCGGGCGCATCAAAGGCACCGGCCTCGGGCTTGCCATCGTGAAACACGCGGTCGAAGCCCACGGCGGCAGCATACGCGTCGAAAGCGAACCCGGCAGGCGCACCGCCTTCATCATATCACTACCAGCAGATAAAAACTGATACATGTTCATCACCAGCACCTTATTGATCGGGCTCATCCTCTTCGTCTACACCCTGTGGCGCATTATATGGCCGCTGCCCATCCGCTGGTGGTGGAAAATGCTGCTCTGCCTGCCGCTGGGGGCAGGCGCCTTCCGCTACCCGCTGCTCTATGCGGTGTATGGTGGTCGCTTTTTCCGGCCGGACTGCCCCATGTGGGTGGAGCTGCTGTGCAGCTGGCTGTTCATTTCATTGATTATGCTGCTGGGGCTGCTGGTGGTGATGGAGCTACTCCTGCTGCCACTGCGGCTGCTGCAACGCCGCTGGGCATTTTTCCGGAAACTGCGCCACACACTGTTGGCGCTTTGTGCTCCCGTGGCTCTGCTCACTGCCGCCTGGGGCATGTACCAGGCCTTTGCCCTGCCTGAAGTGAAGGAGGTCAGCATCCATATCCCGCATCTGAAGCAGCCTGTGAGCATGGCCATGCTCACCGACTTGCACGCCGACCGCTACAAGCAGGCTGAGTTCTTCCGCGAGGTGGTAAACCGCACTAACGCCCTGCAGGCCGATATCGTGGTCATCACCGGCGATTTTGAAGATGGGCACCTGTATGACCTGGCACCGGCCCTGGCTCCGCTGCGCCACCTGGAATCCCGCTGGGGCGTCTATGCCGTGGACGGCAACCACGATTACTTCTCCGGGCACGATGCCTGGCAGCGCTACCTCAGCAAACTCGGCATCCGATTCCTGAACAATGAGCACGTGCTGCCCGGCCCCGGGCACATCGTGCTCGCCGGGGTGACCGACCCCGCCGCCGTGCGCGATAACTGCCCACCGCCGGATATCGGGCAAGCGCTGGCCGGACGCCCCCGCGATAATACCCCCACCGTGCTGCTGGCGCACCAGCCGCGCATGGCGGCCCGGGCCGCCGCCCACGGCGTGCAGCTGCAGCTCTCCGGCCACACGCACGGCGGCCAGACTCCCGGGCTGCGCGAGCTCGTCGCGCTTTTCAACGACGGACTGGTTCAGGGGCTCTACCACAGGCAGAACCTCCAGATCTATGTTGCCAACGGCACCTCCCTCTGGTCCGGCTTCCCCTTCCGCCTCTTCACCCCGGCAGAAATCACCCATATCCACCTCCTGCCTGAAAACGGAAAGTAATTAAGAAATCCGTAATATCTGCTTGACGTATGACAGGCGTGACGATATGATGCATGCATCTCCAATTTTCCCATTTCAACATGAAGAATAAGACTCCCATTCTGACTGCGATGCTGCTGGGCGGAGCCCTGAGTGCCGCCGCACAGCTGCCCACGCCCATAGCCCCTGCGCCGGTGCTGCCGCAACAGACAGCCACCGGGCCCGCGGCCCCGGTTTATACACTGACGAGCAGCAAGGACTGGCAGAACCCCGCAGCCCTGCGCGACACGCTGTCCAAAAAGATTCAGGCACGCCTGAAGGGGGAAGACGAAGCCTCCGTGAAAGCATTTCTGCAGAGCGAGTACAACCGGCTCCTGCTGGCAAACTGGCACCTGGCCAATGCTGAAGTGCTCTCCGAAAAGAACTACGAAACGTATACGGCCAACATTTCGAACCGGGTAAAGTCTCGCAAGAAGAATCTGGAAGCCCTGGAAAAAGAACTTCCCGAGCTGGGCGAGGCCGCCCAGGCCTCGACCCGGTACAAGATTGAGAAACTGCGAGGCGAAATTGCAGCACTGGAGGCCGAGCTCAAGCAGCCTGTCCGCCTGGCGGATGTCGTGAAACGCCCGCGTGCATCCCGTCTCATCACCCTCATGGCCAATGACCTGGGCTGGCTGGGGGATGTAGTGTACAGCGGCGAATGCATCATGCCGGGCCGCATGCTCAACATGCTGGCCAATATGATGGAGCGCTACACCCGCATGCTGCCGGATGAACGCATGCCACGCGATATCGCCACCGCCACGGCTCTGGAATTTGCCCGTTTTGAATGGACCGTGGACGCCGCCTGCAAACGCGCCGAATACTTTGTGCGCAACTGGCGCCAGAACCGTCTGCACAGCGTGTTTGATACCCTGCCGTTCTGGCAGCGCCGCGTGGTGTGCGGGTGGAAGGGGGACCACGCCTCCGGCACGCCGGAAAGCTTTGAATGGGCGCTCTACAACGTGAACCTGCCGGACGAGCGCTACACCGGCTGCTGCTGGCGCTGCGGCTATGTGCTTCACAATGTGTATGGCGACAGTGTGCACGGAAGCGCCTATTACGACGCTTTTGAAGGGCTCTACATCGGCCAGCACCACAAGTTCACCCAGGAAGTGGGCGGCGTGTGCGGTGGTCTGTCGCACTTCGGGGCCTCGGCAGCCTGTGCCAACGGTGTGCCCGGCCTTACCATGGGCGAGCCCGGCCACTGTGCCTACGTGGTGCTGGTGGACGGCAAGTGGACCCCCGCCTATTCCGTGGACTGGCAGCGCGGGTTGCACTGGCACCCCTGGATGGATAATTACAACTACTCCTCCCTGCACCTGACCACGGATTTATATTCCGGCGGGCAGAAGGCCGCCACGCGCCTTTCCAACGCCTACCGTGCCCTCGCCAAGATGGCCGAGCTGAAGGACGACACCCAGCTGGCGCACAACCTCTACCTGCAGGCAGAAGCCGCCCAGCCGCTCAATTACCCGGCTTACCGCGAGCACGCTGAGCTCATCAAAGCGCACATGCCGCAGAACCAGCAGGCGTGGCTGGCACTCAACGCCAGCATCTGCGAGCACCTGGTTCCGCTCTATCCCGAATGCGCCTCCACCCTGGTGCGCAGCTTCGTATACGATGATATGGCAAAGAGCGGAGTAAGTGCCGAAACACTGGAGAGTGCATTCTCCTGCTTCTGGCAGAAAATCAAGGCCAAAGGCCCGGAGCGCTGGAAGATACAGGAACTGGCGGAGAAGCAGATTGCCGTGCTGAACGGTACCCGCAAAGAAGCCGCCACGGAGAATACCTGCCAGGTGTTCCGTGCCCTTATCAATAACACAATCTCCAACGAAGAATACACCTCCTTTGCGCTGGAATGCGGCAACAACCTCCTCAAAAAGCTGGATGATGAGGGCAAGGCCCGCATCCTCTCCATCATGACCGAGGCCATCACCGCCGGCGAGGGCATGAGCCCCGAGGCCCGCACCAAGGCCCTGGCCAACGCAGTGCTCACCACGGAGGCTCTGCGAGATGCCGGCGCCTTCCAGGCCGTGAGCAGGATGGTGCCCGCCGAATCCGCCCACATGAACCGCCCCATCGGCGATTTCGAGGCATTCCCCGGCAAGCTCGTATCGGAAGGCGGCGTGATTTATGCTTCCTCCACCAGCCAGTGGGACTGGCCCGCCACGCATGCCAATGTGCTCACGAAGCTGGGCGGCCAGATTCACACCAAGCGCGACAAAAACCCGTGGGTTGCGGTGAAGCTGCCCAAGCACGCCACCATCAGCGGCGTGGTTCTTGCGGCCCACTCCAACAGCGGAAACTGGTGGCGGCTCAATGGGCTGCAGGTTCAGATCTCGGAAACCGGCAAGGACGATGACTGGCACAACGCAGGCCAGCTCACGGGCAAGTGCACGCAGCGTCTCATCCGCATCGACCTCACAGCCGAGCAGCCCAAGGCTCTGTATGTGCGCGTCATCCGCCCGGATTCGCAGGAAGTATTCCATCTGGATGGGCTCTACGTATTCGGCACCCCTGCCGCCTGATTCACTAACCATTTTTCTGCAACACAATGAAACTTGCATTTTCCCTACTGATGTGCCTGGCCGCAGCTGCTCCCCTGCTGCCCGCCCAGGCTGCCACCAAGGTGGGCACCTACGAACAGGCCCAGGCCAGGCTGAACGATGAAGGCTACATTCTCTTCATCTACGGCCAGGGCTGGGACAAACGCTCTGCCGCTCTCACCACCGCCTTGTATAACAACCCGGTGGTCGCAAAAGCCGCGGGCAAATCCATCATGATGCTCGTACCCCTGCCCGAAAGCATGGATGAAACGGAAAAGAAAGCCTTTGACAAGGTGATGGGCAAGCTCCAGCTGCCGCATGTGCACAGCAAGCATTCTTTTCCCGCCGTGGTCATGTATGATAAGACCGGCCGGCTGTACTCCATCATCTGCGGACCCGCCATGGTGCAGCCGGACCCGGAACGTATCGCCTTTACCATCTCCCGCCGCAAGGCCGGGCTGGTAAAGCAGCTCGACCTGGTGGCCCAGGCTGATAAAGCCCAGGGAGAGGAACGCGCCAGGCTTCTGCTGCAGGCCTGCCGGGTCGATAACCTGGAACGCCCCGCCCGCGTGCAGGAGCTCATCAAACAGGCCGACCCCGAGGACAAGGCAGGCTGCCTCGCTGCGCTGAACTTCTACAACAACCCGGTAGGAGACAAGGCCAAGGATATGCCACTGGCTGAATTCCTCGCAGAAATGGACAAAGCCATCGCTAACCCGCTGCACACCGTGCAGCAGAAGCAGAACGCCTGTGCTTTCACCATCGGCACCATCCGCCGCCGCGCAGGAGCCGGGGGTTCCGAGCTCATCCGCAAGTATGCTGAGCACATGAAGAGCCTTGACCCGGATTCCGTACTGGGCCGCGGTGCCGATGTGGTGCTGCGCGACTGGACCCAGGGTCTGCAGTATGTGCGCGGCTGGTCCGCGGATACCCTGCCCCTCGCCAACACGCCCACGGAGCTGCAGGGCCGCCTGCCCATCGGCCCCGCCGGCACGTACAAGCTGCACTTCAAGCCTACCGGTGGCAACAAGGCCATCATCACCCGCGTGGCACTCTATGACGGCGATACCCTCCTCTCAGAGGATGTGCGTACCACCGAAATTGCCGACAACGGCCAGGATCACTTCTACACTATGACCGCCCAGGCAGAGGTGAAGAAGCCCCGCGTGCTCATCACCTTCGGCAACGAGGAGAACAACCGCAACACCCGCGGCCAGTTCAGCATCACCAAGGACTGATTCAGCGCTCTCATCAACCATTCAAGCCGCGCACCGGGAAAACAGGTGCGCGGCTTGCTTCTGGTACTTTGGCTCAGCGGGATAGTCCTTATTCGAGCGCGAGCGTGACAGAGGGAGCCCCCTTGGTAGTCTCCACTATTATTCCGCCAAGGAACTGAGGCGGATTCCCGGTATTAATCTGCTGCTGCTGGCAGCCGGAAAGCGCCGCGGCCCCCACCACTGCGACTGTTGCCAGTGGATATGCCATCTTCTTGATCTGAACGACAGGTTTGATTTCCATAGCGCGTAGAATTGTATCACGCCCATGCGGGCGTCGCAAGGAAAACCGTAGACCGCCCCCACATGTGGCCTAATGAAAATGGGAATTTAGCTCTGGCGCGTGCGCCAGAGCCATGCGGCACACAGTGCCGCTTTCATACCGCCTTCAGGCGGTATTTCATGCGCAGCGCCAGCTGCGCTTTCATACGCCCGAATGGGCGTATTTACATACACGCTTTGCGTGTAATTCATTGAGCCGCGTAGCGGCGACTAGTTACCGCTGCATAAGCAGCGGTACAACCAATGGACATCGCACAATATATTTCCTTTCCTTGGGAAAATGTTTCTTACGCAT
>JAFSFD010000076.1 GCA_017435365.1 Akkermansia sp. | reverse complement strand
TTGGTTCATTTTTTTAGCACCGCCAGTTTAATAGCTGGCACCCCAGAACTCAATCTCCATTTTTGTTTTCTTTTATTTCGTTGATATTTTTCCCCTCATGCCCCCCTCTTTCTTTAGAACGCTTTTTGGACAGCTATGGATGCACAAGACAAATCGCAGAATTCCGGCTTGCATCGCGGGGTGGATTGTGCTATCGTGAAGGGTTATGCAACATACGACCTCACTTGAAAAAGAATTCTTCGCAGCCATCTGCCACAATGAAAGCGAGCTGGTGCTGCGGCTGCTGGCCATGGGTTGCGGGGTGAATGCATTTTTTGAAAACGGGCTCACGCCGCTCATGGTGGCGGCGCGCGCCGGAGCGGACGATGTGCTTGAGGTTCTGCTGCAAGGCGGAGCCGATGCGCGGGTGGTGGATGCCTGGGGGCGTAATGCGCTCAATTGGCTGTGCCGCAGCGGGCAGGGCTGCCACTCCTACCAGGAGCGCCACACCGAACCAGCCCGCAAGCTGCTGGCGGCCGGAGCTGATCCCTACCGTTGCGACACCGAGGGCGATTCCGCTTTCTGGCATGCATGCCGCTACGGGCTGAGCAATGTGCTGCGGCTGATTCATACGCACGCGCCCCTGCCCCTGGAGGCGCGCCACCGGAGCGGCGACACGCCCCTGCTCATGGCCTGCCGCCACATGTACCGCGGCAGCCGCCACATGACCTCCAACGTAGTCACCCTGCTTGTGAGCATAGGCTGCGACTGCTCGGCGCGCGGGGCCGATGGCAAGACACCGCAGGAACTCTGCTACGCTGACTGGATGGAATGGACGCCGGCAGAGACACCCCGGCAACGTCAGCACCTGCTGGCAGTCCCGTCTTTCCGCACCGGGCATAGATACCGCACCGGAGTCCGCTTCGCCCCGCTGCCCGGGGTGGATACCAGTGCCCCGCTGGCCACAGATGCGCGGGGCAACACTGCGCTGCACCACGCTGCCCGGCTGGGCGACACCGATGCCGCGGCATGCTTGATTGATGCTGGCGCGGTGGTGGATGCACCCAACCGCAGCGGCGCCACCCCGCTCATGCAAGCCGTCCGATGTGGCCGGTGGAGGGTGGGGTCCCTGCTGCTGGCTCATGGGGCAGATATGCACCGGAAAGACTGCCAGGGCCGCACCCCGCTCCAACAAGCGGCACTAGCCGGCAACTGGCGCCTGCTCAGTGTAATGGGGTGCAATGGTATTATCGTTGACAAACGGCGCAAAAACCGCTAAACTCCGCGCATGCTGACGGGCGTACAGGAAAATCTGCTGCTGGGCGGGGTGCTTTCCCTGCTGGCAGGTCTGAGCACGGGTATAGGCGCGGCGCTGGCGCTGTTCGTAAAGCGCACGGATACGCGCATGCTCACCTTTGCCCTGGGTGCCAGCGCGGGGGTGATGGTATACATCTCCTTCATGGAGCTCATGCCCGCTGCCAGCGAAATGCTGGCAGAGAACGCCAAATGGGTGACCACCCTGGCCTTTTTCGGCGGCATGGCCCTGGCCTGTGTCATCGACCGCCTGATTCCAGAGGACGAGAACCCGCACGAAATCCCCGACCCGGGCAGGCTGGACGCCGTGAAAGCCACGGGCGAGTTTGCCGGCAATGCCAAGCTGCGGCGCTCCGCCCTGCTTTTCACCCTGGCCATTGCCATCCACAACTTCCCGGAAGGCATTGCCACCGTAGCCTCCGCGTTCGATAACACCGGCATCGCCACCTCCGTGGCCCTGGCCGTGGCTATCCACAACATACCGGAAGGCATCGCCGTGGCGCTTCCCCTGCTCTACGGCACCGGCAACCGCCGCAAAGCCTTCGGCTGGGCCACGCTCTCCGGTCTGGCAGAGCCGCTGGGGGCCCTGGTCGGCATGCTGATCCTACTCCCCTTCCTGAGCCCCACCCTGCTGGCTGTGCTCTTCGCCGTGGTGGCCGGCATCATGGTCTACATCTCCTTTGACGAACTGCTGCCCATGGCCGAGCGCTGGGGGCACCACCACCTGAGTATCTACGGCGTGACCACCGGCATGCTCATCATGGCTCTGGTGCTGTAGTTCTGCGGCGAATCAGGCACAAACCGACCAGCACAGTCAGAGTCACAAGAAAAATGGCATCTCCCCATGCCTGTCCCCCGGAAAAACCCGCGCGATTTCCGGCAGCATAACAAACCTCCGAGGCCAGCATGCCGGACAGGGTTACCGCCGTCGGCCAGAGGAACGATACGCGGTACAGCTCGAACCCGCCGGACATCTGGCTCACCCCCATCCGCAGCAGCAAGGCTGCACCGGCAAATAACAAACAGGCATATGTCAGCCCGGGCAGCGAGCTCCACACATCCTCCCACACCCCGCCCGAAGCCAGCCGCCACTGGCTCAGGTACGCCATGTGGGCAGCATCTGCATCGTGTACGAGGGTATCGCCCACCTGCCGACCGATAAAACTATAGGGAGTACCATCCTCCACTGCGGAATAGACGAGCGTCTGCTCCCCGGCTTCCGGCAGGCAGATGCGATGCGTTTCCCCTTCCCGCATGTAGGGCGCCAATGCCTCCGGTATACGCGAAGGCTGTACTGCAAGCGTTTCTCCGCGCCATAATCTCAGGGTCTGCTCGCCTTTGATGCGGTATGGTCCCATCCGGAACTCCGGGGCTGCCGTCTCATAGCGCATAGCAAAGCCATCGACCTCATCAGGGCAGAATTCCCTGTTTCCCTCGCCGGGCACCCAGTAACGCCACAACGCAGCAGCCCTGACCCGCACCCCGAAGTCTTCATCCTCCAACACGGCATCACACCGCACCGGGGTGCGATAAATTTCCACAATCTCGCCCTCCAGATCCGGATTCACCTCAGCCGGATTCTCCAGCTCAGTCATCTGGCAGGAAGCCACATGGCGCACCACAGGCAACACGTGGTATTTCACGGCATCAATGAGCACTCCCGCGCCTATACCAAACAGAAACAAGGCTATCAGCCCCAGCTGCAGCCCAGCCACAATATGAATAAGACGCCTCAGCATAAGGCGATTCTATATCAACTGAAGCAAAACTCAAGAACAAACCGATTGGAATAATCAAATTGGTGACTTTGGCGAGCCGCAAGGCTCGCGGAACTTTCACTTCGGGAACATCTAAAAACTCACTAAATTGGAATATGCAGAAGTACGAGGTACGAAGTGGGAAGTGCGAAGTATAAAGTCAGGCAGGCTGGCGCCTGCAGGTGTTTTCTATTGATAACAAATGGCGAGCCGCATGGCTCGCGGAACTTTCACTTCGTACCTCCC
>JAFSFD010000056.1 GCA_017435365.1 Akkermansia sp. | reverse complement strand
GGGGCTCATTGCCGCCCCCCGAGCCCCCGGGCTAGGGCAGTTAGGGCACCCAGGGTGACCAACTCAGGCGGCACCCCGCCAGCTCCGCGCGGCGGGCGGGGCGGCTACGCCGCCCACCTTGCCGCGCTCCGCAGGCTATCCCCGAGAGCCGGCCACGTCCTTCAGCCAGTGGCGCCGGGGCGCCATGCGTGGAACACCGTGGAACATCATCAACACCCGCCAGCACATGCAACCGCATACGCCAGCGCATGCAATCGCACACCCGAAAACAACCCGAAAGCAACCCGAAAACACCGGCAGAGAACCCCAAAATCACGCCCACCGGCAAAGCCACCGGGGTAGCCCTGGCGGCGGTGCGGCGGTCCACGGCCCACCGCACCACCGCCAGGCAGAGAGAAAAGCCGCGCCGTGCAAAAAACGCCCCAAAACCCGCCCAAAACGGAACCAAAAGGAACCAAAAGGAACAGAAAAGAACCGCAAAAAGCGGTGTAAATACACCTTTAGTCGCACAAAGTCGCACAATTTTTTGCGAATTCTGGTGATTTTTAAACGTTTATAAGCACTGGCAATCTGTTTATCTTGCCATTTATTTCGCCACGCAACCCGCTAACAGTGCAAAGGTTACATAGCATATTCCGCAAAATTCATCAACTTCCATAGGTAGTAAGTTGGAGAAAGCCCCGTCGGATGACGGGGCTTTCTTTATTGCTGATAATTCAACGGATGATGTATGTAAAATCTACTTTGTGTCTTGCAGCTTTCAGGCACATGTGTCCCAACGTTTGAGTAAAGAGCTCGAAAAATTGGAATTTGTGGGGGACCATTGTCGGAGCACGGGACTTCAGTCCCGATTGGAAGCACCGTTATTTCGGGACTGAAGTCCCGTGCTCCGATGGCTACAAACTTCTGCCAGCTATTCCGCTATGTGTAAAAAAATTGAATTGAAATTGGAAATAAAAAGTTGAAAAGGAATAAATGATTGACCCGGCGGGAGAAGTTGCTATACTGTGGGATAAGTCAAAATTACTTCAGCATGATGAAAAAGCGGACACTCCTCATTGGTCTTGGTGGTGTGGGCGGGCAGGTATTGCTGGCCTGGCGGCGGGCAATGTCGGCAGGGGGCATGCCCCCGGTGGGCGATGAGCATGCCTGTCTGTATCTGGATGCTGCGGATGATGTGGTGAGTACTCCGGAGTGGCAGGAGCTGGCGGCAGATATTCCCTACCTGAATATCAAGACCGAGGCCCGCAGCCTGAATGAGATGGAGCAGAATACGGCCCTGAAGGACTGTGTGGGAGGTATGCGCTGGCAGGTGGCAGATGCGCTGAAGGTGCCGGTGTATGAGGTGGAGAAGGCTCTGCATGGATTGAGCGGTGCAGGGGGGTGGCGGCGCTATGGTCGCGCGCTGCTGCTGCAGAGCCGCCCGGCGGTGGAGCGCCGGCTTGCCCCGCTGGTGGAGGGGGTGGAGCAGCTGGAGGTGCATGTGTTTTTCTCAGCCGCCGGGGGCACCGGCAGCGGCTGCGCCATGGATGTGCTCGGGTGGTTGGAGAAAATCTGCCTGCGCAAGCCCGGCAGTGTGCTGCTGCCTTATGCGTTCTTTGCCGGTGAGGGCACGCAGGAGAAGCGCTTGGCGGCCGAGCTGACGGATTGGCTTGAGCTGGCAGATGAGGATGTGGTGCCGCATTGCTATGTGAGTGGCCCGGGAGCACCGCTTCCGGAGCAGGTGCAGACCCTGGCCCGGGCGCTGGCTTGCGGGCAGCAGTTCTTTTACATTGGCGGTGAGTATTATGACCATTTGTATGATGCCATCCGCCCGCGCGGCACCTCCCCCGGCGACCGCTTCGCATCGCTGGGCTATGCTGCCGGCCCGGTGGATTCCTTCGGCTGGCTGGGCAGCATCCGCAGTCTGGCGGCGGTGGAGGGCGAGGGCAAGGGCCCGCGCCACATGCTGCTGGTGGCTTTTCCGCGCAGCGTGGAGGATGCCCGCCGCCTGGAGCTCACCGTGGAGGATGCGGTGGAGGAGTCCCTGCCATTCCACCTGAACGAGACGGCATTCTGCTGCATGGCTCCCGGCCCGCAAGCCGACGCCGTGCTGTTGCAGAGCGGTATTGCCCCCACGCGGCTGGCGGTGTTTAATGGCCTGATGGCTCGCGATGCCGGCGATTCATACTTTGATGCCCGTGATGACCGATGCTGACGAGGGCTTGCTCCTGCATCGATAAATTGGAATTTGGCGAAGCCAAATTCCAATTCACCGGGGAGATTCAGCTTGACATGAGCCATGTTCTCATGTAAGTATCGGGGTACATGACAGTACGGCTCCGGATGCGTAACAGCAGCACCGAATTACCATTATTCCGGAACAGGAATATAATAGGTTTCAGTATGTCGACGTTTCCGACATACTGAAATGTGATATGAGTGACGATGTCCTTATTTCAACTGGTAACAGATTACAAGCCCTCGGGCGATCAGGAGCAGGCGATTGCCAAGCTCCTCAAATCGCTGCGTGCGGGTAATCGGCACCAGTGCCTGCTGGGCGTGACCGGCTCGGGCAAGACCTTCACGATGGCGAATCTCATCGCGGCGCAGGACAGGCCGGTGCTCGTGCTCAGCCACAACAAGACCCTGGCCGCCCAGCTCTACTCTGAGCTGAAAGCCTTTTTCCCGCACAATGCGGTGGAGTACTTCGTCTCCTACTTCGACTACTACCAGCCGGAGGCCTACATTGCCAGCACGGATACCTACATCGAGAAGGACAGCGCCATCAACGAGGAGATTGACCGCCTGTGCCTGAATGCCATGCGCTCCCTCCTCCTGCGGCGGGATGTGATTGTGGTGGCCTCTGTTTCCTGCATCTATGGTCTGGGCGCGCCGGAGGATTACCGGAACCTGACCCTCTCCCTGCACGTGGGGCAGGAGATGGACCGGGATGCCACGCTGGCCTGCCTGGCGGAGCTGCTGTTTGAGCGCAATGACTATGATTTCCAGCGCGGGCGCTTCCGCGTGCGCGGCGATGTGGTGGAGGTCTACCCCGCGCAGAGCGATGGCGAGGCCATCCGCGTGGAGTTCTTTGGCGATGAGATTGATGCCATTTCCCTCATCGATGCCGGCACCGGGCGCGTGCGTGAGCGGCTGCAGAGCTACCTCTTCTTCCCGGTGAAGCAGTACGTCTCCGCGCCGGAGAAGCGCCTGCCGGCTATCCAGTCCATCCGCAGGGAACTGGCGGAGCGCGTGGAGTGGTTCGAGAAGCAGAACAAGCTCATCGAGGCGCAGCGCCTCAAGATGCGCACCGATTACGACCTGGAGCTCATCAACGAAATAGGCTTCTGCAAGGGAATCGAGAACTACTCCCGCCACCTGGCCGGGCGAGCCCCGGGCAGCACCCCTTCCACCCTGCAGGATTATTTCCCGGCGGACCACCTCACCATCATCGACGAATCGCACGCCACCGTGCCGCAGATTGGCGGCATGTACGAGGGCGACCGCTCCCGCAAGCAGGTGCTCATCGACCACGGGTTCCGTCTCCCCTCCGCGCTGGATAACCGCCCGCTGCGCTTTGATGAATTCATGAACCGCCAGGCCCAGCTGGTCTATGTTTCCGCCACGCCGGGGCCCTTTGAGTATGTGAACTGCGTCTCCGGCAACAAGGGCTACATCCCCGTGCTCAAGGCAAAGCGCGGCAACACCCACGCCCGCAGCCGCGAGGCCAGCCAGGCCATCACCCACGCGCCGGAGGGCTTCCGCGGCGTCTTCTTCCACCACTTGTCGGAGCTGCGCGTGCCGCCGCACTCCAGCGCCGCCCCGGTGGAGAGTTTCAACCCCGCCGGGCTGGCCCAGCCGCTCATCGTGGAGCAGCTCATCCGCCCCACCGGCCTGCTGGAGCCGAAAATCACCCTCCTGCCGCTCGATGGGCAGATTGACAAGACTATCGAGCTCTGCCGCCAGCGCGTTTCTGTGCGCGAGCGCGTGCTGGTGACCACCCTTACCAAGCGCACCGCCGAGGACCTGACCGATTATCTCCGCAAGGTCGGCCTGGAGGTGGAATATATTCATGCGGATGTGGATGCCATTGAGCGCGTGGAGATTCTGCGCAAGCTCCGCGCCGGCAAGGTGGATATCCTGGTGGGTATCAACCTGCTGCGAGAGGGCCTCGACCTGCCGGAAGTCTCCCTCGTCTGTATCCTGGATGCGGATAAGGAGGGTTTCCTGCGCAACGAAACCAGCCTGGTGCAGACCGCCGGCCGCGCCGCCCGCCATGTGCATGGCGAGTGCGTGCTCTTCTGCGATGTAGTGACCGATTCCATCCGCCGCCTGGTGGAGGAAAGCGACCGCCGCCGCGCCATCCAGCATGCCTACAACGAGGCCCACGGCATCACCCCGCACAGCGTCAGCCGCGGCGACCAGAGCACCCTGCGCCTCTACACCCCTGATGAAGAGCTGGAGGATGACGATGACTTCGGCACCCTCATGGCCGGGGAAGGGGATGACGATGCCCCGGATGTGCCCGCCACCATCGCCCGCCTGGAGAAGGAAATGCGCGAAGCCGCCGCCCGCCTCGATTTCGAAGTCGCTGCCGTGCTGCGTGATAAGATAAACCTTTTGAAAAATGGAAAGCGTTGAGAACCAGAAAGCTCAGGCATGCGACATTTCCCGGGTGGGCGTAGGCGACAGCCGAAGCCCCCTGCTGCGTGATAAGATAAACCTTTTGAAAAATGGAAAGCGGTAGAGTGTTTACAGAGGAGGAGAAGACAGCGGCGTTTGTCCTGCAGGCAGATGAAACGGTTCTGTGGGCAGAGCGGCGGCGCCCCCGGTGGGACAGGAAGAAATGGGGCATTGTGGTGATTATCTTTTTCCTGGGCGGTCTTGAAGCTGCCGGGCTGTTGGTTGCAGGCATGCCGGTCACGGCGGATACGGTGGCTGTGATGGCTTGTCTGCTGCTGCTGCTGCGTGCCACGTGGGTGTGGGAGGCGCACACCTTATACCTTCTGACGGATAAGCGGGCCATCATCGTGGAGGAGCCTCTGTGGGGCAGAAAGCCGGCTGCGGTGGCGGTGCCTTTGCAGCCGCAGTTCGTGGCTGAGTGCAAGCGCCGGGCCAATGGCAGCGCGGATTATTTCTTTGTGGAGTATACGCATGGGATTGTCCCCTCGCCGGATGGTTTCCGGAATGTGCGGATGGTGCAGGCCCTGGAGCAACAGCTGGCCGCCATGGGTATCAGCGTGCCGCAGCGGTGGGAGTCGCGCGGTTTGACAGAAGTTCCCCGACCGACCCCTGTTCTCGCCATCTGCTGGACTCTCGTTATGGCCTGGATTGTCTTTTATATTGTCGGGGATTGGGCCGATGACCGCAGTTGGGGTACCTGTATCCAGGTCGGGGTATGGGCAGTGGTGCTGTTGCTGCCGATTCCCCTGCTGATGCTCCATTTCCTGCGTTTGCGGAAAGAGCCGTTCCATATTTATACCCCGGAGGATAATCAGTAGGGAATGCCGTGGCGCTCGGCGTATTCCAGCGTCTGGTTCCCGGCAAAGGTCCAGGGGGAGGTGTCTCCTCCTTCCTGTCGGTAGTGTTCGTATTCCCAGGGTAGCAGGGTCTCTTCCACATCGCCGTTTATCTGCTGCTCCCGGCAGCGGAATTCATTGAGCACATCCTGCACTGCTGCTTTCTGCTCCGCGCTGAGGGAGAGCAGGTGCTGGCCTTTGCAGGCATAATCCATGCAGTGAAATATGCTGTCCATGCGCATGAAATCGGGCCGCAGCAGATACTGCCGCAGGTAGGCCGGCAGCACGTAGCAGAAGGCCGGTGCCTCGATGAAGAACAGGCTGTCCTCGCAGGCGCGCAGCATCTGCGGCGTGAGGGCTTTCCAGTCATTGCGGGGTGTTTCATCGGTGGTGTTGATGTATTCCACCACGCGGGGATCGCGCCAGTCGTCCTCCGCCAGTCCGCCGCTCAGCAGGCTGATGCCCGCGGGGCAGCTCAGCCAGGCAAAGGCGGCTTCCAGTCGCTCCAGCAGGGCAGCCTGCCGGGGACAGAGCTCCTGCTCCGGGTGCTGCGGCAGAAACTCATCCGCCGTGCGCAGCAGCTCAGCCAGAATCTCCTCGTGCGCGGCAAGGTCGGCTTGTTCCTGTGCAGTGAATTCCATGGGTGGCTGATGGGGGGATACCTCCGTATTGTAGCATAAGGCACTGGCTAGTCAAGCTTGATAAATTGGAATTTGTGGGGGAACTCTGTCGGAGCACGGGACTTCAGTCCCGATTGGAAGCAGCGTTATTTCGGGACTGAAGTCCCGTGCCCCGACAACGACAAACATCAATTTATCGAGACTTTGAACTCATAGTTCGGGATGCGTGTGGCAGCAGTTTCCTGCTTGACATCATGCTGATAGTTACTATAATTGAAGCATGAACCGCTTTGCATTTTCTATATCTCTACTTTTCAGTGGTCTGGCTGTGGCTATGACGCCGCAGGAGTTCCAGAAACTCTACGAGAGCAAGGACAAGACGGCCGAGGTGTGCTACAAGCTCTACCAGGCTTATGCCGAGGGCGATGGAGTGGAGGCAGACAAGAGCCAGGCGCGCAAGTGGCTGCTGGCAGCGCATGACAGCGGCATGGCCGCCGCCCGCGAGGAAATTGCTAATCTGCCCTGGCGCAAGAAGGCTAAGCTGAAGCCCACCATCAAGGTGGCTGAGGTGAGCGATGAGGAAGCCATTGCCCTGGGGCGCGAGCTGGTGGAGTTCATGCTGGATAACGGCGGGCGCAATCGCATCAACATGAATAGCCTGCCGGAGGAGAAGCCTTCCAAGAAACTGGTAGCCGGGGTGCGGAAGTTTATTGCCCAGGGGGCGGATTTGAATGTGTGCCTGACCGAGCAGAATGATATGGTGGAGGCCACGGCTCTTTACCTGGCTTGCAAGATGGGTGATGAGGGACTGATGGAGCTGCTGCTTAATCACGGCGCTGACCCGAATGCACATGGCGGCATGGCCCTTAAGGCATTTTACCTGCGGACCCGCCCGAAGGTGGATACCAGCCAGCCTCTCCTCGGCGGTGGCGCCATCAGCGCCCGCGACCTGAAGAAGATGCAGAAACGGGATGGCAAGGCAGACAAGAGCCAGGAGAAGCGGGCCCGCAAGTTATTCAATCTGCTGGTGAAGAAGGGGGCTGATGTGCGCATGTGGAACAATGTGGGTTGGTCTCCCATCTATGTTGCAGTGAATGCCGATTCCCCGCTCGGTGTGCAGATGCTGGTGAAGGCCGGTGCCGACCCCGACCAGAAACAGAACCCGAATGAAGTGGCCAACCACACCCTTTCGGCCAAGCGCGTCAGCTACCTGACGGGTGGTTTCGGGGTGGCGGAGCAGGAGACTCCGCTGAACACTGCTGCCATCTATGCCCGGGATGAAGTGGCCGCTGCCCTGCTCAAGGCCGGTGCCGACCCGACCCTCGCCAACGCCCAGGGCGTGACTCCGCTCCAGTCTGCACAGCAGCTGAAGCAGCAGCTCGATGCCAAGCCGGCCGCCGAGCGCAGCTCTGACCTGGTGAAGGGTACCGAGAATATGCTCAAACTGCTCAAGGCTGCAAAGAAATAAGATTCCTGCCTGCCGCAGGCCCTGCAAAAGTACGAAGTGCGAGGCGGGCAGTACGGGCTCTGCTTCCGGCTCCGGCTATCGCCTGTGCCGCGATGGGGGGCTTGCGTATCAAGTGCATGCACCCGCAGGCGTCAGCCTTTCTGCTTGATGAGGCCGAGCTTGACCAGGGCGGCAAAGAGCCAGAGGGGCAGGAGACGAGGGGCACCCCAGCGGAGGACGGTGATATCTGAGATAAAGCGGTACTTGCGGATGCGGCGCAGCTTTTCGGCCAAGCCGGCCTGCCACCAGTTGCCGCAGGCATAGCTGCCATTGAGCTTGCGGGTGAGGAAGGCGTGCAGTTCCTGCATGTCTGCTTCGGACCAGTGGGTGAGCTTTTCGTTCTGCGCACGGTGCCAGTCCAGCAGCAGGTGGGTGAAGGTGCCGATGCGGAACTGCATCATCTTGCCGAAGAAGAGCTCCGCCTGGATGACGCCCTTGTAGCTGGTGGTGAGCCAGCGGCTCACGGCGTTCTGGCCATGCACGCGGTAGCGGCAGGCGAGCTTGCGGGAGCCCAGCACCGGGGCACTGAGCATGGCGCGCATTTCCCAGGCGGTGTCCTGCAGGAAACGGGCACCGGGTTTCTCCTCTTTGAGCAACGGCCCCCAGCTTTCGTAAAGGGAGCGGTGGAAGGCCATGGAGCACCCGAATCCATTCATGCGGTACCTGGCGTTGCGGTGCAGGTAATTATCTGCCAATTCCTGCGGGGTGCTGAGGAGCATTTCCTCCGGTGCGGTTTCGTAGTCGCCCGTGCAGTAGGACTGGATGTCCAGGTCGCCCTCGGCGCAGAATTTTTGCGCAGAGAGGGTAATCATGCGGGCTTCCGGATAACGGGAGATGAGCTCAGCAGTGTGGCGGCAGCGTTCCGGCAGCTGGATATCGTCCCCGTCAATCATGATAATCCAGTCGTATCTGGCGCGTGCCCAGCCGGCATCCGTGGCTCCGGCCACGCCGGAGTTCTGCGGCAGGTTCACCACCTCAATATCATGTCCGGCGCCGTGGGTGGCCACCGTGGCCCGGATGACCTCGAGTGTGTTGTCGGTGGAGGCATCATTCACCAGCACAAATTGCAGCGGGCCGCCATATTCCTGCCGCAGGCAGGAGAGGATGGCGGCTTCGGCATAGGGGGCAGTGTTGTAGCAGGTCATGACCAGGCTCATGCCCGGCTGGGTGGTGGCGGTTTCCATGTGAGTTGCAGAAGGTTCACCTAGTTTAGCATGTATGCTGAGGAAATCCAGCCTTTTCTGCTGTAATCGGGCAGGTGGCCCTGCGCGGGCTCGCGGAGGAGAACCGCATGGGGCGTGTTGTGAGCGGATTGACAAGTCTGGGAGCGGCGTGTATAGTGAGCACATGCGGTTACTGATATTCGGAGCAAGCGGGCGCACCGGGCAGGTGCTGCGCAGCATGGCGGAGCAGGCGGGGCATGAGGTGCTGGCGCCCACGCACGCGGAGTTTCCGCTGGAGCAGGCGGAGCAACTCAGTGAGCTGGTATTGGGCTGCGGCGCGGAGATGGTGGTGAATTGCGCAGCCATCAGCGGGCTGGAGGCTTGCGCCGCTGACCCGCTCCAGGCGCATCTGGTGAATGCGGTGGCTCCTGCGGCCATGGCGCTGGCCTGCCGCCACACGGGGGCGCGGTTTGTGCACCTCTCGACGGATTATGTGCTCTGCGGCCGAAAAGCGGGGCTGAAGGATGAATCTGCCAGGTGCCGGCCTATCAGCTGGTATGGCGAGAGCAAGCGCGAGGGCGAGCTGCAGGTGCTGGAGGCCTTGCCCACTGCCGTGGTGGCGCGTGTTTCTTGGGTTTGCGGGAATCCTGCAAAGCCGTCATTCATAGAAAGTACGGTAGCCAGGGCGCTGGCCGGGCAGCCACTGGCCGCCGTGGCGGATAAGACATCGCTCCCTACGGATGCTGCGGATATAGCGCGCGTGGCTCTGGCGCTGGGGGCAGGGGAATTCAGCGGTGTGGTGCATGTGACCAGCAGCGGGGAGCCCCTCAGCTGGTGGCAGTGCGCCAGCCTGGCCCTTCAGGCGGCAGCAGAGCAGGGGGCGCTGCCCGCAGTGCCCCCGGTGGAGCAGCAGAAGCTGGATGAGGTGCCCTTTTTCAAAGAACCCCGCCCGCGCCACACTGCCATGGAAAATTCCCGCCTCACGGTGCAGCTGGGAATCCCCATGCCCCCCGTGCAGGAGACCGTTTCCCGCGTTGTCCGCCGGTATCTGGAGACGGTCTCTGCCGGATAAGGGGGAGGATTCACCCGGCCGGGGCAGATTTTTTGCTCCGTTTTCATTGAAAATGAAAGAATGCAGGCGGTGCGTACGTATATAAGGGCGTATGTTATCCCGGTCTCTCCTGCTCACGGTAGCCGTTTCCGCTTTATTTGCCTCTCCGCTGGCTGCGCAGCAGTCTTGTGAATCACCTGCGTTGCCGGTGCTGGCAGCAGAGGAGCACCCTTTCCTGGAATGGGGAGGGGAATACCCCCGCTGGTCGCGCCTGACCCCGGCCCGGGGGGTGGCCGATGTGCGCCTGGCTATCGACCGCGCTAAGCAGAAGCTGGAAAACATCTGCCGGGTGCAGCCGCAGGAGGCCACCTGGGAGAACACTTTTGGTGCTTATGAGCAGCTGTGCCGTGAGATTTTCACGGTAGATGTGCTGCTGAGCAACCTTTTTAACCTTATGGACAGTCCGGAGGTGCGCGCAGCGCAGATGGAAGTGGCCCCGCTGGTGGCAGAGTTCGATTCTTCCATTTCCGCGAATGACCGCCTGTGGAGTGTTATTCGTGCGGCCTCCGGGGCTCCCTGGGTCGGCAGCCTTTCCCCGGCACGCCAGCGCTATGTGCAGCAGGTGCTCGATGCCTTCAAGGACAGCGGCGCCGACTTGCCTGCCGATAAGAAGGCCCGGAAGATGGAAATCGAAAAGGAACTGGCCGGCCTCTACATCCAGTATGACAAAAATTGTAAGGATGCGCTGGATGCCTGGCAACTCGTCATTACGGATAAGAGCAAGCTGGCCGGCTTGAGCGAGGACTGGATGGCCCGCGCTGCTTCCCGCGCCCTGGAGCGCGGATTCGGTACCCCCGAATCCCCCCAGTGGATTATCACGCTGGAGTATGCCAGCGTGGGCGATGTGCTGCGCCATTGCGATGTGGAGGAAACCCGCCGCCTGTGCTGGGAAGGCCGCAACACCGAGGGCAGTGCCCCCGGCATGGACAACGCGCCGGTGGTTGCCCGCGTGATGGAGCTGCGCGCCGAGCTGGCCACCCTCCTGGGCTTCGGCACGTATGCGGATCTGGCTACCGCCCGCCGCATGGTGGGGAGCGGGGCAGCTGCCCTGGATTTTGTGGATGATATGATGCGCAAGGTAAAGCCTGCCTTCGACCGCGAGACGAATGACATGCTCAGCTTCATTTCCCGCCGGCAGGGCCGGAATGTGAACCAGATTAATCCCTGGGATGTGAACTACTACGCCAACCAGATGCGCGAGGAGATTTACAAGTTCGACATGGAATCGCTGCGCCCATACCACAAGAAGGAGAATGTGGTGGCCGGCATGTTCTCTGTCTTTGAGGGCTTGTATGCCATCCGCGTTTCGGAGCTGCCCACGGTGTGCCTGCAGCCCGGGCAGGAGCTGCCCGAGGGGATGCACGAGGTCTGGCACCCGGAGGTGAAGCTTTACGCTATTCATGATGCCGCCACAGGGCGCCATCTGGGCTCGTTCTACATGGATCTGCACCCCCGCAGCACCAAGCGCGAGGGTGCCTGGGTCATGCCCGTGCGTCACCACGCTGCGGTGAATGGCCAGCGCCCGCCTCATCTGGTCGTGCTGGTTTGCAATCTTAAATCGCCGTCCAATGGCAAGCCCGCCTTGTTCACACACATGGATATCCTCACCCTTTTCCATGAGTTTGGCCACACCCTGCACAGCCTGCTGAGCGATGTGGAGCTGGTGGCTCACTCCGGCACCCGCGTGGCCCGCGACTTTGTGGAGCTGCCCAGCCAGCTGAATGAAAACTGGGTATGGATTCCCGAGGGTATCACCTCCTATGCCCGCCATTGGGAAACGGATGAGGCCATGCCGGCCGACCTTCTGCGCAAACTGCAGCAGAGCCGCGTGTTTA
Source organism: Akkermansia sp. (assembly GCA_017435365.1). Lineage (GTDB taxonomy): Bacteria > Verrucomicrobiota > Verrucomicrobiia > Verrucomicrobiales > Akkermansiaceae > Akkermansia. The sequence continues at coordinate 1,989 of JAFSFD010000056.1, read as the reverse complement.
TGCCCGGAATCGAGGCCATGAGCCAGCTGCGCATGGCCAAGCTTGATCTGGAGATGCATATGAACTATGCTGCCAAGTTCCGTGGCCGCGACCTGGATGCCGCCACCCGCGAGCTGCTTGAGCCCTGGCACATGCCCCTCTCCACCTGGGGGCCATCCATCATGCGCTGCCTTACGCACTGCGTGTCCTCCGGTTATGCAGCGGGGTATTACTCCTACAAGTGGGCTGAGGTGCTCGCGGCAGATGCTTTTTCGCGCTTCGAGAAGGAAGGCCCCACCAATGCCGCTACCGGGGCGGATTTCCGCCGCGCCGTGCTCAGCACCGGCGGCTCCCGCCCGGAGAGTGAGTCCTTCCGCGAGTTTATGGGCCGCGAGCCCAACCCGGATGCCCTCCTCCAGCAGCAGGGTATGTAAGCTTTCTGGCCAATCGCCCCCACAAATTCCAATTTATCGAGATTAGTACTCAAACTTTGGGATACGTGCGTATAGTATATGTAACTCTTTAGGAAAAAGGTCTTGTAACGATTTTGCCGATTTGGTAGTATCTGGGGTATGAAGAACTGTTCATGGGTGTTGTTGCTGGTTATGGCTATGTCGTGCGTGGCCATGGATTTGCCTGAGCCTCCGGCTTGCGTAGAGGGGGCGGTGGCTTCGTATGCCAGGCAGTACGAAAAGGTTTTTGCCAGGAGGAAGGGAGATTTTCTGGCCGCATTGCACCAGAAGGTGAACGCCTTGCAGGAGAAAGAGGATTATGCCGCAGCCAAGGCGCTGGCTGATTATGCTGCCGCTGTGGAGGCCGGGCAGGAACTCCGGGATGGTGCGGCGTATGGCGTCGAGCCGCCGGATTTTTTCAAGAGCAATCAGTGGGTGGATGGCAAAGGCGGGAAATATACCTTTGTTGCCGGGCAGCTGGAGAGTGCTACCGGAAAGACGCAGCGCCTGACCTACGCCGGGCGGGATTTTGTCATTGTTGAGGATAAGGAGTGCTGGTTTGTGGAAAATGCGAAACAGGTGGGCCGCTTTCCTCTGGCAGATGGCGGGAAATGCGAGCACTTGCAGGCCGGGGCTCCAATCGGCAAAATGGGAGTTGATGTCGTGGCCGAGATGGAAGGCAAGTTCTGGAATGGCATGAAGAAGGCTACGGCAAAGTCCCGTGCGAAGTTGAAAGCTGCTCTCCAGAGCCGAATGAAGAAACTGGGCAGCAGTGGTAAGCTTGAGGATGCTGCTGCCATTCAGGAATACCTGGAGAGTTTTGGAGATGAGGATACCGGCTTGCGGGCCTGGTGCAAAGCCCCTACCGGAACTTTCGTGGCCCCGGCCAGCGGATGGGTGGTGGAGTTCGGCCGCAATACCTCGGTGCATTATGGACCCAACCGCACAGGCTTGCATAATCAGGCTTTTGTGCGCGTCTCTCCGAACCGCGAGGTTTATTTTTACACGGGAAGCACCATGCTTTACATCAAGGGTAAATTGCATAAGATTGCCAATGATACCCACCGTGTACTCGTGCGGCAGAAAAAATAATGGAGCCATGTGCTGGCGGAATGCGTGAGTGGAACTTGGGGCGTAGGCATGCCTTGCTGATGGTGGTTCTAATCATTGGGTTGAATAGGGGGCGATAATCTGGAAACGGTATCCCATCTTGCGGATGGAGCGAAATCTGCTTCGCGGACGTGGAGGGAAACGCGCATATTTGCTTTACATGGGGGCGGAAGCGGTGTATGCTAGGCGTGTACCAATATATCTTTACCGCATACTTCCATCGTTATGATGACATCCGCGCAGATTCGCCAGAGTTTCCTTGATTTCTTCCAGGAGAAGCAGCATGCCGTAGTGCCTTCCGCCTCACTCATGCCGCAGAGCCCGGGCCTGCTGTTCACGAACGCAGGCATGAACCAGTTTGTACCGTATTTCCTGGGTGTGTGGACCCCGCCGTGGAAACCCGCTCGCGCTACCGACACGCAGAAGTGCATCCGCGCCAGCGGCAAGC
>JAFSFD010000003.1 GCA_017435365.1 Akkermansia sp. | reverse complement strand
CCTATAGAGCAGGGGCAGCGCAAAGAGCCACCTATTGGGAAGCCCAAGGCAAAAGCTGTCCCGCGACCCGTCTCCGCTGCTACGCAGCTACGCCGAGGCCTGCGCTCGCTATCGCGAGCTCCGGGAGTAGATAGCTGCCATCCGTCTCCGCCCTTGCGGGCTACGCCGGGACAAGTGGTAAATGAAGCCCCAGATTCGAAAGAATCTGGGGCTTCGTCATTTTGAATTTTGGATGTAGGATTTTGAATGTAAAGAGTCAGCTGCGCCTGGCGGCGCAGGGGAATTTGTGTCGGGGCACGAGACTTCAGTCCCGAAGGGGGGCTTCCCAACGAACGCTGGATGCTCGAGCGGGGCACCATAGGGAACGATATCCGCCCGTTTCACGGGCGGACGAAATCCACGCCTGTGGCGTGGACGATATCTGCGCCTGGAGGCGCAGACGATATCCTCGCTGCGCTCGGACGTGTGAGGATGCAATCATGGCTTGACTTTGCCGGGAGACAGGCGTAGTATCGGGAATGGTAGACTTTTGTGTATGAAACTGCATCTTCCTCTTTCTCTCCGCTCGGCAATATATGCCATGTTTGCTGCACTTGTGGGCAATGCACCTGCACAGGCAGGTATTATGCATAGTGATGCCACGCTGATAACCTACACGGATTTCGGGCAGAATACCGGGCGTTATAAGACGACGGAGAGCGCCAATGCGCTGCTGCAGCATATCCGCCAGCAGGAGGGGGGCGTGACCATCACTTACACAGGCGGGCAGCAGACCTATGTCATGCCGCATGGTATGATCGATTTCGGCAGCACCTACCATGTGGCAACCTGCGCGGCCATTTCTCCCTCAGCCATTGCTACTGTGGCTCACAACTATACGTTCGATTCGTGGTTCAGCAACAAGGTGTACGGGATAGGGATGGAGAATGCTGTGAAATACAAGGGTATTGAGCTGGGAGAGGGGGTGGGGGACACTCGCTGGAATTCGAATGTGTTCAGCCATGCGTTGTCTACTTCAATTGGCAATGCAACAGATCACCGCGTGATGCGCCTGAGCAAGGTGATTACAGATGCGCCATATGCTGAGCTGTATGATACGGCAGGCAAGGATCTGGGCAGCCTGACCTATTATCACGCTGGCAGCGGGCAGCAGTGGCGCTCCACATACAATACAACGACACTGGTTGATAGGTCGTATCCTAACAATGCATCGCAACTTATCTCGGCATACAATTATGTCATCGGTGGCATTGTGTCGGGTGCTGCTGGGTACGCCGGTAGCACCGGCTTTTATTCGCAGGAGTATTTTGACGCCGGTGGTATCAATGCCTCTGATCCGCTCACTTGGGTCAGTCGTCCGGGCGATTCCGGCAGCCCGCTCTATGTGTGGGATGATGCTTCGGGCACCTACCAGTACATCGGGTCCAACCGTGGCGAAATCTTGTCCGGGCAGGTCGGTTCAGCTTTTGTTGTAGATACGACTTTTGATAAACAGGTGGTTGAGGAGCGCTACACGAAGAAGGTGAACATGGGGGCGGTGAGTGAGGTGTACCTGAATGCAGTGAGCACCCAGGGTGAGACGGTAACGGATGATTGGGGACGCAGCACGACAAAATGGCTGGGAACTGTGACAGGGGAAGGAATGGAGACGGTTTCGTTCGTCGGGCTTAAATCCGGGTTGAACACCTGGTCTGACCTGAGCGGGCTGAAAGATACGCAGAATTGGTATACTTACGGAGAGTCCTATGTGGCGCAGAGTAATCAGGACTTGTTCTTCACGGAGAACCTGGTGTTCAATGCCACGGCAAAAGAGAACCGCATTGTGCTGAATGATACGGTGGATCTGGGTATCGGCTATGCAGAGTTCAGTGGCGGGAAGTTTACCATTTCCTCTGCCGAGGGAGAGAGCAATCTGTTCAACCATGCGGGCTATGTCATCAATGAGGGAGCCGAGGTACACGTGCAGCTCACCAATCCGGCGGAGTATATGCGTGAGTGGCGCAAGATTGGCGCGGGCGATTTGTATATCGAAGGCAGCGGGAATAACGATGTGCTGCTGAACCTGGGCGGCAGCGGCAAGACCTACCTGAATCGGGAGGGGGGCTATGCAGCCTACAACGTGCTGGTGAATACCGGGGCCACGGTGGTTATCAGCGATGCGGGGCAGATTAAGCGCGACCTGACCTTCGGCAACCGTGGCGGCACGCTGGATATGAACGGCAACAGCATGGACTGGTACACCGCTGCCGAGGCAGCGGATTCTACCCGGGCAGGCTTCTCCATCAATGCCTTGACCGAGGATGCCCTGGTGGCTAACTACAGCGGCAGCTCCACCCTTACCTACAAGGAAGCCGGCAATACGGCCTACGCGGGTTCCTTTGCCGACTCTGCCGACAGCAGCTTGAAGATTGTTTACGATGAGGCAGAGGGTACCTGGACACTCAACAGCATCCGCACCAACTTGCAACATAGCGACAGCGGCTTGCAGGTGGACAGCGGTACCGTGGTGCTGCGAGGCACAAACACCATCCACGGCGCCGGCTCTGCCTCAGGGCTCAATGAGAACCGCTATTCGCATGAGGATGACTGGCACTATGCCGATGCCGCAATGAACGTGACTGTGACCGATGGCGGTACATTCGAGCTGGGCAGTCATGCCCGCCTCACGGGCAATGTGACGGTGGAGAGCGGCGGCACCTATGTGATGCGCGAGGGTGTGCGCCACACCCAGGAGTATGTGGAAGGTGGCCAGGTGCTGGAGGATACCGGCAAGTATGCTGCCTACTTCGGGCACAAAGGCGATGTGGTGCTGAATGGCGGCACCTTTGCCGTGCAGTTTAATGAGGGGGTGGATTCCACCACCTCCTACGCCGGCAGTGTGACCGGCACCGGCGCCATGACGGTGGATGCCGGCACCGATGGCGGCACGTTCGCCTTCAGCGGTGAGGTGGCGGACGGGGTGAGCAAGACGCTTAACCGAGGTCAGTTGCAGCTGACCGGAGCCGCTGCTGCCGATATTGCTAACAAGTGGCTGGTGAATGCCGGCGGCGTGATGGTGCAGTTTGAGAATGCTGCCGATACCCTCGGTGTGATTGATGCTGCATCAACCGGTGTTTTGGGCCTGAATGCTGACACTACCACCCAGCTCGACCTCAGCAGCCACAGTCAGTTGCGCATCGGCGCTCTCTCCGGCACCACGGTGCAGTATGGTGCTGCCGGCACCTCCGAGAAGTTGAGCAGTCTGAATCTGGGTGGTGGTGGCACCCTGGTGGTGAACTATGCGCTTTCCGGTTCGGATACGCTGAACGTGGATGGCAGGGGCTGGAGCAGTGGCGAAGTGCGCCTTGCTAATGTGGCGAGCGGCTATTCCGGCACCGTGAATGTGGCCGGTGGCGGTGGCCGCGTGCTGCTGACCACGGCTGAGGATGGCGTTTTTGCCGGCGCTACCGTGAACATCAACAGCGGCGGTGTCTGGCAGCTGAATGAGACGCAGAGCGCAGCTTCTGCCAGGACCCTGAATGTGAATGAAGGTGGTACCCTGAGGGGTAAAAATATGGTCTTCGCCGGAGCGGGCACCTCGCTTGAGCTCCGTGGTTCTCTGGATTACGATAGCTTTACCGTGCAGGATGAGGCCACTCTTAATCTGCGTGATGGCGGCCGGCTGGATGCCGAAAACGCTGCCACCATTTCCGGCACTGGCGTGATGCGCCTGAATCGGCTGACTTTGTCCGATAAGGTGAATCTGGAAAACGGTGGCACTATGTATGGTAACGGTGGAACCATCGGCTCCGGTGCTAAGGTCCTCGCTACTGTCGGAACCGGCAAGCTGAATGCCGGGACCGGTACCTTCAACGTGAATGGCCAGATAGGCGCTGCAGAAGGTGCAACCCTACGTCTGGAAAATGGTGCGTTCAGCATTTATCACGGTAATCTCAATGCAGATGGTGGCACGCTGGAACTGGCCACCGCAAACATAAGCCTGGGGTATCTCCAGTCGTATGGGACTCAGAATATCGGCGGTACCCTGAAAATTGCAGAAAATGTCACCATTACGGCAAATCAGACCAGTACGGATTACCAGCGAATCACGCACAATGTGAACCATATCCATATAGATGATGGTAAGTCGTTGAGTATCACGGAAACCTCAAATTCATGGGCTCACCAGTGGAATATCGGTTCCCTGACGGGGGCCGGTGAGATAACGTGGTCTGCGAACCCGAACTGGTATGCCTCCGGCACCAGCCGCATGCGGTTGACGGGGAAGAATGATTTCAGCGGCACTCTGGTGGTAAAGCAACTGTATGGCGGTTGGAGCAGCCTGAACGATTACTCCATTCAGCACCTGGAGCTGGCACACGACAAAGCAGCCCATAGGATGGTTATATCGCTGCAAGGCGATGCTGATAGTCACCCCGGCCTGGCAATCAATACAAATAATGCCAAGGTGGCGGGGCTGGAGGGCACTGCGAACACTTACCTGTATGCCGGCCCGATGAAGACCGATGGGCAAGGCGGCCCAGGTTCCTCTGCCTTGAACACGCTTATCATCAATACCGCAGGGAAGGAGCATACATACAACGGTACCATCCTGGGTGATGCTGCCAATGGCTTGAACATTGTGAAGGACGGCACCGGCACTCAGACGTTTACGAATGCTGCCAATGTGGTGCATGATGTGACGGCACTACAGGGACACCTGGAATTCACCACGACGCCTACCATTCACGGTGATATCAGCATAGCCCAGGGGGCAGAGCTGACGCTGGGCAGCGGGGCTTATTCTCTGGATGCGGGGCATTCGTTGAGCGTGCTGGCCGGTGCTGCCGGTAGTAGCGCTACGCTGAACAACGCACTTGTCTTGAATGGAGGCAGCCTGATATTCGGTGCATATGGAGAGAGCTCAGCAGCTCTGATTACCGGTGGGGTCAGTCTGGGTGCTGAGGTTCAGCAGCAGAGTATCAGCTTTACCAATCTGGGTTCCCTGTCATTCAACAAGGAGTATACACTGGCATCCGGTGATTGGAGTGCGCTGGCTGGTAAGTTGACAATTGGTGACAGCGGGTATCTGACCGCAAGCTTGAGTGCCGATGCCAATGGACTGCGTGCCAGCTTTGAGATGGCCGCAGACTATGTGGGCTGGACTGGCGATGAAACAGTGCTGACGGATAACGCCAGAGTTGTGTTTGCAGGTTTCGGTGGTGTGAATACTGCTGAGATATCAGAGAATCATACCGTGGCAGAAGGCTATTTCGACAACGGTGAAACCTTTACGGTGAGCTCGGCCAATGGCTCGGGACTTCAGTTCGGGCGAATGGAAATGACTGGCTCCGGTGCCGTGGTGCTGAATACGGCAGTCAGTGCAGATACGATGATCATCAAGGATGCTGCCACTATCAAGGGTGCCGGTTCTCTGACGGTGGAGAACCTCGATATACAGAGCAATCTGACGACAGGTATGGCTCTGGATGTGACAAATAACATCACAGCTGCCAATGGAGCACAATGGATTCTGGATGGTAGTGAAGGTGAATTTACTCAGAACCTGAGCCTTGGGCAGATGTCTGCACTGGATAGCATCCGGGTAGAGGGAGACGCAGTGCTTTCGGTGGATATGGGGGCGGACGATATGAGCCTCACCGATGCCCGCATTTCCGGAAGCGGCCGCTTGAGCCTGACGGGTTCCGGCTCATTCACGAAGAATTACAACGGCGCACTGAATATCGCTGATATCAGTCTTGCCAATGCCACGTTCAAGGGCAATGGAACAACGACTATCAGCGGAGAGGTTGCTATTAGCGATAAGTTGGATTTCGGCACAGAGAAGGTCATCCTGGCTTCAGGTGCTGAAGTCACGACCAATCAGTTGCGCCTGGGCACTTCTGAACCGAATCAGAATACAAGCCTGAGCATAGAAGCCGGTGCAACGCTGAATATCAGCGGAACGACATTCACAGATGCAGAAGGGGAGGATGAAACTATCAGCCTGTTGCTCGCGCACTGGTCGGGTTCTGCATCTACCCTGGTCATGAATGGCGGCACGCTGAATGCGAGTGGAACCACCATGCATATGGGCTGGGATTCCGGCGGTACGTTCCAGGCGATGTCTGGTGTGGCCAACCTGAAGGGGATATTATTCAGTACTGCGAGAGATAATGCCGACAGATTTATACTGGGCTCAGAAATGAGCGGAACCGCCCGGGTCAATATCGGTTCCGCCGGCATTACCGGTTTCAGGGCAAATGATACGGTGCAGCTGGGGAACGGCACCATAGCCGCTACTTCCGATTTCAGCATTACCGGCAATGGTGGAGTAGTGCAGCTGGTGGGCGAAGAGACCGGCACCATATTTGACACCGCCGGGCATACCATCACGGTGAATTCTGTGATGCAGGGCGAAGGCAAGCTGGTGGTGAATGGTTCGGGGACTTTGAAACTGGCTCATTCGTCAGGCTCATCCGATATTTCAGATTTGAGTGGCACCGGCATGTTTGTGAAAGCTGGAGCAGGTAATCTGAATCTTCATAAAGCCAGCCTTGCCAATGCCACGTTCAAGGGCAATGGAACAACGACTATCAGCGGAGAGGTTGCTATTAGCGGTAAGTTGGATTTCGGCACAGAGAAGGTCATCCTGGCTTCAGGTGCTGATGTCACGACCAATCAGTTGCGCCTGGGTACTTCTGACAGGGAGCAGAATACAAGCCTGAGCATAGAAGCCGGTGCAACGCTGAATATCAGCGGAACGACATTCACAGATAAAGAAGGGCAGGATGAAACTATCAGCCTGTTGCTCGCGCACTGGCATGATTCTGCATCTACCCTGGTCTTGAATGGCGGCACGCTGAATGCGAGTGGAACCACCATGCATATGGGCTGGGATTCCGGCGGTACGTTCCAGGCCATGTCTGGTGTGGCCAACCTGAAGGGGATATTATTCAGTACTACGAGAGATAATGCCGACAGATTTATACTGGGCTCAGAAATGAGCGGAACCGCCCGGGTCAATATCGGCTCCGCCGGCATTACCGGTTTCAGGGCAAATGATACGGTGCAGTTAGGAGATGGCACAATCCTGGCGATGGATGATTTTGTGATTTCCGGCAGCAACTCGGTAGTGCTCAATGGAACAACGGATAAAGGTACTGTGTTTGATGCCAATGGTCACACTATCACCGTACAGGCGGCCATGGACAGCGAGGAGAACAGCGCTCTGACGATTCAGAACGGCACGCTGAAACAAAGTGGCGATATGTGGTTTGACCGGATGCATGTGGCAGAGGGGGCTTCCTTCGTCAAGGATTCCGTGGAGGTTATCGGTCAGTCTGCCGCAAGCGCCATAGTGAAGAGCGCCAATGCCTCCGGTGATAAACTTCAGTATTTCAATGATGGAAATCACGAGATACAGAATGCCCGGGTCAAGGTGGAGGCTGCTGATGCCAGAGAGCTGAAGTCGCAGCTGACCCATAGCACAGTGGAAAACGCCGGTAGCGGGCACCTGACCGTGAGCAATACCGCCAGTCGCCTGAGCGGAGTGGTGGCCAGCGGTGGCGATATGGCGGTGCTGAATCAGGGAGCGCTGTCGTTGGATATTCTGGATGTGGCCGGGGGTAAGACGGTGGGCTTGTATACAGGAGCCGATACAGCAAGTGAGAAGGCTGCGGCCACTGTGAGCGGCACTGCAGCTTTTGGCACCGGGGCTGTGCTGAATACGGCTTGCCTGACCCTGGCGGATGGTGCTACGCTGGAGATGAGTGGGCTGGAGGCCGGGGCGGTGACGCTGAGCGGCGCACTGACTTTCGGCACCGGCTTGCAGATGGGCGAATCCCTGCTGGCGAGCGTGGGCGCGCTGGACTATGGGGAGACTCTCAACCTCTTCACCGGTCTGAGCGGGGTGAACCTGCCCGTGGTGGTGGATACGGAGAGCAGCCGGGTGCTGGCCAGTTCGGTATTCAGTAATGTGCAGAGCGATACGCTCTATGTGGATTACCGGGTAATCGATAATGTAGGCACCCTGCTTGTGGACAATGTTCCCGAGCCCGCCACAGCAACCCTCAGCCTGATGGCTCTGGCAGCACTCGCTGCGCGCCGCAGAAGAAAGGCGTGATGATTGATTTTCCCGGCGCGGTCGAGATGGATCGCGCCGGGTTGCTTTTTGTTTCGGGGCACGGGACTTCAGTCCCGATTGAGGGGATAGTGAGGCTTTTTCCTACGAATGCGAGATAGCATAGCTGCGCGCTATAGGGAAAACGAAATCCGGCAGCAAAGCTGCCGGACGATATCCACGCCTGTGGCGTGGACGATATCTGCACCTGCGGCGCAGACGATATCCTGCCCTGCGGGCAGGACTTTAGTTCAGGCGGAAGGTGATGCGGGCCTTGGTCATATCGTAGGGTGAGACCTCGATACGGACGCGGTCGCCTACAACGAGGCGGATGAAGCGCTTGCGCATCTTGCCGGAGATGTGGGCCAGAAACTCATGGCCATTGGCCACCTTGACGCGGAACATGGTGCCGGCGAGCACGGCGGAAACCACGCCTTCGAGCTCGATTTCGCCCTCGCCATCGTCATCAACCTTCTTGGCTTTGGGAGCCGGGGCGGTGGGACGTGCATTGCCCGCGGGGCGCGGGCCGTTCGGGCGCTGCTGCGGCTTGCCGCCGCGATTATTGGGGGGATTTGCCATTATGTCGTTCTTAATTGGTTGGTTTGCGCGGCGTATGGGTACACCCGTGCGCGGGTAGTTTAATGCCAAAAGCCCCACAAGGCAAGCGCTTTTTTGCGATTTAGCGAAAAAAGTTGCATCAAGTCACAAAATGCGGTTGACATTAAAATTGTGCTGTGCTACCCTCTGCGAGCTGACCTGTTTAGAGGTCGCGATGTGGCGAGAGCCAAAACTGGAATAAGTAAGAAACGAACATATGAAAACCTTCTCTGCCAAGCCTCAGGATATTGAGCGTAAGTGGTATGTGATCGATGCTGCCGGCAAGGTGCTCGGTCAGGTTGCAGTTGAAGCAGCTAACCTGCTTCGCGGTAAGAACAAGACGATCTTCACCCCCCACGTGGACTGCGGTGACTATGTGATCATCGTGAATGCCGATAAGGTGGTGCTCACCGGTAACAAGGAGCGCGCCAAGATTTACACCCGTTACACCGGCTATGTGGGCAACCAGGTGGTGACCACCCCCGCCAAGCTGCGTAAGACTCACCCCGAGCTCATCGTGGAGATGGCTGTGAAGGGCATGGTGCCCCACACCCGCCAGGGCCGCGCCCAGGGTGGCCGTCTCAAGGTTTATGTTGGTGCTGAGCATCCCCACACCGCTCAGACTCCGGAAGTTGTAACCATCGGCTAAATTAGAAATCTCTGACTATGTCTACTACTCCCTACAACGCCACTGGCCGTCGCAAGGAAGCCATCGCTCACGCCTGGCTCACCCCCGCTGAGGAAGGCAAGTCCGGCAAGATTACCATCAACCGTCGTTCCTTCGAGGAGTACCTCCCCACGGATGCTCTCCAGAACGCCGTTCTGCAGCCCTTCTACGCCACCAACACCATGAAGAAGTTCGATGTGCGTGTTGTGTGCCGCGGTGGAGGTGTGCACGGCCAGACGGGTGCTATCTCCCTGGCTATTGCCCGCTCCCTGGTTATGATTGACGAGGAGTACCGCTCCGCTCTCCGTGAGCAGGGCCTGCTGACCCGCGATTCCCGCATGAAGGAACGCAAGAAGGCTGGTCGTCCCGGTGCCCGCAAGCGTTTCCAGTTCAGCAAGCGCTAAAGTTATTATCCACCAGGTTTTGGTTTTCAGAAAGTGCTTTTCCCGGTTTGGGAAAAGCACTTTTTCGTGCAGCAAGGCTGCATTTCATACGCCGGCGCAGCCAGTGTCATTCATTGAGCCCCGCGAGCGGGGCGACTGGTTACCGCAGCATGGGCACCGTACTGCCTATTTGGTATCGGAACGAGATGCTGCAACCATTGGGATATAAGAAGCATTAGAATCATTTTCCCAATGAATGCGACTATGTTGGTGTGAAGCGCCATTGGAAGTACCGCTGCTGATGCAGCGGTAACTTGTCGCTTCGCTCAATGAAATACTTGCTGGGGGCTTCGGCAAGCCTACGCCCTCCCAGGCCGCAAGTATGTAAATACCATAGCTGCGCTGTGGTATGAAATATCCCTCCATCCTTGCGGATGGAGGGATACGGAATTGAGGCGGGGGGGTGATTACTTGCTGAACTGATCCCCACAGGGGCAATCAGCCAGGGTCCAGGTAGCCTTGCCGTTTTCGGCAATGTGAACGAGGGCGTGGTAGGTGTCCTCCTCATCGGTGCCGAGCCTGGCGGCGATTTCGCCGGCGGTGGCGGGAGTGGAGGAGAGGGCGCCTTCGGCTGCGGCCAGGAGCTTCAGGAACACGTTGGCAGCCAGCTTGCCGGCCTGCACACCGGGCTGGTGGTAGGCGTTGATGTGGATGAGGCTGGCGTAGAAGCTGACGGTGCGCTCGAAGAGGGCGATGAGCATGCCGAGGGTGTAGGCGTTCACCACGGGGATGGAGATGGTGATGCTCTTGCGGCCGCTTTCGGAGAGGGCCTTGCGGGTACCGCGCAGGAAGCCCTGCAGGTAGTCACCGGCGGTGAAGTTGTCCTCGACCTTCACGGTATCGGTGGGGGCCTGGCGCACTTCAATGAAGGTGACGAAGAAGTTGTTGATACCGTCGCGCAGCTGCTGCACGTAGGCGTGCTGGTCGGTGGAGCCCTTGTTGCCGTACACGGAGATGCCCTGGTTCACGGTGTTGCCGTCCAGGTCGAGCTCCTTGCCGAGGGATTCCATGATGAGCTGCTGCAGGTACTTGGAGAAGAGCACGAGGCTGTCCTTGTAGGGGAGCACCACCATGTCCTTCTTGCCCTTGCCTTCGCCGGCTTCGTACCAGGCCAGGGCGAGCTTCATGGCCATGTTGGTGGCGGTATCGGCCACGCGGGTGTGGGCATCCATGGCGGCGGCGCCGGCCAGCAGACTGTCGATATCCACGCCCTGCAGGGCAGCGGGAACCAGGCCCACCACGGAGGTTTCGGAGGTGCGGCCGCCCACCCAGTCTTCCATGGGGAAGCGCTTCACCCAGCCTTCAGCCACGGCCACCTTATCCAGGGTGGAGCCCACGCCGGTGACGGCCACGGCCTGCCTGGCGAAGTTGAGGCCCTTATCGGCAAAGTACTGCTGGGCGCAGACCATGCCGTTGCGGGTTTCGGGGGTGCCGCCGCTCTTGGAGATGACCACGGCGAGGGTTTCGCTCAGGGGCAGGGTGTCGAGCACCTTGTACATGCCGTCCGGGTCAGTGTTGTCGAGGAAAGCCATGTTCAGGCCCTTGGCGGGCAGGGCATCGGCCACGAGCTCCGGGCCCAGGGCCGAACCACCGATGCCGATGACCAGGCAGGTGGTGAACTTCTTGCCGTTCGGGGCCAGCACCTCACCGGCCAGCACGCTGGCGGCAAAGGCTTTCAGGTCGGCCAGGGGGTCATCAATCTTGGCGCGCAGCTCGGCGGTGGGGGCAATGGCGCTGTTGCGGAGCCAGTAGTGGCCCACCATGCGGTTTTCGTCCGGGTTGGCAATCACGCCGCTCTCCAGCGCCGCGATATCGGCATAGGCGCGGTCGATGAGCGGGTTCATCTCTGCCAGGAACTCCGGGGTGAGCGGCAGTTTGGAAAGATCCAGGGAAATCCCCATTTCGGGGTAACGCAGAAGCTGTGAGGCGTACTGTTTCATAACGCGCAGTATTATACGCCCCAGGGGGACTTTGGGCAAGCCCAAAATGGAATTGACAATTGACGAGTGACGATTGACAAATGAAGGATTTTTTTCAGAGACGCAGTATACCGAAAATGGCGATTTTGTACGGATTGCATGCGGCTTTGAGATAATGAAAGAGAGCTCAGCAGATTATAAGCTTGCAATGAGTGGCTCTATGTGGTAGCATGACGCGCGCTCATGATTACGGATTCTGAAGCATTATTTCAGTGGAAACTGCGTGCTGCCGCCCAGCCGCAGGGTCGCACTGTGCTTGATCTGGAAGCCGACAGCCTGCACCGCCACCGCGAGAAGCTCTGCCTCATCCAGTATGCGGACGCAGAGGGTGTGGTCATCATCGACCCTCTGGCCATCGAGGATATGAAGCTCTTCACCCTCTGGCTGCAGGAGGCGGATGTGTGGATGCACGGCGCGGATTACGACATGAGCCTGCTGCAGACCGCATACGGGGTGCTGCCGCATATGATTCTTGATACGCAGATTGCTGCGCGCCTGCTGGGTTTCCAGCAGTTCGGCCTGGCGGCACTGGTGGAGCACTACTACGGCATTGTGCTCAGCAAGAAGAACCAGCGTGCCAACTGGGGCCTGCGCCCCATGCCGGATGACATGAAGGAATATGCCCAGGGGGACGTGAAGTTCATGCTGGGCATGGCCGATAAGCTGGTGGCTGAGCTGAAGCAGCTGGGGCGCTACGAGTGGTTCCTGGAGAGCTGCGCCTGCAATCTGGAGCATGGCCGCGAACGCCACGCCAGCACCGGGCAGGATCCCTGGCGCATTAAGGGCAGCGGCAAGCTGAACCGCCGCGGCCTGGCCGCGCTGCGTGCCCTCTGGCTCTGGCGCGATAAGGAGGCGGCCGCCATCGACCGCCCGGCATTCATGGTGAGCTCCAACGATGAGCTCATCCGCTGGAGCACGGCGCTGCAGGAATTCCGCCCGGTGTTCCCGCACAGCAGCATGCACCACCACCGCGCCGCGCGCTTCCGCAAGGCCGTGGAGCATTTCCAGCTGATGGATGAGGAGGAATACCCGAATCTCATCAAGCGCACCCACCACGAGTCCGATGCGCATTTTGATTCACGCGTGGAGAAATGGGCTGCCCGCCGCAACGCGATTGCGGAGTCGCTGGCGCTGGAACCCTCCCTCATTGCCACCCGCAGCCAGATTGAATCCATCGCCGCGCATGAGGATAAGGGCCTGGCGCAGCTGATGAACTGGCAGAGGGAACTGCTCACCTAAGTCCGACCAACGGGAGGATATCGTCCGGCGGAGCCGGATATCGTCTTGCCGCAGGCAAGATATCGTCCGCGAAGCGGATATCGTTATCCTGTAGGGTGTGATTTATTATTTCCCAATGATTGGGAAGAGAAAAGGGTCAATCCTGCCCTTGCAGGCAGGACCTAGCGGCGCTTGCCGAAGAGCCCCTTATCGTATGTTCTGTGGATGCAGAACACGATGGCAAGGAGGAGCCACCAGGCGAGGGTGGCGGTGGCGGTGAACCAGTAGCCGTGCTGCACGGCTTCTGCGGCAAACCAGAGCAGGGCGGCGGGCAGCGCGAGCAGAATGCCCCAGCGCAGCACGCCGGGCACAAAGGGCATCACCCACAGGAAGAAGAGCAGGAGCACGCAGGCTGTGGTGTTGATTTTCCAGCCCTGCATGATGGGCATCTGCTGCAGCACCTGTCCGCCCAGGGGGCGCTCGCTGGTGTGGGTAAGGATTTTTTCGACTCCGGCCAGCTGGGAGAGTGTGCGGGCAAGGCGCTCCAGGCGCAGCGGGGTGTTCTGCTTTTCGGCGGGCTGCTCCAGCATGATGCAGGGATTCGGCCCCAGTTTTTCGGTGAGGTTCACACCGCCTACCACATCTGCCAGGGGGATGTTCTCGACCTTGGCTTCCGTCAGGCGGGTGCGGGCGTTGTCATCGATGGGCAGGGTGAAGCCGCCGTAGGTGATATCCTTGCCGAGCCGCACCCGCACATCCTTGCCATCCAGCCCCAGGCGGGCCAGTGCCAGGCGGAAGGGGAGGGTCGGGATGGTCTCGCCATTCCAGCGCATGAGCAGGGGGAAGGAGATGCTGTTCACGGCTGAGGGGTTCTGGGTGTGGGGCTCACCTTCCAGCCAGTCCGGGGCCCAGACCACGGCCAGGGCATCGGGTGTTTCGGTCAGGCCATTGGGCAGGGGGCGGTTGGCAATGGGGAGCCCGCTCGGGTTGCCCTCGATATTTTCCGGGGGGATGGAGGCATCCCGCAGCATGGCGGGGGTGAAATCCGGCTGGGCGGCGGTGCGGCCGCGCAGACCCACGGCAGATTGGGGGAAGCCGGCCAGCACGCGGCAGAGCATTTCGCGCACCATTTCTCCCTGTTCGCCCGGCCAGATAAGCGGCGAGGAGAGCCCCACGGTGGTGGCCCCTGCCAGTTTGAGCTTGTTGAGGAGCACGGCGGTGTCCTGCGGGCCGAGGGGGAGGGCGGCAAAGGCCTGGGAGCAGGCTTCTTCATTCAGCTCCACCATGCCCACGGTGGGGCACTCGCGCAGGCGGGTCTGCGTGACCACGGGTTCCATGACCACGGCTTCGCCGGGGTGCAGCAGCTGCGGCACGTCCTCCGGCGCCCACGGGCAGAGCGTGTGCCCCAGGCGGCTGAAGAGCCACTGGTCGGCGCGGTAGAGTTTATCCTGCAGGCCGTACCAGGCGCCGGAAAGAACCAGCAGCCAGAACAGAACCGCGAGGAAGCTTACATGACGGGAAGTTTTAGGATGCATGCGGCAACGGGGCTTGCGGGTGAGTGGGCCGGGGTGTGGGCAGCGGCGTGGCGCAGCGCGGCCAGCCCGGCGGGGATGAGGTTGAGATACCAGTCGCGCTGCTGGTTGTAGCCGATATTGGCGAAAGCGCCCAGCGCCTGCATGAGGCGCTGCATGGCGCAGGCAGAGTACACGGCGGCATCCACCGGGGTGCCGCTCATCTGCTCCCAGAGCAGCAGCAGCTCGCTGCGCTCGGCTTCACTGAGCTGCATGTACGGGTCGTACAGCAGGGAGGCCAGGTCATATTCCTGCCGGCCGTAGCGCATGCCCTGGAAATCGATGAGCCAGGCCGCGCCGGCGTGCAGCATGATGTTCTGACTCTGGCAGTCGCGGTGCACGGGCACACGGGGTAGCCCGGCCAGCCAGTCGGCCATGGCCTGCAGCTCCGGCTGGGCCAGGAAGGCAGCGGCATCTTCCCCCAGGTGGCGGCCGATGAGGTGCTCGGCAAAATACTCCTGCTCCCAGCGGTAGAGCGCGGTATCGAAGGGGGGCTGCAGCGGCCACTCCGGGTGGAGCCGGTAAAAGGGAATGAGGGTGCGGAACGCCAGTTCGTAGGCCGCGCGGCGCTCGGGCCAGGGGGCTTCGCGCAGGCTCAGGATATCCGCGTTGCCCAGGTCCTGCACCAGGCAGGCGCCGCTCTGCTCCGGCAGCGCTTTCTCCGCCAGGATGGCGGGCACACGGATTCCTGCGGCGTCCAGACCATGCGCGGCGGGGAGGAATGAATTGTTATCCGCCCGCTGGTTAGTCCAGTGAATGCCCAGCACGCCCGCTGCGCGCATGATGCTGCGGCCACTGGCGCCTGCGCTCACACTCAGCAGCTCCTGCGGCTGCACCGGGCGGCCGGTGTGCTGCTGAATCATGCGCGCCAGAATGGCCCGCGCCTGAGTGGTGGTAGGCATGGGGGGATTAATCGACCTTGAAGAAATTCAACGATTCGGCTTCGGTCTTGCTGGGAGCTCGCTTTACATTGTGCGTGGCCGGTACGGGCTCCGGCCGCGGGGGTAAATCGCCCGCAGGAGCCGGATTGGCTGCTTGTTGCGGCACGCGGCCACCGCCCGGAATCGGGGAGTTCGGATACGTCGGCATGTGCTGGGCAGGTCTGGCCAGGCTTGCCAGACTTACTGCGGGGGGCGGCTGGGGCGCCGGCTCTGCCTGGGGTGCTTCATCATCTTCCCCGGCAGTGTGCTTTTTCTTTTTCAGCGGTTTCGTGGCGTGGCGGGCCGGGGTAACGGTGGCTACCAGTCGCAGCTTTTCCATTTGTTGGTTCAGCTGAATCAGCAGCAGGATGACCGAGGCAACGATAATGGGCCAGCCTGCCTCTGCCAGACCATTCAGCAGGAAGGCATGGGTGCAGCCCACCGGCTTGTCGGCCAGGTATTCCATGCAGTTGAGCACTCCGCTGATGAGCAGGTAGACCGAAACAAAATATCCTATCGGAATCGGAAAAAGCATGGCTCAGCCATTGTAGCAGAATACCCTCTCCTGTCAAGCAAAACAGGGAATTGCCCAGGGCAGACGCATTAGAAAGTTCGTGTCATGACCTTATGGCACAAACATACGGTGTGAATTTAGGCTTATAAAGTTAACGCAAATTTCTTATCACGTTGCATTTAGATGCGTTTCGTGTTATAATGCAGAAATGT
>JAFSFD010000053.1 GCA_017435365.1 Akkermansia sp. | reverse complement strand
TTGGTTCATTTTTTTAGCACCGCCAGTTTAATAGCTGGCACCCCAGAACTCAATCTCCATTTTTGTTTTCTTTTATTTCGTTGATATTTTTCCCCTCATGCCCCCCTCTTTCTTTAGAACGCTTTTTGGACAGCTATGGATATTTTGTGCTCGTTGGCGTGTTTTCGTGCTGACATGTCGGCCTGTATAGTGTATAATCATCGCACGCGCTATGGCTTTCACTCACTTACACGTTCACACTGAATACTCACTGCTCGATGGCATGATCCACACCAAGGATCTGATTAAGAAATGCGTCGAGCTCGGGATGAATTCCGTTGCCATCACCGACCACGGCAATGTGTTCGCGGCCATTGAGTTTATGGTGAATGTGAAGAAGCACAACAAGGGCGTGCTGGAGTGGAACAAGGAACACCCGGATGAGAAGAAACCAGTGTTCAAGCCGATTCTGGGCTGCGAGGTGTATGTTTCCCCCACCCCGCTGGATGTCAAGAAGCAGATTCCCGGGCGCAACAAATATTGCCACCTGGTGCTGCTCTGCGAGAACAACATCGGCTGGGAAAACCTCATCAAGATTGTCTCCCGCGGCCACCTGGACGGCTTCTACTACAAACCGCGCATCGACTACGACACTCTGCGGGAGTTCAGCAAGGGCCTTATCTGCCTCACCGGCTGTATCTCCGGCCCCATGCAGGAGTGGCTCCTGCGCGATGAGCCCGAGAAAGCCGAACAGGTACTGCTCGATTTAGTGGATATCTTCGGCAAGGATAATGTGTTTGTAGAGTTGCAGGATCATGAGCTGGAGGAAGAGCGCCGCGTGACCCCCGAGCTGGTGCGCATTGCCCGCAAGAACAATGTGCCCCTGGTGGTGACGAATGATGCCCACTTCCTGAATGCCGATGACCACGATGCGCACGATATCCTCATCTGCGTGGGCACGGGCAACAAGCGCATGGATTCCAAGCGCATGCGCTACCCCAAGAGCGTATATTTCAAGAGCGAGGCCGAGATGCGCGAGCTCTTCCCCGAATACCCGGATGCCTACGAGAATACCAACGTGATTGCCGAGCGCTGCAACACCTCCATCAAACTGGACTCCACTTCCACCGAGCGTTACCCGGAATTCGCCCCGGAGGACGGCTCCACCCGCGAGGAATACCTGCGCAAAATCTGCTACGAGGGCCTGGCCGAGCGCTACGGCAAGGAACGCGCCGAGAACGACCAAGAGCTGCGCGCGCGCCTGGACTACGAGCTGGGCATCATCAACCAGCTGCGCTTCCCCAGTTACTTCCTCATCACCGCAGACTTCATCAACTGGGCCAAGGACCACGATATCCCCGTGGGCCCCGGTCGTGGCTCTGCCGCCGGTTCGCTGGTGGCCTACGTGATGAAAATCACGAATATCGACCCCTACGCCTTCAACCTCATTTTCGAACGATTCCTGAACCCGGAACGCGTGAGCCCGCCGGATATCGATATCGACTTCTGCCAGACCCGCCGCCCGGAGGTGATTGAATACGTGCGTCAGAAATACGGCGAACGCGCCGTGACCCACATCATCACCTACGGCACCATGGGTGCCAAATCGGTCATCAAGGACGTGGCCCGCGTGCTCGACATGAGTTACAGCGACAGTGACAAGATTGCCAAGCTCATCGAAAGCGGCCCCGGCGTGACGCTGGACAAGAGCTACGCCGCCAGCGAAGACCTGCGCACCCTCGTGGAGCAGGACGATACCTACAAGGAAATCTGGAACTACGCCAAGAAGCTGGAAGGCACCGTGCGCAACGTGGGTATGCACGCTGCCGGTGTGGTGATTGGTGACCGCCCGCTGGATGAATACGTGGCGCTCACGCGAGACGACCTCAGCAACCCGCACGGTGAAGTGGTGGCCCAGTGCGATATGGGCGCCATTTACAACGCCGGCCTGCTGAAGATGGACTTCCTGGGGCTCAAGACCCTCACCGTGATGAAGGATGCGGAGACCTACGTGCGCTGGCGTGTGCCGGATTTCCGCTACGATGCGGTGGATATCACCGATAAGGAAACCTTCGAACTGCTGAACCGCGGCGATACGATGGGTGTGTTCCAGCTCGAATCGGGCGGCATGGTCGACACCTGCCGCCGCTACGGTATCGACAATATTGAAGATATCATCGCTCTGCTCGCCCTCTACCGCCCCGGCGCCATGCAGTTCATGGATGATATGATTGCCGTGAAAAAGGGGCTGAAGCAGGCGGAATACGAGCACCCGCTGCTGGAGACGGTGTCCGGCCTGACCTACGGCGTGATGATTTACCAGGAGCAGGTGCAGGCAGCCGCCAAGCTGCTGGCCGGCTATACCCTGGGCGGTGCCGACCTTCTGCGCCGCGCCATGGGTCACAAGGACATGCAGGAAATGGCCGAGCAGCGCCGCCGTTTTGTGAAAGGCTGCTGGGATGTGAACCAGATTGACGAAGCAACCGCCAATGCCATCTTCGACAAGATTCAGAAGTTCGCCGGCTACGGTTTCAATAAGTCCCACTCTGCCTGCTACGGTCACATTTCCTACTGGACCGCCTACCTGAAGGCCCATTTCCCCGTGGAGTTCCTCTGCGGGCTCATGACCAATGAAGCCACCAACGAAAAAATTGGTGTGTTCATTCAGGAAGCCATCCGCATGGGTATCGAGGTGCTGGGCCCCTGCGTGAACCACAGTGAGGTGAAGTTCCAGCCTGAAACCATGCCCAACGGCAAGCTGGCTGTGCGCTTCGGTCTGGCCTCCGTCAAGAGCATGAGCTCGGAAACCGTGCGTGTCATCGTGGAGGAACGCAAGAAGAACGGCCCCTACAAGAGTCTGGAGGATTTCTGCTACCGCATCCCGCCGCAGAATGTGCGCCGCAACCAGATTGAAGTGCTGGTGCAGTGCGGTGCCTTCGACTGGATGCACGTGTGCCGCGCTCAGATTTTCGAGAGCATCGAGCAGTGCATCAACGGCGCCAGTAGCGTGCACAAGGACGCCGAAGCCGGCCAGATGGCGCTCTTCGATATGACCGAAACGACCTCCGGTCCGGAAGATAAGCTTACCTTGCAGGAATGGCCCAAGGACAAGCGTCTGGATGATGAGAAGTTCCTGACAGGTGCGTATTTTACCGGCAACCCGCTGGATAGCATGCGCGGTATCATCGATGGGGCTAAGTTCATCCCCATCGGCACCCTGCCCGATTTGACGGCGGACGAAATCCGCGGTACGCATGATATGGCCGGCATGCTGCGCGCTGTGAACATCAAGGTGAGCAAGAGTGGTCAGAAATTCGCCATCATCACGGTTGAAGACTTCACCGGCAGCACGGAAGCCCTGCTCTGGGGCGATTCGTTCACCAAGGCCATGGAACAGGAAGGCCTGCTCACAGCCGGAAATTTCGTGCAGTTCCGCGCCCGCATCTCCGAGGATGAAAAGACCGGCGGCAAGAAGGTATCCGCCAACGGAGTGGAACAGATCGGCTCCGGCACCAAGCGCCGCGCTGGCAAGCCCAAGTTCTACGAAATCACCCTGAACACCGCCCGCCACAATGCCGGTGACCTGGAGCTCATCAAGAGCATTCTGCTGAAATACCCGGGCAAAATGCCGGTGCACATGACCTTCCGCAACTCGCTGGGCAATCGCGTGAGCATTGAACTGGGGGCTCGCTACAGCATCTCTCCCTGCGCGAAACTGGATGAGGAGCTCTCACTTTATTCCTGATACCGTATGGACAAAAAGAAAATCATCTGGACAGGTATGGCGCTACTCGGGCTGCTGGGCGGTGGCCTGGGGCAGATGTACCTGAAAAACGGGAACCCGGAGACAGGGACTGAGACAGCCGCTCCTGAAGTGAAACTGGCAACAGATGAGTTCAGTGTCCGTTTTTTTCAGCATAGTCTGGCAGAAAAAAACAACGGCAATGTGCTCGTGGCTCCGCATGTTGTTTCAGATGTACTGCTGGCTCTTCAGACGCTTTCCGCCGGCGCAACTTTTGAAGAATTAAAAGCGCTGAAATTGAAGGAACAAAGTGTGTTGCGTGGTTCAGAACAAGCTCGCGCCGCGCTGTTGGCCATGGATTTCAATTTGCCGCGGGGGGAAAATCAGCACGCTGCCCTGCCTTTACCTTTTTCCGAGAACCTGCCCATGGCCCTGAGCCTGTATAACGGTATGCTCGCAACCGCCCTGGGAAGAAATGACTGTCAGCTTGTTGATAGTAAGATGGTGAGCAACCGCACGAAACTTCTTGCCGGCTGTGTCACTGACTTCCGGCTGGAATGGGCATGCCCCTTCAATTCAGCAAACAGTCGCACGTCTGATTTCGACAATGCATCCGGCGGCATGCCTCACTTCCGCCAGATGCGCACCAAGGGGCTTTTTCAATGTGCGAAGGGAGATAACTGGAAAGCTGTGGCCCTGCCTTTTAAATCGGTAGAGCCGGGTGCCCCGCCATTGGTTTATATCGGCATCCTGCCCGATGGCTCTGCGCGTGAGTTCGCCTCTGCTCTTACTCCGGTGCAACTGACAGGTATCCGCAAAGCTCTCGCGGAAGCGGAGGCTCAGGAAATGCTTGTGGAGCTGCCGCGCATGGAAGTACAGGTTCTCCCCTACGATATGCGTGATTCTCTGCGACGCCTGGGGCTGAAGGCGCTCTTTGATTCTGAAAAAGCGGATTTTTCGCCGACAAGCCCCGAAAAAATCCACCTGGGTGCGTTCATTCACGCCTGCCGACTCTCCCTGATTGAGTCAGGCGAGGCACCCAAGGCAGATGATTCGCTGGATTATGCGCCTGAATATATCTCCTTTTCCCGCCCGTATATCTGGCTGATTGCGGACCTTGCCACAGATACGCCGATTGAGTTCATAGGTCTGGTTGAGGAGATGTAAGGTGCCGGTGCTTATCAGCTGCGTCTGGCGTTCTCTCGGTTGGCCAGGGCTATCTGGAGCGCGTTGGCAATATTGTGGAAAAACACATAGAATGCCGGCCCGATATAGGCCAGCGGGTGCACATACCACTGGCTGGCTATGTAGAGGGTCAGGATGGTGTTCTTCTGCCCCATGCACTGGGAACACTCACGCTTCAGCCCCCTGCCCCCGAGCTTGTAGCCCGCCACGAAACCGGTGATGCAGACTACGAGAGAACCCAGCACCAGCGGCATCATATCCAGCCAGCCGATGTCCATTTCCAGCACACGCTGGGTTCCCACGCCGGCAATGATGGTCAGGTTGATAATCCAGATGCCGAGGGAAACATCACGCAGCTTCGCGGTCCAGCCCTTGCAGGGGGGATGCAGCAGACGCAGCGCGATGGCCACAAGAGCCGGAATGCCCAGTACCGTGCCCAGCTGCATGGCCACCTCCCATGCCAGCTCAGAGTAGCAGAAGCCTTCCACCTGCACAACCAGAGGCATGAGCAGCGGGGTAAGCAGCCCGAACACAATCTGGCTGAGCACCAGGGCGGTGGTGGTGAATTCCACGTTGCCTCTCAAGAGATTCACAATGACCGGAGCGGCGATGGCCACCGGTGCAATGCCGCAGAAGAAGAGCGATTCCGCCAGAATCGGATAGCCCAGCAGACGCGCCACGGCCCAGAACCCCATGCCGATGAGCTGGATACCCAGCAGCACCCAGAGGTGCATGCGCTGAGGTTTGAGCCGGGCGGTTTCGATGCCGATGAAGGTGATGCTGAGCATGAGCGCCACGCTTGCCGGCAGATAAGCACCCAGGGGGGCAAGTTGCTTGTGAAAGAGACCTCCCACCAGGAAGGCCACAATCATGCAGATACTGCGAATATGTCGTTTCATCAGGCTTCCTGCTTGGTTTCTGCCTTGCGCTTTTCAATGACCGCAGCCGTTGCATCATCTGCCACGGGCCTGGGGTAGGCAATGCGGTTGTGGTGCATCGTGCGGATGGTGGCAAAGAAGGATTCCTTCAGAATCTCAATTTCGCCCAGCGTGAGACCGCAGTCCTGCAGGTGACCATCCAGAATGCGTCCCTTGAAAATGCCGTTAATCATGTTGCGGATATCCTCCTCTGTGGGGTGCTGCAGGGAACGGGTAGCGCTTTCCACGGCATCCGCCATGCTCACGATTCCGCTTTCCCGGGTCTGCGGAATCGGCCCCTTGTAGGTGAAGATGGACTTATCCACCTCCTCCGGGCAGGTGTCCAGGAGACCTTCCTCGAACTTGGCTTTCTCTTCTTCATAATGGTCGAGTGCCTTGCGGTAGAAGAAATAGGCGGTAGAAACACCGTGATGCTCGCGTATGACGTTGATGATGCGGTTATTCAGACCATGAGACTGGGCCAGTTCCACGCCTTCGCTCACGTGGCCTGTGATGATGCGGGCGCTGGCTTCAGGGGTGAGCTCCGAGTGCGGAGAATTGTTCATATCCACGATATTTTCCGCAAAATACTGCGGATTGGCAATCTTGCCGATATCGTGATAGAGACCGCACACCCCGGCGCGGGTCACATCTGCCCCGATGGCCTCAGCCCCGGCCTCTGCCAGCCGCTGCACCAGCAGGCTGTGGTGGAATGTGCCCGGCGCGGCAATCTGGAGCTTCTTGAGAATCGGGTGGTTCATATCCGCCCATTCCAGCCAGGTGATGGGGGTGGAGATATTGAACAGACGCTCCAGCGCGGGCATCATGCCACCAATGAGCGCGGCCAGCACGAAATTGACACCGACGGTTACCGCCAGTTCCACTGCAAAGCTGCCCACAGTAAAGCCCTCGGCAAAGCCGCGCAGCGCTACAGAATCTCTGGAACCGGCGGCATCCAGACTCAGCAGAACATAGACGGAGGAAAAAGCAATGGCGCTCGCAACAAAGCCCGCGCGAAGAATCTGCTCGCGCTTGTGAACGCGCCCTGAGACCAGCGCACAGACCGTGCCGGTCACAAAGCTCACGGCGCTGTAATTCAGGATGATGGCAGAGTCCGTATCTTCCGGGAAGAGCGCTATGCCGAAAATGGTGCAGCAGAGTGCGGTGAATGCTCCCAGACGCCGCCCGACCATCACTGCCAGCACAGTGGGCGCCAGGGCATAAGGCAGCCACAGCAGCACCTGCCCTTGCAGATAGAATCCGGGAATAAGGCCTTTCAGCGCACACACACCGGTCATGATGAGCATCTGCGCGGCTATCATGCTCACCAGCAGCAGCGTGCGGCGGACCGTGAGCTGCTGCTGCAGGCGCGATAAGATGGATAACAGGAACAGGCCGATTGCTGTGAGCACCAGCCAGGTGATGCGGAACGCCGCATCCCACACATCGGATGCCGCAGAACTGGCCATGAAGCACAAAGCTGCAAGCCCTGCCAGCGCCGCAAGCAGC
Source organism: Akkermansia sp. (assembly GCA_017435365.1). Lineage (GTDB taxonomy): Bacteria > Verrucomicrobiota > Verrucomicrobiia > Verrucomicrobiales > Akkermansiaceae > Akkermansia. The sequence goes on along the minus strand of JAFSFD010000053.1, from coordinate 31,877 downwards.
ATCACATGGTAGCCCCCTTTGCTCTTTTTTAATGGGGAATCATCATAGGTCGCTAATTGTCGAACGATATTAGTCATCGTTTTCCTCCTTTTCTACATCTTTAAAATCCTCAGTATCAGATATGTTAACGGGAACTTTGATTTCTGCAAGACCATCAGCCTGTATCCTGACCACTGCTTCACCCCGGGCCGCGCGCCGGCCGCGCACTATGGCCACGATACGACCGTTGAAGAAGTTCTGTTGCTTAGACTGCATACAGGTGTGATCCGTTTGATTTCCGTTGCAGAAACCGACCAGCTCGGCCGGGCCGGTGATATCGAACTCAACGCCCCGGCAGTCCGTCGGCACCACATTCCCTTTCTTATCCACCAGCTCAAGTGAAATAAAGGCAAGATCCTGCGCATCTCCCTTAATCGTGTCGCGGTCAGCGCAGGCTCGCACCATAGCCGCCTCACCGGTTGTGATACGGCGGGCCGTGGCCCAGGGTCGCCCGTTCTTTTTCACTTTGACACTCAGGGTGCCGGGCTGGTATACCACGTCCTCCCACACGAAACGGTAGGCATTCTTGCAGACCCGGAGCTTCTGGTGGTATGTATCGCCCTGCCCCCGCCGGCGCACACCCAGGCTCTTGCCGTTCAGGAACAGTTCGGCCTCATCTCCGCTGGTGTAGACCATCACCGGGGTGATTTCTCCCTCGCGTCCCTTCCAGTTCCAATGCGGCAGGATATGGCAGGTCTTTTTCTCCGGTGCCCAATGACTGCGGTAGAGGTAATAGGTATCTTTCGGGAAGCCTGCCAGGTCAATGATGCCGAAATACGAGCTGCGGCTGGGGGCCCGGTTACCCATTTTCCGCAGCTGTTCCATGGCGGCCTTCTTCTCTTCTTCTGAGGCGCCGTGGAAATTGCCGATATTGGAGGCATCCTGGTTGTATGGAGTCGGCTCGCCAATGTAGTCAAACCCGGTCCAGACATATTCTCCTGCTACATGCGGATTCTGGTCCAAGGCATACATTTCAATGTCCGGACTGGTGCCCCAGCCCGGTGCAAACAGCCCGTAGGAGCTCACCTGGAAATTGCGTGCTCCGCCGCCCACATTCCAGCGCAGCGGGAAGAAATAGGTATCGCGTGTGGCCACGCAGGAATTGGTCTCAGATGCGTAAACCGGCTTGTCCGGGTGCTGCTTGCGGAACCCGGCGTACATATTCGGCTTGTAGTTGAACCCGAACACATCCACCGTTTCTGCAAAGCCATTGCTCACGCTGCCGGGGTCGTTGCTACCCACTGTGTAGGGGCGAGTTTCATCATACTTCCGAATCTCCTCGCGCAGCATGAGCGAAACTTCGCGCCCGCGGGCAGTACCGAGTTCGGGGACTTCATTGCCACCGCTCCAGGCGATAATGCAGGGGTGATTGCGGTCGCGCAGCATGAAGTTGCGCACGTCCTTCTGCCACCACTGCGGCCAGTACACGTGGTACCCATTCACCTTGTCGTACTTCTGCTGTTCCCAGATATCAAACAGCTCATCAATGACCAGGATGCCGTGCTTATCGCAGAGCTCGAGTACCTCGGGTGCGGGCGGGTTGTGCGTCATGCGGATGGAGTTGCAGCCCATCTCCTTGAGAATCTCAATCTTGCGCTCGTACGCGCGTGCGTGGAAGGCCGCCCCGAGCGCCCCGAGGTCGTGGTGTTCGCAGACGCCCTTGAGCTGGACACGCCTGCCGTTCAGGAAAAAGCCATCGGGGCGCCATTCTGCAGTGCGGATACCGAATTGTGTTTTGCTGGAATCTATTTCCTCTTTATCCTGCAGCAGAGTAGTAGTAAGCTCATACAGATGAGGGTTTTCGCAGCTCCAGAGGCGTGGGCGCCTGATGTTGAGCTTCTGCGTTACCTCCTTCTCCTCGCCTGCTTCTATTTTAACGGTTACAGACTTAGCCTTTTCCTTACCCACGCTTTGTTTTACCGTGACCTCACAATCCTTTTTCGAGGTGTTGACTATGCGGGTGCTCACCTCTACAATGGCTTCTGCATTACCGATTTTCGGGGTGGTTATGTAAACTGGCCAATGGGCCAGGTGCACCGGGCCGGTCTTCTCCAGCCACACATGGCGGTAGACACCCGCCCCCGGATACCAGCGCGTGGAACGCGGCAGATTGCTCGCCAGTACCACTACCAGATTCTCTTTCCCTGCCTTCAGGTGTGGGGTAATGTCCACCCGGAATGAATTATACCCGTAGGCCCATTCCCCGGCAAAGGAGCCGTTGACAAACACCTTAGGATTTGCCATCACCCCGTCAAAATCCAGATAATAGCGGTCTTTCTTCCTGCTGAAATCCTCGGGTACACTGAATGTCTTGCGATAGCAGCCCCAGCCGTTCCAGGGAAGTTTGCCGGTCTCGTTAGGCTCCTCTATGAGGAACGGACTTTCAATGGCCCAGTCATGCGGCAGCTGCACTTCCTTGAAATCACTGTCATCGTAGGAAACGGCCACCGGGCCGTCCATCTTGATTTTCGACTTTTTCAGGGGAATCTGCTCTCCCTCATCGTTCAGAAAAATAATCTCCCGCACACTGGCCCAGCATCTTGCATGCACCCCTTTATTGACAGTGAGCTTGATGGAGTTGATGGGGCGGTTCCCCACCGGAATACGCAGTGTTTCCGTGCCGTTCATGGCAATGGTGCGCGTTTTCCGGCGACTGCCCGAGACAATCTCCACATCTACCTCAAAGTTGTTGGGGCGTTCCCACTGTATGATAATGGTTCTGACCTTTTTCCTGGTTCCGGTATGCACCTGGATAAAGTGGCCGGCACGTGGATCCGGGGAGCACCAGCGCGTGTTGAGATTGCCATCCACAGCGCAGGCCGGGGGCCTGCCTTCCTCCGAGGCAGAGGCTGAAGCCGGTGAGTCGGGCATCTCCGGCTCACCTTTCCCCATGTATTTGAACTTCCAGTCAAAGTCAAAAAGTTCACGCTCTGCCGCAGACACCAGAGGAAGCAGGCATGCCAGCATGGAGGGCAATGTGTATTTCGCCTTTATCATACGTGATGTCGCGTATTTTAACAGAACTGACCGGCAAACGCAAGGTAAAAGGGAATTACAGCACATCGCCCCACTCCGGGGCCGGCTGCGGAGCGCCAAGCCCGCAGATGCGGTCAATCATGGCATCCCACTTATCCTGCCCCTGCAGGATATCAATGTGGATGCGGAGGAAATAGATGGGCACTTCCATCTCGCCGGGGCGAAGGAAGCGCACGGCATCCTTCTCCGTGGTCACAATCATATCCATGGCGCGTTCGGCGCAGCGTTCCACAAAGGCATCCAGGTCTTCCTGGTCAAACCAGTAGTGGTCGGGGTAGCTGCGGCGGATTTCCACATTGGCCCCCAGCGACTCGACCAGGTTCTCGAAGCTTTCCGGGCGGGCAATGCCGCTGAGGCAGGCCACGTACTTACCCTTCAGGGCCGAGAGCGGCAGCTGCTCGCCTGTGAATATATTCTCCAACAGCACGGGGGCGTGGTTCGTTACGATGATATCCGCTACCTTGTTGTATTTACGGATGGTGGAGATAAGCGCATCCTGCGGCTTGCCCTCGCTCTTGGTCAGGATGATGTAGCTGGCGCGTTTCAGGCTGCGGCGGGGTTCGCGCATGGTGCCGCGCGGCAGCAGCGCCCCGGTACCGAAGGGGAATCCGCAGTCCACCAGCACAATGTCAATCTCATGTTTCAGTTTCAGGAACTGCATGCCATCATCCAGGATGAGGGTGTTGCTCCCCAGCTGTTCGATGGCGAAAATGCCGGATTTTACGCGGTCCTTATCCACCAGCACGGCCACTCCGTCCAGGTTGCGGGCCAGCATGAACGGTTCGTCGCCGGCATAGAGCGGGCTGAGGTAACGCGTAACGCCATCGCTGGCAATCTTCGGGATGCGTTTCACGCGCTTGCCGTCCTTATCCAGCCATACCTGCGGTTTTTCGAGGTCATGGCTCTTATAGCCGCGCGTCAGGATGGCACATTTGCGCCCCCGGGAGGCCAGGCTGCGGGAAAGCAGCTCCACCACCGGGGTCTTGCCGGTGCCGCCGGCGGTGATATTGCCCACGCTCACCACAAAGGTGCCCAGATAGTGCACCGTCTTCAAACGGCGGCGGAACAGAAACAGGCGCACCTGTACCAGTATCCAGAAAAAGAAGGATGCAAAGCGAAGCAGGCAGCGCATCATCCACGCACGGAATCCGCGGGCCCGACCGAATACGACTTCGGTACCCCACTCTGCAAACTCTTCCGCGCGTGATTTCATGCTCCTGCTATCCTAACAGCTCCTGGTGGCTAAGTCAATATCAGAACTCGCAATTGCGCGGTGTGCGCGGATACGGCAGTACGTCGCGGATGTTCTGCACACCGGTCACGAACATGATGAGGCGTTCGAAGCCTACGCCGAAGCCGGCATGCGGCACTGTGCCGAAGCGGCGCAGGTCGTTGTACCAGTAGTAGGCGTCCATATCCATACCCATGCGCTCGATGTTGCCTTCCAGCACGTCCAGACGCTCCTCTCGCTGGCTGCCGCCGATGATTTCGCCGATGCCGGGCACGAGCACGTCCATGGCGGTCACGGTCTTGCCATCGTCATTGAGGCGCATGTAGAAGGGCTTGATTTCCTTCGGGTAATTGTACACAATGACCGGGCACTTGAAATGCTTTTCGGTAAGGAAACGCTCATGCTCCGTCTGCATGTCCATACCCCAATAGGGCTTGTATTCGAACTTCTCACCGCTGGCCTGCATGATTTCGATGGCCTCGGTGTAGGAGCAGCGCACAAAGGGCTTCTCTGCAACCTCCTCAAGGCGGGCGCGCAGCCCTTTGTCCACAAACTTGCAGAAGAACTCAAAATCGCCGCTGGTGTCGGCCAGCATGGTGCGGGCAATGTGCTTGATGAACGCCTCGGCAATCTCCATATCTCCGTAAATATCGCAGAAAGCAATCTCGGGTTCAATCATCCAGAACTCTGCGGCATGGCGGGAGGTGTTGCTGTTCTCCGCGCGGAAGGTGGGGCCGAAGGTGTAGATATTGCTCAGCGCACAGGCAAAGGTCTCACCCTCCAGCTGGCCGGAAACGGTCAGGTTGGCGGGTTTGCCGAAGAAGTCGTTCTCATAGCTCTTATTCTCTGCCAGCGGGTCCAGGGTGGTCACATGGAACATCTCGCCTGCGCCTTCGCAGTCACTGGCAGTGATGATGGGCGTGTGCACCCACACGAAATCGCGTTCCAGGAAGAATTGATGCACAGCTGCGGCCATGCGGGAGCGGGTGCGGAAGATGGCCCCGAACAGGTTGGTGCGGGGGCGCAGGTGCGCAATGGTGCGCAGGAACTCAGGCGAGTGACCCTTCTTCTGCAGCGGATAGGATTCCGGGGAGGGGCCCACCAGCTTCACTTCCGTGGCCTGAATCTCCCACTTCTGCTTGCCGGGGCTTTCCACGAGGCGGCCAATGATGCTCACCGAGGAACCGGTGGTCATGCGGCCGATATCCTCGTAGCCGGGAATACCGGCATCGGCCACTACCTGAATGGACGCCAGGCTGGTGCCATCGTTCACCTCCAGGAAGGAAAAAGTCTTGGAATCGCGGCGGGTTCTCACCCAGCCTTCCACCAGGATTTGCTCCATCGGAGCCTCGCTGGCCAACGCGTGTTTCACCAAAGTACGCTGCATAGTCATGTCTGCCCGTCATTGTAGCACCACCCCTGCCGCATGGCGAGCAAAAAAACCGGCATTGACAAAGCTCCGGCGCGGGCGTATGCTTGGGTGCATGAATGAGGCTTCAACCAAGGCTCTGGATTATTTTCACCGGGGATTCAACTGCGCTCAGTCCGTTTTTGCTGCCTTAGCAGACCAGGTAGGCATGAGCGAACGGGATGCCCTGCTCTTTTCCTCCGCTTTCGGCGCCGGTCTGGGGCGCATGCGCGGCACCTGCGGCGCTTTTTCCGGTCTCTGCATGGTGGCAGGCTTCTGCAAGGGCAACCTTTCCGGCACCCCGGAGGAGAAGGAAATCATCTTCTCCCTCACCCGGAAACTGGCCGATGACTTCAAAGCAGAGTTTGGTACGCTCAGCTGCCGCGAACTCCTGCACCTCGATGAAGAAATGGAAGATTCAGCCCGCCCCAGCGACCGCACCGCAGCCTACTACGCAGCTCGCCCTTGCGAGCGGTGTGTGGCATTCTGCGCAGCAAAGGCCCAGGACCTCATTTCCGGCAATCTTTAAAGTGCATTCCACCTTGGAATATCAGGTATTCATGTGATATTGACAGAGCATGAAGCACCTTGCTCCACAATTATTGCAATCAACTGATGACTAAGCGTAAAAAAATACTGAAGCTCTGCGTTGCTGTCCTGCTTATCGCAGGCGCGGCGTTTCTTGCCTGGCGATCCTACGTTTTCTATAAGTGCGAAATGGGACTGCACGTCATCGACAACGAGACTGGCAGGGTTTGCCCCTGCGAGTATGGAGAGCTTCATGTCGAGGTAAACGATGATGGACAAGCTCTGTGCCGCATGCTCATCGCCAGTAACGCGAGCCTCTACGTTCAGGTTGAGGAAGAAGCAGACGGCCTCAGCTTCTGGTACAGCGTGTGGCCTTCTTGGGACAGAATCCCGGTCGAATATGATGAACAGGGCTATGCGGTGTTCTCCATTGACGTGCCGCCGCACATGTTCCGCTCTCCTGACGGCTACAGTATCAGCACCTACGGTTCAGGGACTAAATGGCATGGCTGCAAACAAGCCCCCTTCCACCCATGAAAACATCAGCATACTTGCTTCTTCTCCCCTTGTTCTGCTTCCAGTCATTTGCCGCTGTGCAGCATGCGCATATCGCCCAGCGCACTAAGGGCGGTAAGTTCCACTACCAAATCGACCCGCGCTACGCGCAGCACAATTTCGCAGGCGCATTCAAGGGGGTGAACCTCGTCAGGGATGGAGAAGAGACTGAGGACGGTGTCTTCGGACATCCCATCCGCTTGATAGTCCAGGCGGATGAAGGCAACTTTCTCCTTTACGTCAACAATGTGGAAGATGTTTTCAGTATCTACCGTCTCCGCAAATCCACGGGGGGATATTTTGTTGCCCGGCAGACAGGCAGTCGCGAGGTGCGTTTGCCTGGCTTATCCGGAAAACTCAAGGATGAGGGACTCCATGTCCTCAGCTGCGAGGCCCTGCGCCGTATTCACAAACTCCCTGATGACGAACGCAGACAATTCTTCAGGAACTACCACCCGGTGAACGAGTAACAATGCTACTGTCTCCCGATGACTTCGACTATATTTGTTACAGATGTTTAACAATTAGTGCCGACAACTAAAAAAAAGATATTATTTTTCTGATTTAGCTTGACGCGATACATAAAACCAGATATACTGACCACGTCTTCGGGACCGGACGTAAAACAAGGTTCCCGGGCTCGAAAGGGTCCGATTCATAGGGTAGTTGGGCACCCAGGGGTTTCGGCCCCTGGGTGACTTCCTTTTCCGGATAGTGCGATAGAATGTAGAATAATACCTAAAGAGTAGGGATTGCAATAAGTTTCGCATCATCCAACATTTAGCTTGCAATATCGTTGGCGTGTGTTACAATCCGCGCGCGGGGCAACACAACCCCGGGTGCTACATCATGAACAAATGCTTTCATATTGCAGCAACTCTGGTTGCTTTTCTCTTCGTCTGTGTGATACCGGCCAGCGCGGCTGAAAGCGCACAGCAAGCCAGCGACAAGATTGCCTGTTTCGAGGATTTGCGCGGACGGGTGCTGGCCGTTCCCTCCTCCACAGTGCAGGATATATACGTGGAGGAGCATTACCCGGACATCAAGCTCGACCGCTTTGACACCGAGGCGGATATGATGCTCTCCCTGCAGCAGGAGAAATGCGATGGCGCCATCATGGACGATGTTATCTGCTACGCCCTGGTGCGCAAGACAGAGGGCGTCACCATCCTGCCGGACAGCCCTGTTCCGCCCTGCCAGATGGGTGTGGTATTCGGCAAGCACAATGCCGAGCTCTGCGAGCAGTTCAACGCCTTTATCCGCCAGCTGAAGGAAAAGGGTGAGCTGGAGCCCATCATGGAGCGCTGGATAAAGCATTTTGATACGGCAGAAATGCCGGACCTACCCCTGCCCACCAAAGGCGAGCCCATCCGCGTGGCCATGGAGCCCTGCACCGAGCCCATTGTCTTCATCAAGAACGAAAAGATAGCCGGTTTCGATGCGGAGCTCATTCAGCGATTCTCCGTCTACATCAACCGCCCGGTGGAAATCGTGGAGATGGAGTATGATTCCCTCATCGCCTCCACCACCACCGGCAAGGCAGATATGGCCGCTTCCGGCATCCTCATCACTGATGAACGAGCCGAAAGCGTGCTCTTCTCCGACCCGTATTACGACAGCCACTCCCGCGTGGCGGTGCTCACCAAGAACGCCCATCCCTCCATCGTCACGGGTAATGAAGGCCCGCAGATTCTCGGCATCTGGGGCAGCATCAAGCGCAGTTTCTACCGCAACATCATCGAGGAGCGCCGCTACATGCTCCTGTGGGATGGTTTGAAGGTGACCGTTCACATTTCCTTCTTCTCCGCCCTGCTGGGCACCATTCTGGGTGCCTTCATCTGCTACCTGCGCATGAGCAAGGTTGCAGTGCTCCGCAATATTGCCAAGGTATACATTGATGTGATGCGCGGCACGCCCGTGCTGGTGCTGCTCATGATGATGTGCTATGTTGCCTTTACCCAGTTTGATAACACGCCCGTGGCCATCATCACCTTTGCCATGAACTTCGCGGCCTACGTGAGCGAAATGTTCCGCACCTCCATCAGCAGCATTGACAAGGGACAGACCGAGGCCGGCATTGCGCTGGGCTTCTCCCCGGTGCGCACCTTCTGCTACATCGTGCTGCCGCAGGCCGTGCGCCGAGTGCTGCCGGTGTACAAAGGCGAGCTGATTTCCCTTATCAAGAACACCTCCATCGTGGGTTACGTGGCCGTGGCAGACCTGACGCGCGCCTCCTACATTATCCGAGGTCGCACCTTCGACCCCTTCTTCCCGCTGCTCATGGTGGCGCTCATGTACTTCCTCATCGCCTGGCTGTTCACCTATATTCTTGACCGCATCGGCCGCAAAGTCTGCTAACGTTCACACCACCTTTTGAAACGATGATTCAAATCAAACACCTTCAGAAGAGCTTCGATAATCTGGATGTTCTGCGTGATGTGAACCTGAACATCAAACAGGGCGAAGTCATCTCCATCATCGGCCCCTCCGGCACGGGTAAGAGCACTTTCCTGCGCTGCCTGAACCTGCTGGAGCAACCCACGGGCGGCAGCATCGTCATCGATGGTGAGGAAGTGCTCAACGGCAAGGTCAACGCCTCGAAACTGCGTCAGAAGATGGGCATGGTGTTCCAGTCCTTCAACCTGTTCAACCACCTTTCCGTGCTGGATAATGTGTGCATCGGCCCCGTGAAACTGCTGGGCAAGAGCCGCAAGGAAGCGGAGGCCAAGGCCATGGAGCTGCTCAAACTCGTCGGCATGGCCGAGAAGGCAGATGCCATGCCCGATGAACTTTCCGGTGGTCAGAAGCAGCGCGCCGCCATTGCCCGCTGCCTCTCCATGGACCCTGAAATCATCCTCTTCGATGAGCCGACCTCCGCGCTGGATCCCACCATGGTGAGCGAGGTTCTCTCCGTCATCCGCGCCCTGGCCCGCCAGGGAATGACCATGGCCATTGTGACGCACGAAATGAACTTCGCCCGCGATGTGAGTACCCGCGTGGTCTACATGGATGAAGGCATCATCTACGAAATCGGCACTCCGGAGGAGATTTTTGAGCATCCCAAGCGCGAGCGCACCCGCGTATTCGTGAACCGCATCCGTGATTTCCACTTCGAATTCCACAGCCCGGACTACGACCGCTTCCTGCTCAAATCCGAGTGGCAGGCCTACTGCAACAAGTACTTCCTGACCCGCGAAAGCATGCGCAAGGCGCAGCTCATCGGCAACGCTCTGTTCCGCCACATGCCGCTGGAAAAGGGCACGTTGGACTTCTACTTCCGCTACTCTGAGCAGACTCGCGAAATGAGCATGGAGGTGCTCCTGCCCATCGGGGCTGAACCAGTAGACCTGGAATCAAACCGCGTGCTGAACGAGCTCTGCTCCAGCGTGGAGTTCAACCACGAGGCAGACCGCGTTAAATACCGCCTGCGCATGAAGCACAGGAACCGCTGATTTTTTCTCTCATCTCTCTTTTGACTCCGCGCCCCGGTCTGCTCCATTCAGCCCGGGGTGCTTTTTATTCTTCTGCGGTGTAAATCAGTTGGAAAAAGGTGGCAGAAACGGCTTGCCAAATCGGGAGTTGTCATGTATAATGCGCGCGCATCTGAGCGATGCACCAAGCTATTATGTCCGGCAATCTCACATACAAGCAGTCCGGCGTCGACACTATTGAGGCGCAGTCTTTTGTTTCCGATATCAGCGCGCACGTGAAGCGCACGCAGAAAAACCGCAAACTCTGCAATGCATTCGGCCTTTTCGCAGCAGCTTATGACCTCTCCTCCTACAAGGAACCGGTTATCGTGACCGGCACGGACGGTGTGGGCACCAAGACGGAGATTCTCTTCGATATGGATATGCTCGAAACCGCTGGTAAGGACCTGGTGGCCATGAATGTGAACGACCTGCTCACCACCGGTGGCGACCCTGTCATGTTCCTGGACTACCTCGGTATCTCCAACCTGGAGGTGGAGCGCCCCCGCATTACCCGGCTGGTTGCCGGCATGTGCGATTACCTGGAAAGCTGCAACTGTATCCTGGCCGGTGGCGAAACCGCCGAAATGCCCGGCGTGGTGCCTGAGGGGCTGGTGGAGCTGGCCGGTTTCAGCATCGGCTGCGTGGAGAAGAGCGAGATGATTGACCCCTCCCAGGTAGCCGTGGGCGATGTGCTCATCGGCTACCCGAGCGATGGTTTCCACGCCAACGGCTGGAGCCTGGTGCGCCGCGTGCTGGCCCAGAACCCTGACCTGCTCACCAAGGATGAGCTGCGCGAGCTGCTGGCCCCGACCCGCCTGTACCACGACGTGGTGTACGATATGCGCAAGCTCGGCATCACCCCCAAGGCCTACGCCCACATCACCGGCGGTGGCCTGCCCGAGAACCTGGAGCGCTTCCTCGGTGAGAAGGGTGCCGACCTCGAAATCCCCTACTGGGACAACGAGCCCGCCCAGAAGGTGCTGCAGTTCGTGGATGCAGAAGACCGCTTCCACACCTTCAACATGGGTATCGGCTGGGTAGCCATCGTCTCCCCCGACCAGGTTGAGCAGGCTCTCACAGCCGGCCCCGGCGGCACGGTCATCGGCACCATGCGCGAGGGCAAGGGCATCAAGGTAAGCGTCCGCAAGTAAATCAACCTCACACCCCTTCCTCTATATGTCCGCAGCAATCCGCCTGCTCAAGCCGCTTTCCTACTTCGAAGAGAAGTACGGGAATCCGGAGTGGGCTTTCAACAAGCTGTTCCTCCTCATGGAGAAGCAGCGCAACCGCGGCCAGGACGGTGCCGGGTTCGGCAGCATCAAGCTGAACATGCCTCTGGGCGAGCCCTATATCTTCCGCTCCCGTGCGGTGGGGGGCTCAGCGCTCACAAACATCTTCACGGCGCAGCAGCGAAATCTGCGCCACATGCGCGAAGATGGTATCATCGATGGGACTGATGCCATTTCCTTCAAGAAGCATTTCAACTTCGGTGGCGAAGTGCTCATGGGGCACATGCTCTACGGCAGCAGTGGCGTGCAGTACGAAGAAGGCAACTGCCACCCCTTCCTGCGCCGTTCCAACTGGCCTACGCGCACTCTGATGCTCCAGGGCGATTTCTCCATGACCAACGTGGAGGAACTGCACGAGAAGCTCATGGCTCGCGGCCAGCACCCTGTGTTCGACACCAACACGCAGGCCATCCTCGAAGAGGTGGGGTACTACCTCGATGAGGCGCATACCGATAAATACCGTGAACTGCGCAACAAGAATGTGGACGGCCGCGAGATTCCCCAGATTATTTCTGAGGAGCTCAACCTCTTCGACGTAATCGAAAAAGCCTGCAAGGACTGGGACGGCGGCTACGTCATCATGGGTGCCGTGGGCAATGGTGACTTCTTCTGTCTGCGTGACCCGCACGGTATCCGCCACTGCTACTACATCCTGACAGATGAATACCTGGCCATCGCCAGTGAGCGGGCTCCGCTCATGAGCGTGATGGAGGTCGATGAAGACCAAGTGCACGAACTGGGTGCTGCGAATATGGTGCTGGTCAAGGCCGATGGTCAGGTGACCATCAAGGAATACACCACCCCGGGTAAGTTCACCCCGTGCTGTTTCGAGGATATCTACACCTCCCGCGGAAATGACCCCGTCATCTACCGCGAGCGCAAGGCCCTGGGGGCCAATCTTACGGAAAAAGTGGTGGCCAGCCTCGACAAGAGCGACTTCTCCAAAGCGGCTATCACGTTCATCCCCAACACGGCCGAGGTTTCCTACTACGGCCTTCTGGAAGGACTGCGTTCCTACCGCCGCAACAAGGTGAGCCAGGCCATGGTGGAGGCTTTCCGCAATGGTACCATGAGCGAGGAACTCATTAACGAGCTCATCCTGCGCCGCTGGCCCCGTGCAGAAAAGATTGCGCACAAGGATATCAAGCTCCGTACCTTCATCTCCGAAGCCAGCAGCCGCAAGCAGATGGCCTCTATGGTTTATGACCTGACCTACGGCGCCGTGGGCGAAGACGAAGTGCTCGTTGCCATCGATGACTCCATCGTGCGTGGCACCACGCTCAAGATGAGTCTGCTGAGCCTTCTTTCCCGCACCAAGGCACGCAAGATTGTCATCGTATCCTCCGCACCCCAGGTGCGCTATCCGGATTTCTACGGCATCGACATGTGCGAGATGGGGCAATTCGTAGCCTTCCTTGCAGCCATCAACCTGCTGCACCGCAAGGGCCTTTCCAACATCATCACCGATGTGTACAACGAGTGCCGCTACCAGCTCACCCAGCCGGCTGAAAAACGAACCAATCCGGTGCGCCGCATCTACAATGCCCTCTCGGCAGATGAGATTACGGCTGAGATTTCCCGCATGGTCACGCCGGAAAATTCGCCCTGCGAAATCCAGTGCGTGTATCAGACACTGGAGGGGCTGCACGATGCCATCGAAGCACCCTGTGGCGATTGGTACTTCAGTGGCCATTATCCGACCCCCGGTGGCTATACCCTCATTAACAAAACCTTTATCGAATGGTACGAAAAGACCCATGGTGTCGTGGGCGAATTCGTGCTGTAAGATTCTGCACACCTGCGGGGATGCGTGATTCATCCCCGCAGGTGCAACACTACCCCGACCCACCCTATGCCCCACCACCATGAAAGAAGCAGCATCCAGAGAATCATTCGCCGATAAGACGGACGAGGAGCTTATCCAGAGCACCCTGGCCGGCCAGACCCGCGCGTATGATGAACTCATCCGCCGCCACAGTCGCAAGCTCAATGCCATGCTGGTGCAGATGCTCAACAGCGAGGCCGATGCCTACGACGTGGCGCAGGAATCCTTCCTGAAGGCCTTTCATTCCCTGCGCTATTTCAAAGGCAACAGTTCGTTCTATACCTGGCTTTATACCATCGCACTGAACAATGCGCGCAACTTCCTGCGCAAGCGCAAGCGCGAGCGCAGCTACAGCCTGGATAACGATGATAAAGGCAACCCGCTGGAAAAAGATGCTGAGCTCGCGGATGCCAATCTGGAGTCTGACCCCATCCGTAAGGCCCAGGTTAAGGACCTGCGCGGCAAGCTGGCCCGCGCTATCTCTCAGCTCTCCCCTGCCCATCAGGAGGTCGTCAATCTCTGCGATATCCAGGGCCTTTCCTACCCGCAGATTGCCAAGCTTATCAACATTTCTGAGGGTACTCTGCGCTCCCGCCTCCACTATGCCCACCGCCAGCTCCAGGGCCTGCTGGCCGATGAAATCTGAGCGGTAAATTGATGTTTGTCGTTTTCGGAGCACGGGACTTTAGTCCCGAAATCACGGGCACATCATCGGGACTGAAGTCCCGTGCTCCGAGATAGTTTCCCTCACACAAGACAATTCATCGCGCACCAGTCAGCGATTCTGCAAGACCAGAATGGGCAATACAAAGAGGGCGCGAAAATGCAGCATGTTCCGCTTGCGCCTGAGCCTCAGCAATGGAATAAACCCGAAGAGATAAAAATCCGTTCGGGATGGTTTTCGTTTCAGTCGAATCAACGGGAGAAAGCCGAAAAGCAGGTACTGTGCCTGCTTGCTGCCGCAGGCCACGCGACTGTTCAGAGCCTCGACCGGGTGGCGGGTCAGCCCGTAAGTAAGGCAATACATACCGGGTGAGTCTTGCGAAAAGCAACGCAGAATATCCATTGCCACCCTGGGATGCACCAGTTCCTGAATGCGCTGCATCAGGTTGTCATCCATTTGTCCCCGTTTCAACAGAGCCGCTGCTCGCTTGCCAAGCAAGCGGCGACGGATAAAGTGGCATTCCCGCCCGGACAGCTCATCATCGGTCACCGAAAATCCCCCGAGTCGGAAGGACGTGAAGTTCAGCGGCACATAGACTCCCTGCTCTCCGCTGAGCAGGATGCGGAAAACGAGGTCGTAATCCGCTGCGCTCCGATAATGCTCATTATCAAAGCCTCCCAGCCGCAGCAGCACGTCTTTCCTTGTGAACATGGTCTGGTGGCAGAACGGCATGAGGCTGGGAAACACCCCCAGCCCCGCTGCCTCTGTGCAATGGAAGCTGCCGTCTGTATGCACAAGCGTGCGCGGCGCATAGGAAAATGCTGCTTCTTTCTGCTCCAGCGCCGCCACTGATGCGGATACGGCATCTTGGCGGTGCCAGAAGTCATCGCTGTTCAGAAAGGCGATATACTTGCCGCGGGCCAGTCGTATACCCTTATTCATGGCATCATAAATTCCGGTATCCGGTTCTGAAACATAGCGAATCCACCCTTGCCGGGCATATTGCTCCAGCTGCTCCACGGTGCCATCCTGAGAGGCACCATCGATAACGAGGTGCTCTATGGCCGGGTAATCCTGAGTGGAAACGGACTTAAGGCATTGTCTGAAGTGCCCTGCCCGCCCGTTTTTCAGCAGATTGTAACAGACCGTAATGACCGTCACCAGCGGTGGCTCGTTTGTGTGTGTGGATTTCATATGCAATTGGCAAACAAGCTGCAGATTTCAAGATTAAGACGCGAGCTCCTTCGCTTCCGACCGAAGCTGCAATAACTCAGCACGGCGTACCAGCATATCTGGGCGCGGAGCCAGCATTGAAGAATGAAGCGTTGCCAGTTGTTCAATGGTGCTGAAACTGACTTCATGAAACGCATCATCCGTGATGAGTCTTTCCACCTCAAGGCGGGGAAATCGCTTTGCATAATCTTCTTATTGGCATATCGGCGCAGGTGCTTCACAATGGGCCCCACCAATGACGGGTGATGCTGAATCTCCCGGCGGCATCCGTCTGCAAACTTCAGCATGAGTTCATACACGTCATGGTGCGTGGCGGCGGTGGAGGAGACACCTCCTTCATAAAAACGAGCGGCCACCACCGGCACCACTGCACAGGGAATGTGCTGAATATACAGCCTTCTCATCAGGTCTGTATCGGCGCCGATGGGAAAGCTGACGGCATCGAAGCCCCCCATCTTCACGAGCAGCTCCCGGCTGCAATACATAGCCTGGTGGCAGTACGGCTGCCTCCACAGCGTATTCTCCAAGCGGGGATGCCGGAGCTGTTTCTTCTTACCGATGCACAGGGTCGAGGCTACACTGTACTGTGCGGCTCCGTTCAGAACCGGCAGACAGCATGCCTGAACTGCTCCCGGGCATATTTCGTCATCAGCATTGATAAAGACCAGCACCCTTCCCCGGGATAAATTAATGCCCTTGTTCATGGCGTGGTAGATACCATCATCTGCTTCGCTGATGAAGCGGGTGATGTGCCCCGCATGCTGCTGGCACCACAGATATGCCACACTGCCATCGGTGGAGGCGCCATCGATGATGAGATGCTCCACTTTAAGCGGAGTATCATACAGTGGTTGTACAGATGCTATGCAGCGAGGCAGAAAATGGAGTGCATTCCGGCACACCGTTACTATTGTCAGGTCGTAGGGTAGTTCTTGGTTCACAGCAAGGCGTAGCATACAATACGTGCTGTTCGAACACAAGATGATAGGTGCGCGCGTGTCCTAATAGTTAAAATGTTGGAAAGAAAACCGGCTCCTCCCCCGGATGGGAAAGGAGCCGGCAATAGAAGTCAGATAAAGAGGAGACTCAGATTAGTCCTTGGAAACCTTCTTGGCCATCTGAACAGGAGTGGTGTTCTTGCTGTTCTTGGCGATTTCCTTCTGGCGCTTGATGTAAGCGGTGCGGCGGCGACGCTTTGTCTCCTTACGATGTTGTTGACCCATGGTGGTTCTGTTGTGTGTTTGTAGGGCAGGCAAACAGGCCCGCCCGGGTTGATATAAGTGACTCTTAAATACTGTTTTTATCCTGAGAATGCAAGGCAAAAGTGTGTGTACTGGCTTTTTTATTGCCAAAAAGTGGCGTAAATGCTAGTCTATGGGCATGAAAACCGCCATATTGGGAGCAGGTGCACTGGGGTGCTACTACGGCGCCCGCCTGGCTGAAGCCGGGCACGAGGTGTGCTTTATCGGCCGCTCGGTGTATGAACCTCTGCGTGCCGAGGGGCTGCATGTGGAGAGCGTGCATGGAGATATTCACCTGCCACAGGTGCAGGTGTGCCGCAAGGCAGAGGAATGCGGCCCGGTGGATCTGGTGATTGTGTGCTGGAAAACCACCAGCAACGACCAGCTGGCCAATTTCCTGCCCGCCCTGGTGGGGGAACATACGGAGGTGCTCACCTTCCAGAACGGTATGGGAAATGCCGAGGCTATTTCCGCCTTTGTTCCGGCGGAGCGGGTGTACATCGGCCTGTGCTTCGTGTGCTGCATGATGGATGAACCCGGCAAAATCCGCCATCTGGAGGGCGGCGACATCCAGTTTGCTCCCTTCGTGAGCTCGGCGGCGGGTTCCGCCCGGGCGCGTGAATTGGCGTCCCTGTTTGAGCAGGCGCACATCGTTTCCACCGCATTTGACCACGCAGAGCAGATTCAGTGGTGCAAGCTTACATGGAATATCCCCTTCAACGGGCTCTGCGTGGCTCACGGGGGAATCAGTGTGAAAAAACTCTTCACCTTGCCGGGAGAGGATGAGCGCGCCCGCGCCATCATGGAGGAAGTGTGCCAGGCCGCAGAAAAGCGGGGATTCCCCCTGCCGCTGGACATTGTTCACCGCCAGATGGAGCGCACGCGCATCATGGGCGAGTTCGTCCCCAGCAGCGCGGTGGACTTCCTGCGCGGCCGTCCGGTGGAGTATGATGCCATATGGGGCAGCACACTGGAGCGCGCCCACGCTGCCGGTGCGGTGGTGCCTCATTGGGATAAACTGGCAGCTGATATCCGCGCCCGCCTGAACCTCACATGATGGCAAATCCGACCAGTCCCCTGCGCCTGGGGCTCCGCTATGCCGGGGCCCTGCTCCTGCTTGCGGCTGCCGGCTGGTGCCTGCAGCCGCTCCGACTGCATCTGCAGCAGCAGGAAAAAGCGGCACAGCTGAAGCTGCCGCCGCCGGATTTTGAGCGTACTGATGCGCTTTCCCAGCAGCTGGCCTTGTTCGGGCTGGGGGGACTGCGCACCTTTGCGGCCGAAATGCTCTGCGTAGACGCGACTAATGCCTGGTTGCAGCAGGACTGGCCCCGCGCCCGCCGCCGCTGGGAGCAGGTGACCACCCTTTGCCCCCACCGTGTGAATTACTGGATTCGCGCTGCCCGCGATATGGCAAAGAACGCCGTAGCCTGGGTGAATCAGGATGAGCAGCTTGATGCGCATGCCCGCGCCGTGCTCCGCAAGGATTACCTGGATGCCGCGGAAAACTTCCTTCAGGAGGGGCTGGCCAATAACCCGCAGAGTGCCCTGCTCTGGCTGGAACTGGGAGCTTTCGATGAGGACCTGGCACGCCGCACCAATTTTACCCGCGCGGTGGAGGATTACCGCCGCGCGGTGGAGCTGGGTGCTTCGCCCATGTACAAGCGCTGGGAGTTCTATAACCTGTGCCGCATCCGCGGACGCGAGCAGGAAGCATGGGAGCTGGGCCGCCGGTTGTATGAGGAGGAACGCCACCGCTCCCCCTCTGTGCGCTGCCTGCTGATGGTGCTGCAGAACAAGCTCCAGGTTCCTGCTGAGCAGCGGCTGAGCCCGGAGCAGCTCTTCGGCTCCCGCGAACGTGCCCTCAAATACCTCCGCCCCTTCCTCCGCAACGACCTCCGCTTCCCCACCACCGGAATAAAGGAGTACATCAGCCGCGAAAACGATTAAGCGTCAATTCTCCTCCTCCCAGCCGGCGCGGGGGTGCGCCTGGCGATAAACCTGCTGCATACGGGTCTTGGTCACATGTGTGTATATCTGCGTGGTGGCCAGGGAGCTGTGGCCAAGGAGTTCCTGCACGGCCCGTAAATCGGCCCCGGCATCCAGCAGGTGCGTGGCGAAGGTGTGGCGCAGTTTGTGCGGCGATATGTGAAAGGGCAAATCGGAGCTCTGCAGGTACTTATCCAGCATGAGCTGCACACTGCGGCAACTCATGCGCCGCCCCAGCCGGCTGATGAACAGCGGCTCATCCCCCTGCACTCCGGCCATCTCCCGGTAGCGGTCCACGGCCTCCCGTGCGTAATCGCCCACCGGCACCAGGCGCAGCTTACGCCCTTTGCCCAGCACGCGGATGCAGTTCTCCCCGGGGCGCAGGGAGTCAGCATTCAGCCCCACCAGCTCGCTCAGGCGCATGCCGCAGGAGTAGAAAAGCTCCAGGATGGCCGCATCCCGGTATGGAAGCCAGGGCGGGCTTTTCTTATCGGCCGGGAGCCGCAGCGGCAGCGCGAGCAGCTCTTCCATCTGGTGCAGGGATAGATGCACCGGCAGGCTCTGCGCCGCGCGCGGCAGGCTCACCTCTGCCAGCGGGCTGGCCTGCAGCCCTTCGCGACGCATCAGGTATTCATAAAAGGAACGCAGCGCCGCAAAACGCAGGCGGATGGTGGAGGGCTTCAGTTCTTCATTCAGAGCCTCATACAGCCAGGCGCGGAAAATATCGGCCTCGCATTGTTCCCAGGCAGCAAACTGCTCACCGGCCCAGCGGCGGAATAACACCAGGGAGCGGTGATACGCCTCCACCGTGCGCGGTGAGGCGTTGCGTTCCGTTTCCAGATAATCCAGGAAGCGGAACGCAACCGAATCGAGCTCTGTATCCGGAGGTATCACGCCCCTTGTTTTATCACATTCCCCGCTCTGAAACAAGGAAATATCATTGACACCGCTGCGCGGGCATGGCACTATGTTGCCACCGCAACATATGAAAACACCCCTGCTCTCCATCCTTCTTGGTCTGGCAGCCCTGATTCCGGTCTGCGCGGCAGATGCGCTGCCTGTGCTGCAGCGCGAGATTCTGCCGAACGAGGAGATGTGGGCTCTGGAAACGGAGCTGATGGGGCAGCGCGAGCGCAACGGCGCCGTGCTGGAGTGCGTGGCAGATGCTCTCTGTGATTTGCTCCGGCAGGCGGGGATGGAGCCTACGGTGGAATCTCTGGTGCTGGTGCTTACCGCTCCCTGCGAATCCGGAAGCCCCGAAGCTGCTGTCAAAGAGTTGCTCATGCCGCGGGCTGACCGAATCCGCGTGAGCCCGGATGCATCTTTTGCCGTCATTGCCACCCCGGTGCGCGGGGGCACAACGCTGGAGATTTTCCGCGATACAGCCCATGGGCTCAGCGTGCGCCGCATCCGGCACTAAAAACAATCACCGAACACCCGTCTCCGGAATGGGGTCATCCCCTTTGCTATGATTCCTTCCGGCATACAAGAAATATGGGTGGTCATGCTTTACTGCATTCTGACCTGGGTGGCTTTCTCGGGAGCTCTCTATCTGGCTGATAATCTGCGGCGGCCGAAAGAGGCCATGCTGGGTGGGCTGCTCGCATTGGTGCTTGCTTCAGTTCTTTCCATGCTCACCAGCTTTGCCGCAGAGCAACTGCAGACGCCCCTCGCCATGAATCTGACCTTCCAGCTTTCCGGGATTCTACTCTGCATCATGGCGGTATCGCGGGTGGTGCAGATGCTCAGCTGGCCCCGCACCTGGCTGGCAGGCGTGCTCTCGCTGCTCTTCTACACGCTGGCAGCGCTGTTCATAGGCTGGGGAATCGTGCTGCTGGCCTAATGGTGAATCAGGTCGGTAATGACATCTGCCAGTTGGTAGCGCACCAGCTTTGCCAGGCCGGAAAGCGAGACCTGCACCTGCAGGCCTATGCGGCCGCCGGAGAAGATGATAGATTCAAAATTGGCAGCAGTTGCGTCAATCGTGGTGCGGAATGGCTTCTTCATGCCAATGGGCGAGCAGCCTCCATGCACATAGCCTGTGAGCGGGAGCAGGTCTTTCTGTTTGAGCATCTCCAGCGATTTTTCGCCGACTGCCCTGGCCGCTTTCTTCAGCTCCAGCCCAGCGCCCACGGGAATCACAAAAACATAGTGAGCCCCGCTGCGGCCGGTGGTTACCAGTGTCTTGAATACCTGCGCGGGCTCCTGCCCCAGCAGCTCTGCTACTTCCAGCCCGGAGACAGCACCTTCTGACTCGTAGGTAAAATGCTGATACGGCACCTTTTTCTGCTCCAGCAGCCGCATCACGTTCGTCTTGATGGATGAGGGCGCGGCCATCTTATTGTATCCTGGCAATGGGCCAGCTCCAGGGACGGTGGAAATCCGGCTCGCCGCTCAAATCATCGGACGTGGTGCAGAAGTGGTAATCCGGGCTGTTGAGGATGCAGGTGGCGGCCAGGCGGCAATTCTGCACATCTATCCCGACGCTGCGCAGCCAGGCCAGCGGCAGACGCGCGGAGCAGCCCCACCCTGCGGGAGTCACACTGCCCGTGGTTTCCACACCTTCCGGCACGCCGGCTCCGGCCAGGGGCTCGCGAGGCCCGCCGAATGCGCATGCCCACCAGGCACCGTTCGGGCAGAGGTTGAACTCCACGTAATGCTTACCCTCGGCATCTGCCACGAAGAATTCTGCCGTGTCGTACATCCAGAGTTCTTCCTTGAACATGCCGGGAACAGCCTCCGGATGAATCGAAACCGGCGCTGGCTGCGCCGCCCGGAACACCAGGAAATCCCCCTCCAGGGTGAAGCTGAATTCCACGGGCGCATTCACTGGCTTCCCGTACCATTCATGGGTGAGCCGGCTGATGACCGGCTCTGTGGTGCTGATGATGTTCTGCATGCTCTGCATCATAGCAAAGCCGGCGTGCAATTGCAAGTCCGGGAAGACAGAAATGTCTAATCTTTCTGCGGATGGTCGCAGTAGTGATTTGTCTTCTTGTGCTTATGCCCGTGGTGCTTGTCCTTGCAGTTGTAGTGGAAATACTCACCTGCATGCGGGTCAAATGCCGGAGTGGTGTCGGGCTCTGGCGGCAAGGGCTCTTTGTATGGCTGCGGAGCGCGGCTGCGCAAGCGCGTGGGAGCCGGGTTTGCGGCAATCTGCCGTGCATGCTCGGCGCGCATCAGCAGGTGCCAGGCCGTGGCATCCGCACCGGCCAGCCGGAAGCGGGAACCCGCAGCATAGCCTTGGGCACTTACCATACCATCGGGAGCAGCGTCCATGTAGTCGATATAGCCCAGTACCTTATCCCCGGGGCCCAGTAATTCAAGGCGTACAACGTGAGGAAGGGCGAAATCACCGGCCGGTGCTGTCTTGATTGCCTGTAGCCGGGAGATGAGAACTTTCATCTGTTGCTGCTCGTGAGGTGACAAGCGGGCCATTTCAACCGGGCGCCGTACCCGGGCCGCAGCGGATTCGGTCATGACCAGCCGCATGGCCACGCAATCCCTGGCCGCGCGTTGCAATTTCGTCAGCAGTTGCTGATTTCTCTCGATGTTAGCTTTCTGCTCCGCCGCAGATTCCATCACCAGTGGCTCCGGAAGAAAAAGAGGTGCCGCCGTAAGATTGCAGGCAAACAAGGCAAAAGCAATGAAACAACGCACCATGGTCAGGCATTAATGAGCATTGAAATAAGGCGTGATATCAAACCACTGTTCGACCGCGTAATGTTTACCGCCGTGTTCTACCTCAATGAGGTGCATATCGTAGCAGCGACCGTTCTCCACGACCAGGGTCTGCAGTTGGTGTTCGCCGAGCCCCAGGCGCCCCAGCACCAGGTATTGAATCGACACGGCAAATCGATCCTTTATCAGGACTTGCCAGGCTGTGTCGCGGGTGAAACCGGGGCCTCCCTTCAAAGCCTTGGGAAAATCGGTCTGCGTGCGTCTGATGGTTGCTTCATGCTCCAATACCAGGGCCTGCTGTACCTCAGGAGGAGCTGGCGTTGCCATCGGATCGGATGAAAACACACCACACGATGTCAAGAGAGAACCCAACATTACTGATGCTAATATCTTCTTCATATCAACCGGCATCAGCGTATCATATATCTGCTACCGAATCAAGCCCGGAAACCTGCGGAATACTCCACCTCGCCACGTGAGCCCCTAAGGTTCTGTAAGCAATTGAAATGAAGAAGCCCCCTGCTTGATAAATCAGAATTTGTGGGGGAACTCTGTCGGAGCACGGGACTTCAGTCCCGATTGGAAGCACCGTTATTTCGGGACTGAAGTCCCGTGCCCCGACAACGACAAACATCAATTTATCTGGCGCTGAGCTCGAACTTTTCGCTGTCCCGTATGTGCCGCCAGGCAAAAATCCGCCGCCCTTCACTGGGAAAGGCGGCGGATTGTGTTGAGCTTTTCAGCTGGCGTTCGCTTTAGTTGAACTTAGCGAGCATAGCCTGGCGCTGGGCCTCAAGCTCGGCGGGCAGCTTGTCGCCCACCGTGTTGAACAGCTCAGTCTGGGATTCGAGCTCGGCCTTCCACTCGGAAGCGGAGATGGTCATGTTCGTCTCGAATGCAGCCTTGTCGTAGCCCTTGAGACCATCGGTGTCAAGTTCCTCGAAGGCGGGGGAGATACCAAGCACGGTCTCCACACCGTCCACCTCACCGCGGCAGCGGCGAAGCACCCAGTCGAGCACGCGCATGTTGTCGCCGAAGCCGGGCCACACGAAGTTGCCCTCGGCGTCCTTGCGGAACCAGTTCACGTTGAAGATCTTGGGCAGCTTGCAAGCGCAGGTCTTGGTGCCCATGTCCAGCCAGTGCTGCCAGTAGTCACCCACATTGTAACCAATGAAGGGCTTCATGGCCATCGGGTCGCGACGCACCTGGCCAATCTGGCCGAAGGCAGCGGCGGTCATCTCAGAGCCCATGGTAGCACCCACGTACACGCCGTGGTTCCAATCCTTGGACTGGAATACAAGCGGCATGGTGGTAGCGCGGCGGCCACCGAAGAGGAATGCGCTGATGGACACACCCTCGGGGTTGTAGTACTCGGGGTCGAGCGTGGGGCACTGGGAAGCCGGAGCGGTGAAGCGGCTGTTCGGGTGAGCGCACTTGCGGCCGCAGTCGGGAGTCCAGTCATTGCCCTGCCAGTCGATGGCGTGGGCAGGAGCCTCGCCGTCCATACCTTCCCACCACACGTCACCGTCATCGGTCAGACCCACGTTGGTGAAGATGATGTTCTCCTTGATGGTGTCCATGGCGATGGGGTTGGACTTGTAGGAGGTGCCGGGAGCCACACCGAAGTAACCGTTCTCGGGGTTGATGGCGTGGAAGGTGCCGTCCTCGTGGGGCCAGATCCAGGCGATGTCGTCGCCGATGATGCTGGTCTTCCAGCCCTTCTCAGCCAGTGCGGGCGGGGGCACAACCATGGCCAGGTTGGTCTTACCGCAGGCGGAGGGGAATGCGCCGGTCACATAGGACTTGCGGCCCTGGGGGTCGGTGATGCCGAGGATGAGCATGTGCTCAGCCATCCAGCCGTTCTTGCGGGCGATGCCGGTAGCGATACGCAGAGCAAGGCACTTCTTGCCGAGCAGAGCGTTACCACCGTAACCGGAACCGTAGGAGATGATCTCGCCGGTCTCGGGGAAGTGGCAGATGTACTTCTCTTCGTTGTTGCAGGGCCAGGTCACGTCTTCCTGACCGGGCTCGAGGGGAGCACCCACGGTGTGCAGGCAGGGCACGAAGTCGCCGTAGCCGTCACGCTTGGGGTTGCCGCCGCCGTTCACCTCGTCCTCAAGGCGCTTGAGAACCTTCTCGCCCATGATGGTCATGATGCGCATGTTGGTCACCACGTAGGCGGAGTCGGTGATTTCGATACCGATCTTGGCCAGGGGGGAATCCAGCGGGCCCATGCAGAAAGGAATCACGTACATGGTACGGCCCTTCATGGAACCATCGAGGAAGGGGTTGAGAATGGCGCGCATCTCAGCCGGGGACTTCCAGTTGTTGGTAGGACCAGCGTCCTCCTGCTTCTCAGAGCAGATGAATGTGCGTTCCTCTACGCGGGCCACGTCAGAAGGAGTAGAACGAGCCAGGAAGCAGCCGGGGCGCTTCTCGGGGTTCAGGCGGATGTATGTGCCTTTCTCCACGAGCATGTCGCAGAGCTTGGTGTTCTCTTCCTCGGAACCGTCGCACCAGTAGACGGAATCGGGTTTGCAGAGCTGGCGGATCTGCTCCACCCACTCAGCAGCCTTCTTGTGTGTAGTACCTGTAATCATGGTGCCACTAAATTACCACACAACTAGTAAACTTGCAACACGAAAATTTTAGAATTTTCGGCATTTTTGTCCTCTTGTGCCGGATGTTCCAGAAAGTGATTGCATGGCGGGCCGGCTTATGCTAAAGTGGTGCTGCCGCAATGAGAGAGGAACTCCCGCCAAACCAGGATATTATTTTCACCCAGCAGATTGACAAAGTCATGCAGGGGCGCGGCGGCGCCGTGAACAAGCCCCGCCGCCTGGTGAGCAGCGCCGCAGTCATTTTCTGGCATCTGCTCGCCCTCGTTGCGCTGAACTTATGGCTTCTGCGCCTGCTGGGCTACATCTCCCCGCCCTGGTAAAACGACCCAGCCTTTTCCCTTACTTTCCTCGGGCAGAATGGCGTTCATCTGCTCCGCAATTTTTTCCAACCGCTCCCGCTGCATGCGCTTCAAATCCTGTAGCTGCGCACGTGTTTCCCCGGGGCTGCCATACTGCAGGCGGTTCATTACTTCCGGTGTGAGTACAGAAGCCTCCGTCTTTTCCGGCATGCTATGCAGAATGGGCTCGCTGTGCGTATCTGAAGGCTCATCAGATTCCATCCACACCCAGCAGCCGCTCGCAAGCAAGCCACCGGCAACCAGCCCGGCAAGTCCAATCCACCAGCGACTGCGCTGCTTTTGCAACAGCGCCTTCCACTCCGCGGCACTCGCGGTGCGCTGCTCCCAGTCCTGTATGGCCGCCTTTCTCAGGCTCGAAACAAAGCGGCGAGGGTAGCGCCGCAAACTCTGCGCCGGAATATGCTTTGCAAACGAATGCGCCAACGCGTACAAATCTGACCAAGCGCCCACTTTACCATGCTGTTGGAACTGCTCCGGGGCCGCATAACCGGGAGTGCCGACCAGCGTAATGGTGGTAGGCGGGGTGCCGAGCATGGCTGCACCGAAATCGATAAGCACAGGTTGGTTCCCTGTCCGGATGATAATATTGGAGGGTTTTATATCCCGATGCAACACATCATTGCCGTGGAGATAAGCCAACGAATCAAGCAAATTCTGCAAGACATCTGTGACCAACTCCACCACACCGGCATGCTCGGGCAGCCACTCCGTAAGGCGCGCGCCATCCACATACTCCATCACCATGTAGGCTGTGCCGGCGGCCTGAAATATATCATACACCTTGACGATGCCCGGGTGATTCAGGCCGGCCAGAATGCGAGCCTCGCGGCAGAACGCGGCCAACGAGCGATTGTACGGCTCTGTCTGAATTGCCTGAACCTCAGCCGTGCCGGGCACGCGAAAGCAAAGCGAGGTCGGAAAATGCTCTTTGATGACCACCTCTCGCTCCAGATGCGAATCATAGGCAAGGTAACTGATACCTCCACCACCCTGCCCCAGAATCCGCCGTATTTCACAATGTCCCAGCAGTGTGCGCGCTGGCAGACCGGAACCGTTGCTGGCAGATGCAGTCTTCACTTATTTAGACGGCAGTATCACCTTTCGCGACGTAAGAGCAGGCGTCTCGTCCTCCAGCAAGCGGGAAATAGCCTGCGCTATCATACCTTCCATCGTAGTGCCGGAGGCCACAGCGCGCTCCGCCAGGCGATTGTATAACTCCGGCGCAAGCTGAATCGTGAGCGAGAGCGCTGCATTCACACTCACCCCCTGCACCACTGCCGCCGGAGGCCCCTGCTGTAGCGCCGGAAGCTGCACCATCACCCGCTCCAGCAACTGCTGCTTCAGCGGCGGTATGTTCTTCTGGCTCATCCAGTTGCGCACCGTAATCTCCGATACGCCACACTGCTCAGCAATCCAACGATAATCCAGGCCGTGGCTCTTGAGCCACTGCTTCACTGAATTCTTGAACTCTGCTTGCTCACTCACCTGCATCGCGTCATGGGCATTCTACCACAAAAACGTCTGATGTCAAGTTACGTCAAAGCCACGCGAAAATCTATTCCACCAGCCTGGCCACCTCTCGCGCCACCAGTTGCTCCATCGGCACACCCTCTGCGGCAGCTACCTGCGCTAGTCTGGACATGCTCGCTATCGGGAGCTCCACCCTGACCTCACGCGTCTCTTTTTGCGATACCTCCGACATTATTTTCAACTCCCTATTTTCTTCGGTCATACTCTTGTTATTTTGTAATATTCTGGCATTGCGTCGCTTATCCATCTCCGCCATTTCTTCGTGCACTCATTCTACCACGAGACTTGCGCCTTGTAAATTATCTTTTCGCGATTTTATTGTTGACATGTTCGCTTTTTGAGATAAACTAAAAATCGGTTACGGTACACTTCTGTTCCATCAAAGCAAAAAAAGAAAACAACTAGAAAGGCATTCTGATATGAAATTAACAAAGAAAATCAATGGTTTCACATTCATCGAGCTACTGTTCTTCCTCGTGGTGATTGGACTTGTAGTCGGTGGATGTTACCTGTTCATGAAATAATACGAGCAGAGAAGAATGAAGGACGCCCCGTTAACGTGATGGCAGTGTTAGAGAGTACATCGGCGAGGCGGTACGATTATCTGTTCTCAAGAATAAGCCACGGTCTTATACACACAGTCATTGGCGGTGTGATAGAGGATGAAGTTCATCCTTAGACAGGAAGTAAACCTCTCTCATTATTTTATGTTATGAAAAGACAAGTTGTTTATGTATTAACCACAGTACTTTCCTCTCTTTTTCTTCTTACCAGTTGCGGTGAAAAAGAGCAGGCTGCTGTGAAGGTCATGCACAACAAGGCAGTAGACGCCTTAATTGAACAGGTCGGCAAGGCCGATGTCGCCTTGGAACTCTACAAAAAAGAGTTCCGGCAGCGCAAGGAAAACTGGATTCGTATGAAGCAGCTGTGCATCAGCTACGAAAGACGAGCTAATGAAGCTGCTCAGGCAGCGCAGAAATTCCGCGCTGCCGGCAAGGAAAACCTTGCCGTTATGAAAGAGCAGGAGAGCCAGAAGTTTGCCTCCCGCGTAGCCTTGTTCAAAGAGCGTGAAGTCAAGGTGGAAGAATCATTCAAAACTTTCCAACTTGAACTGGAAGAGAAAAAGGTAGCGCTTCAGATTCTCAAGGACGAAGTATCTGCGCTTCGTGCCATGGGCTCGCTGGGCGATGATATGATGATCGACCAATCTGAAGAACGGCTCGAAAAAGCCAGAGAGCTCGAGGAATCCATCAAACAGGATTGCGACAGGGCTCAAGCCGCCATTGACGTCAATCTCTCTGCCTTCTAAGTTACCAACAACAGGAGAGCCACACATACAACATGTGGCTCTCCATTTTACTTTATATGGAAACTCTCGCTACGATTCTTGAGATTATAGGGGCCCTCCTGATTATTGCTTCACTCGGTATGTGTATAGCCGGAAACCCCTTGGGTATACTTGGCACGGCTGTCGGGTTCCTGCTGTTCGGATTGGCAGGCGTTGCCTACATGAGCAATGAAGATAAATTGAATCTTGCTGCCGACATCTTCAAAAATGATGGGGAAATGCTAATCACAAAGCATCACCAGGATTCCATTTCGGCTATCTACGTGGCCTCAACGGAAATTCAGAACAACATAAAAAAAATACGTTCTGTAGCTGCAGATTTGGAAAACAAAGCAGCGGATGTTTCAAACGAAGAGTCGAAACAGATTTTCAAAAAGAAACAAAACAGTCTTGCTCAACTGGTCGGCAAATTAGAAGGCTCACTCCATAATCTGGAAAGCTGCGCATTCGAACAGATTCTTGTAAACTACATTGAGCAGCTCTCCGGGCCGACCGGACACACTGACATCTCAGAGAACATCAACGAGGAACTCAAGGCGGTACGTCAGGTAATGCAGGAAGTTGAACAAATCAATTCTCTCTAAGCACTTATGGTCATTGTATTTCTTATCATCGCGCTCATGGTTGGAGGCGGGCTTTATTCATATCTCGAAAGCTACGCAAAAGAAAAACACGCAGACGAGGCCTGCGCCTATTATCTGGAGACCATCAAATTAGAAAAAGAGCCGCTTAGTGGTAACACGCTGCAAGTTCCGGAATCGGTTCTGACATATGCAAAGAATTACCTTCCCCTGCTCTACCCGAAATGGGAACAAATCCGCACGAATTACGCCCGAATCAGCGGAGAGGTTAAGCTCATGGAGACCAGGTACAACAATCTGGTAAAGCTTAACACCCTGAACAAGAAACCGATTAAGGTTGAAAGGCCAAAAGTCTATCAAGAGTGGCTGAACAAACAAAACAAAGAGCTTGAGGCTTTCAAGAAAGCCCACGAGCAAATCAAGCAGTCTGTAGAAAAATATTACGCAGAAGCACAAATTCGCGGTGTAGATTCCGATGCCGAAATGCAAAGCATGGTTGGCGGTATTGTCGAATCTGCTAACATCGTTCTTGAAGAACATGGCTACGAAGTGAAGGACGTACCGGTGGAAGTAACTTCCGAAGATACACTGAAAAAGGAAAATAAACCGGCGTCTAAAAAAGCAACTGATGTATCCAACTCCACGACAAGCAAGCAGAAAGAAGCAGCGCCGGATAACGGAAAAGCAAAGGATTGTCAAATAAAAAAGTCAAAACAGAATAGTTCAGAAAAAAAGGGGACTTCCGCCAGGCAGAAAGAAATTAACGCCTACATGAAATTGGCAAATGCGTATAGCAGAAAAATCCAGCAACTGGCAGAGACTCTGGACTCCGTATGCTCGCGAGACGATGCGCGACGCTTGGAAGGGAAACTATTTTCCCTGACCAATGAACTCATACCTCTTCGCGAGCAATGCAAAAATTTCCGATTTGAACATGTGAAGGACTTCAACGCTGAAGTTGTAGCGAACGAGAGTGGCACATTCTCATCGATTGGCACAGCTGCTCAGCATGCGTGCTCCAGGCTTCAATTACTGGAACAATCCGGGTGGTTGAGCAGGAGTACCATGAAAAATCTCAGAACAGCCTTAAAAAATTAAACCGAATAACGCTTATGAAACATGGATTCACTTTTATAAGGAGAGTATTGTCCATCGCTCTGGCTGCGATTATGCTCACGGCTTGCGGACAGCGCGTGTCCAACTGGCAGGAAGAAAAAATAGAAGAATTGAATACCGAACTACTCAAGGCTGATCATCCTTTGCGTCTGCGTGTGCAGGAACGCCACCTGACCGTAACGGTAAAAGAAGCCAAAGTCACCCACTTTGAAGCAAAGACTAAACACGATCTAGGCTGGACTGGATGGGATGGTTGTAATCTTGAAACCTGCACCTTTGATGTAACCTTCACTTGGGACGGTGTTCTCCACAAAGGCGGAAAAACGGTGTTACGCATCGTGATGAACCCAATTGATAATGAAGTCTCAACAGTCGAAGTTATCCAGACAGATGCAGCCATCAACCTGGGCGATAATGACACTTGGAAAAGTCTAAGCAAGGAAATTCAGGATTTATTTGGTTCTGCTGATGGAGAATAACTTCATTAACATGACAGAAACTCCTCACGTGTTTCTTTTGCAAACGGTCAGACTCCGCAAACATGGTGCAAGTTTCCTCATTATAAGATAAGAGTCACAACAAGTAAGATTCCCCTAACAATACACACAAACACATGAATAACGAAACAAATCCAAAAAATGAAAAATCCGCTATATGGAAGGCCCGATTAAAGCAGTTTGGCATCTGGCTGCTCAAACTTCTTTGTCTGGTATATACAATGAAGTTCCTCTGGCGCTCCATTAAGAACTTCTTCGGTCTGCTCAAGGCCATGTTCTCTACCTCGCAGTACAGCCATCAGAAAGCATCAAGCAACAGAGCCAACGCGTGGGGTGAGGGAAGTTACACATGCAATGGGTGCGGCAGAAGGCTTGCTGTCGGCATATACGAATGTCCATCCTGCCATTACGGAGCAGACAAGCCGGTAAAGGATCCGAACTCCAAAGGTTGCTTCTACTGCCTCTTCATGCTGCCATTTAATCTGGCCATGGTTATCATTTCCGCCCTGCCGCTCTTGATACTACTTGGACTTATCGGAATGGCCGCAGAAGCAATCAATCCCACAGCTGATAAACCGAACGAAACTACAGTAGAGGTGCGTGATGCAGCCATTACAGCTCCCGCAGAAGAAGCGACTCCTGCACCCGAGTTGAACTGACACCAGACCTTGCTCCCAAACAAACATCAAAAGAAAGCCCGCCTTTTGGCGGGCTTTCATTTTAGAGTGGTAAGGGCATGACTTCGTGGTCGTGGTTGGCGGGGTCCTGCGGAGCGGAGGGGATTTCCTCACAGGCGCCGCCGTTGAGCACTTCCAGCTGCGTGATGGGGCGCACCGGCATGACCGCATCGCCAAGGTCGGCGTAGTAATGTTTCTGCGTGATGCGGACAAGCTGCCCGGGCTTGAGCTCGGCAAGCTTCTGGCGCATGTCATCCGGCTGGCCGGGCACATCGTTGCGGGCGTCCACCACCAGCATATTGCCGGCAGCGGCCTTGTCGTCACCATACTTGCCGGGTTTCTCGTAGGCTTCATTGCTGAGCACGCGGAACTGGGCGGCTTTCGTGGCATGGTCGCAGCGATCCGGGCAGAGCGCCGTGCGGAAATAGCAGGGGCGCTCCTGCATGCCGAGGAACTGGGCGACCACCGTGTTGGAAGCCAGGAGCTCAGCCTTTTCAGGAAGCGGAGCGGCGAATACGGCGGGCAGCAGGGCTGCCATCATCAGGAAAAATTGCGATTTCATAACGTCTACTGGTGTTTTGATATAAATCAGGCGTGTTTCGTTGAAGCTTTTGTTCAGATTTTTCGCAAAAGGCAGCAGAATCCCCCTGCCCCGAATCCATGTGCCGGCAGCAGGCGGTAGGCCGGGAAATCCGCCAGGCGAGAGCGGAATGGCGCCAGCAGAGGCACTTCCACCGCTTCCCAGCCGGGCACTCGCTTGAGGATGTAGGCCATGACCTTTTCGTTTTCCTCCGGGTCGTAGGTGCAGGTGGTGTAGACAATGTGGCCGCCGGGATTCACGCACTGCACGGCAGAGAGCATGATGCCCTTCTGCCGCTTGGCGTTGCCGTTCACCATGCCGGAGCCCAGGCAGCCCGGGTTCCTGATTCCCTTGCAGAGCAGCGATTGCCCGCTGCATG
>JAFSFD010000052.1 GCA_017435365.1 Akkermansia sp. | reverse complement strand
GCTACGCTCCGCCTGGCATGCTGATGTGCTTTATTAGCTCGCGTTGGGCACTTTATTAAAATTACGGTGTCTTATTTATGTCCTAAGCACTAGATTGATTTCGGTGTGCGATTTTTGTCCGACAATGCACAGAACAGCCCGCAAGCGGGTGGCTTGCGGGCTGCCTTGTGCTTGTAGAGCTATTTTGTTCAGCCCATGGTGATGAGCGGCATGGTGCCCAGGTAGATGAGGGCAAGCACGCAGAGGGTCATCACGATGCCGGTGCAGAGCGGCACGCAGAGGGGCTTGTCGCCGGCCTGGGGCTTCTCCCAGTACATGGAGCGGATAATCTTGAAGTAATAGTAGAAGCCGGTGGCGGCAGTCACAATCATGATGGGCAGCAGCCAGCAGATGCCGCACCAGGCCTCGATAGTCGAGATGGCGGCCACGAAGGCGTACATCTTGACCAGGAAGCCGAAGGTAAGGGGTACACCGGCCAGAGAGGCGAAGCACACCGTGATGAGGAATGCCGTGCGGGGGTTGCTGGTGCCCAGACCACGGAATGCGGCGATTTCTTCGCTGCCACGCTGGGTGCGTACCATGGCCACCGCGAAGAAGGCTGCGATGGTGGACAGGGCATAGGCCAGGAGGTAGGAGCTTACCAGGAATACCACGGGGCCGTTCAGGTCCAGGAAGAAGACGAGGATGAAGCCAGCCTGACCAATGGAGGAGTAACCCAGCAGGCGCTTGATGTTGGTCTGGCGCATGGCGCCCAGGTTACCGATAAGCAGGGTAGCGGCCGCTACCAGGGCGAAGCACCACACCAGCAGTGTGCCAAGCTTGCTGCCCGGCACCATGTAGGGGGCAAAGGGCAGGGCCAGGCTGCAGAGCACCACGAAACCGGCGGTCTTGGAGGCTACTGCCAGGAAGGAGGTGGTGGGGGTGGGGGCTCCCTGGTATACATCAGGAATCCACACATGCATGGGGGCGGCGCCCACCTTGAAGAATGCGCCGGCAAAGAGCAGAGCCGTGGCCAGCAGGAAACCGGTGCCCATAATCGGGCTGGCGGCCACACCGCCCTTCACGGCGGCGAGCACGACATCCGATCCCAGGTTGAAGGTGCCCACCATGCCGAAGTACCAGGCGGTGCCGTATACCAGCACGCCGGTGCTCATGGCGCCCAGCACCAGGTACTTGATGCCGGCTTCGATGGAGCCTTGGTTGCGGCGGAAGTAACCTGCCAGCACGTAGGAGCTGAGGGTGATGACCTCCAGGCTCACAAAGAGCATGATCAGGTCGCGTGCCTGGGTGAGGCAGAGAATGCCGGCGCAGGCCACCAGGGGCAGGGCATAGAACTCGCCCGTGCCTTCCTCATTGCCGGAGCCGGCAATGGATTCGCAGCTGATTTTGGTGTAATCGAATGCCAGCAGGATGGAAAGCCCGGTGGCAATGGCGGCGATGAAGCCGAAGATGTCGGTCTGCTCGCCGGTGGCCAGGAAGTAGGCGGCCACAAAAGTGCCGATGGCACCGACTGCGGCGTAAATCCGCTTCGGGAGCCTGGGCAGCAGGGAATCTGCCAGGATGAGCAGGGCTGCCAGCCCCACCAGGGCAAAGGCCGGTGTGAACTGACTCCAGGTATAGGTTGATACGATGTTCATATGTTGCTCGAAATTGGGTGGTCAGTTAATTACAGGCAAGTGGGGGGCAGGATGCCGAAGAGAACGATGAAGACTGCGAGGAAGCAGGCAGCGGTGATATCCAGCACCGTGAGGCTGGTGGCGCGCTGGGAAGCGGCTCCCACCGGTCCTTCGAAGATGTTGCGGAAGGCGCGCAGCATGTAGATGGCGCTGATGACCAGGCCCCACAGGGCTCCGATGAGGGTGAGCTGCACCGGCCCCAGGCCGCCGAAGAAGCCGGCCACCGTGCCCAGCCAGCAATCGGTGCAGGCGGGGGCGGGTGCCCAGCCGGCAAAGCAGGACACGAAGATGCTGAACTCACCGGCGAAATTGGCCAGCAGCGGCAGACCCACGGAGGCCATGCCGGCCAGGCCGAAGAGGAAGCCCAGAGCCGGCAGCTTGCTGCCCAGCCCACCCATGCAGTCGAGCTCCAGGGTGCGGGTCTGGGATTCAATCTGCCCGGTGAGCAGGAAGAGCAGGGCGATGGTCAGGCCGTGGGCCAGCATGAGCAGGGCCGCACCCTGGAATGCCAGCTCGTTGTTGCCGTTGCAGGCAATGTAGGCGGCAAAGGCCAGGAAGATGTAGCCCATGTGCATCACGGAGGAGTTACCGAGCATGTCGTCCAGGCGGGTCTGGGAGATGGTCACATAACCCACCCAGAGCACGTTGCCGAGCAGGAGCACCAGCAGCCAGTTGTTCCAGCAGCCGAAGAGCTCCTGGCACTTCGGCCCGAACACCCAGGCCAGGGTGAACAGTCCGTACAGACCGAACTTCTTGAGCACGCCCGCATGCAGCATGGCAACGGGGGTGGGGGCGCTGGCATACGCCGGAGCTGCCCAGGTGTGGAACGGGAACAGGGACACCAGCGTGCCGAAACCTACCAGCAGCAGAGCGCTGATGAGGCAGGTGCTGGTGGGCATGAGCCCGGCCTGCAGCGAGGCGGCAAGGCCGCTGAAGCTCCAGGCGTGCATCTCTGCGCAGAGAATGAGCAGGCCGGCAAGCAGCACCATGGAGGCAACACCCAGGTAGATGGTGGCGGTCCAGGCAATGTGGCGGCGGTCACCACGGCCATAGCAACCGATCATGATGAAGGTCGGGATGAGGGCCAGTTCGTGGAAACCGTAGAAGGCGATGATGTTGTCGGACATGAAGGCACCGATGGCACCGGTGCTGATGAGCAGGGCGGAAATGGCCCAGCTGCGCTCGGCATCCGCATGGGGGGCTTTCATGCCCACCACCGCGGCAAAGGTGACCAGGATGGTCAGCAGCACCATGATGCGGCTGAGCGGCAGCCCCAGGGTGAGCTGAATCGGTGTGCCACAGAAGGTGGACAGACACTCGCTGCAGCACTCAGGTGCCAGCACGGCATAGGTGCCCAGAATGAGCGAAATCGCCGCGCTGATGAGGGCTGTAAGACGGCCCGGTGTCTTGAGCAGACCAATGCAGGCTGCTGCAATCACAGGTACAAGGATAAGCCAGATAAGCATGATTGGGAAAAGCGGTTAGAATTGGTTTGCAAGGAGAAGAATGAGGATGACCAGGCCGATGCCGGACACCAGCGTGTAGGCTCGCAGGGAACCGCACTGAATCCAGCTGCAGAGGTAGCCGATGCGGACGGTGAACCACACCAGCGTCTGGCAGATGATGCCGCGGATGATGTAGATATCCAGGAACTCAATGACGTGGGCAAATGCCTGCTGCAGCCCGCCGATGAGCACCTTGTCGTACAGGGCATCGATGTAGAGGCGGTTGCGGAGTGCTTTGGAGATGAAGTTGCCGGCCAGCGGGTCACGGGTGCGGTTGCCCAGCCCATAGACGGCCAGCGCCAGCAGAATGCCTGCTGCCAGGGAACCCATGCTGACGTAGAAGGGCAGCCCCAGCTCAAAGCCGTGGGCATGGAATCCGTTGAAGGGTACCAGGTCATTCGCGATGAAAGCGTAGCCGGAGATGACGGCCATGACGGCCAGCACCAGCAGCGGCAGGGCCATGGTGAAGCCGGCTTCCTTGGCGTGCTCAGCACCGTGGTCGCGGGCCGGGCCCATGAAGGCGACGATGCAGAGGCGCAGCATGTAGAACGTGGTGAGGGCGGCCACACCGGCACCAATCCAGAAGAAGGTGGGGTTCTTGGCCAGTGCGGCCTCCAGGATGGCTTCCTTGGAGAAGAAGCCGGAGAAGCCGGGGATGGCGATGAGGGCGCAGGTGCCCATCATGAAGCAGAGCACGGTGAGAGGCATGCGCTTGCGCAGGCCGCCCATCTTCCAGATGTCCTGCTCGTGGTGGCAGCACACGATGATGGCACCGGCACCGAGGAAGAGCAGAGCCTTGAACCAGGCGTGCGTGTAAAGGTGGAACATGGCGGCTTCACCTGCCAGCAGACCCACGGCCATGACCATGTAACCCAGCTGGGAAAGGGTGGAGTAGGCGAGGATGCGCTTGATGTCGTCCTGCTGCACGGCCATGATGGCGGCGAGCACGGCGGTGATGGCACCCACCCAGGCGATGATGCAGCAGGCCGTCTCCGTGAAGGCCTCGGCACCCATGCTCACCTGCAGGCGCACCAGCATGTACACACCGGCGGCCACCATGGTGGCGGCGTGGATGAGGGCGGAAACCGGCGTGGGGCCTTCCATGGCGTCCGGCAGCCACACATGCAGCGGGAACTGGGCGGATTTACCCACAGCACCGCAGAAGAGGCATACGATGGTGACGGTCAGCACGGCGGTGGGAATGCCGGCGGCCTTGCCGGCCATGTCTGCAAAGTTCATGGTGCCGAAGAGGCCCAGGGTGAGCAGAATGCCCAGCAGGAAACCGAAGTCGCCCACGCGGTTGGTGATAAAGGCTTTCTTGGCGGCATCGGCGGCAGAGGCCTTGTCGAACCAGTGGCCGATGAGCAGGTAGGAGGAGAAGCCCACCATTTCCCAGCCGATGAAGGTCATGGCCAGGTTATCAGCCAGAACGATGGTGCTCATGCTGAACATGAAGATGCTCAGGCCGGCATAATAGCGGCTGTGGTTGGAGGAGTCTCCCTTCATGTAGCCGATGGAGAAGAAATGCACCAGAAGACCGATACCCGTGACCACCAGCATCATGCGCATGGCGAGCGGGTCCATCACCAGACCGAGGTGCAGGCAGAGCTGCTCCACGGAGCAGGGCATCCAGGTGTAGATGCCCGGGGTGCCGGTCTGCAGACCGGTGAGGTAGGCAATGCAGAGCCCGAAGGTGCCGGCCGCGGAAAGCAGCGACAGCGTGGCGGCCATGCGCGGGTGCTTGTTGAAGCATACCCAGTCAATGGCGGCAACCACCAGGGGCAGCAGCAGGAACAACCAGGGGAGATTATGGATCATATTCATGCTGGTGATTTAGTCTTTGAGTGCGTTGAGAGCCGAGCTTTCCACCGTGCGACGCGCACGGAACATGGCAACGATGAGAGCAAGGCCGATGGCTACTTCAGCCGCGGCAATGCCGGTGATGAACAGGGAGAGCACCTGGGCATCGTACACCGGGACACCGGCGGTGCCCTGTGCGCGGGAGAATGCCACCAGGGCCACATTGGACGCGGTGAGCATCATCTCCAGGCACATGAACACCACGATGATGTTCTTGCGGATGAGCACACCGGCCAGACCGATGGAGAACAGGATGCCTGACAGAATCAGGTAATGTGCTAACGGAATCATGAGTCAGGAAAGGGGGTTAGTCTTTACGGATTTTGCGGGCGAGTGCCACCGCGCCCACCGTGCCGGAAAGCAGGGCGAAGCCGAGGATGACGAACGGAATGTTGTAATGGGTGTACAGGCACTTGCCAAGCAGCTTCACATCCGGAATGGAGGTGGCCTTGGCGGCATCTGCATCAGAAATGGACGGGTTCTCCATGCGGGCAGCGGCAGCGGCGTTCAGCTCAGGCAGGCAGCCGCCGTACTGCGGGGCTGCGGCAGGAGCTTCCTTCACCTGGTGGGCATCGCCGATGAGGAGCTCACCGGCACTCTCGCACAGGGTGATGGCCGGGCAGGTGTTGTCCTTCGCCCCGGGGAGGCTGATGGATACCCAGGAGATGATGCCGGCGAAGAACCCGGCAATCAGCAGGCAGATGGCGGCGTGCACCAGGCTGCCGCGGCTCTTGCTCTCGTTGTGGATGTCGAGCATCATCACCACGAAGAGGAAGAGCACCAGAATGGCACCCGCATACACGATGAGCTGCACTATGCCCAGGAACTGGGCACCCATGCCGAAGAAGATGGCGGCCACCATGGCGAAGCACACCGCCATGCACATGGCGGAGTTCACCGGGTTGCGGTAGCCCACCACGCCGGCGGCGCAGAGCACGGCCAGAGCAGCCAGCACGTAGAACAGAATCTGACAAAGGGATGTTTCAAACATAACGGTATTTTACTTGTACTGGTTCCACTTGTTGACGAGACCCTTGCGCGTGCCGCCCAGGCGGTACAGGGTCTCCTTGTCGCGGATGGCCTGCTTGCGGTCGGTGAGGGTAATGAGGTATTCCTTGGAGAGGAAGATGGCCTGCTCCGGGCATGCTTCCTGGCACATACCGCAGTAGATGCAGCGGAGCATGTCGATTTCGAACTTGGCCGGGGCCTTTTCCTGCTTCTGGCAGTTGCTGGTGGGATCCACCTCACCGGGGGTGATGGTGATGGCGCGTGCCGGGCAGATAAATTCGCAGAGCTGGCAGGAGACGCAGCGCTCGCGGCCGTCCTCGCCGCGCACCAGGGTGGGGGCGCCGCGGTAGTATTCAGGCAGGCGGGAGTCCCAGCGTTCATCCGGGAACTGCATACAGACACCTACACCCTTGGTGCTGAAATCCTCCTTGCCGCGGCTCTTGCCGAGCAGGGAGAGCACCAGGTGGCGCATGGTGATGGCAAGCCCCTTGACGAGCTCGACCACATACACCTTGTCCAGCAGACTGAACTTGGGTCGTTTAATCTTGACGTAAGACATATTCGGAACAGGAAAAGGGGGTTACTTGATGAAATAGAGGACAGCGGCGGCCAGGAAGATGTTGGCCACGGTGATTTCCAGGAAATAGAGCCAGCCGAGCTTCATCACCTGGTCCCAGCGGAAACGCGGCAGTGTCCAGCGCACCCACACGAAGAAGAAGATGAAGGCCAGCAGCTTCACGATGAACATGCACAGCTGGCAGAGCACCGCCAGCCAGTCGCTGTAGGCAGACAGGGCGGCATCTGCCCCGAAACCGATGGACCAGCCACCCAGGAACAGGGTGACCACCACCGCGGAGCCGATGACCATGGCAGCGTACTCACCCATGAAGAAGGAGGCGAACTTCATGGAGGAATATTCGGCGTGGTAACCGGCCACCAGGTCGGTTTCACACTCGGCCATATCGAAGGGGGTACGGTTGGCTTCGGCAAAGACGCAGGTCACGAAGATGATGAAGCTGATGCCCAGCGGCAGCATCATGGCCCAGCGCTGCCAGCTCAGGCCCTCGCCCCAGAGGGGAAGGAGGGTCCAGCCGTTGTCTGCCTGGAACTGCACAATCTGCTGCAGGTTCAGCGTGCCGAACATCATGAGCAGCGGGATGATGGAAAGACCCATGGACACCTCGTAGGAGATGAGCTGGGCGGTGGCGCGCAGACCACCGAGGAACGGGAACTTGGAGTTGGAGGACCAGCCGGCCAGGGTCAGACCGTATACGGAAAGACCGGAGATGGCGAAAATCCACAGCGGGCCGATGTCCAGGTTCGCCACGCACATGGAGATGTGGCCGTAGCAGGTGTTCACCTCAGAGGCGAAGGGAATCACCGCAGCGGCCACCATGGGCGGGCCCAGCACCAGCATCGGCGCCAGGATGAAGTAGAACTTGCGCACGTAGGAGGGGGTGGTCTCCTGCTTCAGGAAGAGCTTGCCGCCGTCCAGACAGGGCTGGATGAGACCCCAGCAGGGAATCTCGCGGTCCAGGCGCAGCCAGGTGCAGAGTCTGGCAATCCAGCAGGTCTCCGGGATACCGAAGAACTGCAGCCAGTTTTTGAGGGGCTGCTTTTCCTTGCTGCCCCAGCGCTGGAGCAGGAAGAGCGGCAGACCCGCGCGGTTCGGACCGGGGCGGTCCTGAATCCAGCCGGCCACGCGGCGTTCAATCCACACGGAAAGAACCACGAAAGCCAGAATAACGGCAAACATGAGGACCAGCTTGAGCAGCGTGTGAATCAGGTAGAACCAGATTTCATTGCTCATGAGGTCGTTATACCAATTGATGATAGCGTCCATTTGTGGTATGGGGTGTTAGCGGTTTATTTCTTGGCTTTTTCGCGTTCGATGAGGGGGATGGTGACACCCGTTTCCATGATGACCTTGCCCTCGTTGCCGATGCTGCCCCAGGTGATACCTTCGAGCGGTTCAAACTCCTGAGCCATCTCATCCAGCACGGACATGGGGGTGGGGCAGGCGATGACGCGCACGCAGTCGCAGCCCAGGCGCTCGGAGAGGTTGCGGCAGATTTCCCAGTCGGACATGGAATCGCCGATGGGCTCGATGGCCTTGTTCAGGCGCTGGATGCGGCCGGTCACGTTAATCATGGTGCCGTACTTCTCAGCGAAAGTCACACCGGGCAGCACCACGTCGGCAGCCTTGGTGGTTTCGTTCTCGCTGTGGTCAACGACGAGCAGGTATTCCAGACCGGCGAGATCCTCGGCGGTGAAGCCGGCTTCCGCGGTCAGGTCCTCACCCAGCACAATCATGAAGCGGATGGTGTTGTTGCGCACGCCGCGGCGGATGTTGGCGAGCCCGGCGCCGGTCTTGCCCAGAATCATCTTGGCCCCGTTGGTGTTCGGGTTGCGGTCTTCGCTCACGAGCATGCCGTCGTTCTCACCCTTGCGGGGAACGATGTCGAGCTTGGTGACACCCAGCTGCTTGGAGAGGGCGCGCACCATGTAGAGCTCTTCGTTGGTCATGCGGGCAGAGCAGATCATGGCCGTCTCAGAGGGGGCCATGCGGTGCAGCTGCTCCACGACCATGTTGAAGGTGGCATCCCAGGTGGAGGGGCGCTGGCCGGCGCCGGCGTCCGTCTTCACCAGCGGGGTGGTGATGCGGGTCGGGGCGTTGATGAACTTGTAGTTGAGGCGGTGGTCATCGGGCATCCAGCAGCTGTTCACGGCGTCGTTCTGGCGCGGGGTGATGCGGTAGACCTGCTGCTCGCGGGTCCAGATGTTGATGTTGGTGCCGGTGCCGCAGTTCACATCGATGGTGGGGGTGCTCTTCAGGAACCACACGCGCATCTTGAAGCGGAAATCCTTGCTGGTCATGGCACCCACGGGGCAGATGTCCACCACGTTCATGGAGTAGTTGCTGTCCAGCTGGGTACCGGGGTAGCAGGCAATGGCGTTGTGCGTGCCGCGGCCCACCACGCCGAGCACGTCCTGCCCGGCAATCTCCTTCATGAAGCGCACGCAGCGGCGGCAGAGCACGCAGCGCTCCTGGTCCAGGTTCACGCGCGGGCCGATGCTGAGGTTCTTGCCCTTCTTGGTCTTCTCCTCGGTGAAGCGGTGGGTGCCGCTGCCGTAGTCGGTGGTGTATTCCTGCAGCTTGCATTCACCGGCCTGGTCGCAGATGGGGCAATCCAGCGGGTGGTTGGAAAGCAGGAACTCCAGCACGCCGCGGCGGGCTTCCTCCGTGAGCTTGCTGGTGGTGCGGATGCCCATGTTCTCCGCCACGGTGTTGGCACAGGCAATCACGGCACGAGGCATCCAGCTGATGGGCAGGTAGCCGTCGTCACCATACTGCGGGGTGGTGCCGGGGGCCTGGCGCGGGGGCATGCCTTGCTCCACAAGGCACATGCGGCAGGAACCGGCCACGGAAAGTTTGGGGTGGTAGCAGAAGCAGGGTACATGCGCGCCTACGGAGTTGCAGGCGTCGGCAATGCGCGTTCCCTTCGGGAAGCGGTACCATTTGCCGTTAATCTGGACGTTCACCTTGCCTTCGGCAGCGGCGGCGTCTTTCGGCAGAATTGCGGGGGGTGTACTCATTGGTTCAGGAGAAAGGGGTTAGTCTTCGCGGGTCAGGAACTTGCGGGCCTCCTTGGCCTCGGCGGAGTGGGGCTTGAGGGCGTTGATGGGCTTGGTGAGCGCCAGGAACTCCTCACGGAACTTGGTGGTAAATGCCTGGGTGGGCCAGGAGCATGCTTCGCCGAAGGCGCAGACGGTGCGGCCGCAGATGTTGTCGGCCACGCTCTTGAGCAGGTCCACATCTTCCGGAGAGCCCTTGCCCTCGCAGATGCGGGTGGAAAGCTTCAGCATCCAGGGGTTGCCCTCGCGGCAGGGGGAGCACTGGCCGCAGGATTCCCAGGCGTAGAAACGGTTGATGTTGTTGAGCACCTTGGGCATGCTGCGGCTGTCATCCATCACGATGATACCGCCGGAGCCGCTCATGGAGCCGTGCTGGGCGATGCTGTCCAGATCCAGCGGCACGTCGAAGATGCTCATGGCGCGCACGGAACCATCGCTGTTGCGGCCCTTCAGCACCTCGTCGCAGCGCATCACCTTGGCAGAGGCACCGCCCGGGATGATGGCCTTGAACTTGCGGCCGCGCTTCGGCCCGCCGCATACATCGTACAGCAGCTCACCGAAAGTCATGGAACCGGAGATAATCTCATAGTAGCCCGGGCGCTTCACATCGCCGGATACACCGATGATGCGCGTGCCGGGGGAGCGCTGGGCACCCTCGGCGGCATAGGCCTCGCCGCCGCGCATGAGCACCTGGCGCACCTGGCAGAGGGATTCCACGTTGTTCACGATGGTGGGGCAGCCATACAGACCGATGGCAGCCGGGAAGAAGGGCGGCTTGATGCGCGGATACGGGCGCAGACCCTCGATGGAGTTGATAAGACCGGTTTCCTCACCGCAGATGTAGGCGCCGGCGCCGCGGTGCAGGATGATTTTCAGGTCGTAGCCCTTGCCCAGGATGTTCTCGCCCAGGAAACCGGCTTCCTCGGCCTCCTTCAGGGCCTTCTGCATGATTCTGGCGGCTTCCGGGAACTCCTCGCGCATGTAGATGACACCGAAGTGCGCCTGCACGGCGTAGCAGGCAATAATCATGCCTTCGATGAGCTGGTGCGGGTCCTGGTGCACCACAAAGCGGTCCTTGAAGGTGCCGGGTTCGGATTCATCGCAGTTGCAGACCACGTATACGGGCTTGGTGTTGCCCTTGGGGATGAAAGTCCACTTCACGCCGGTGGGGAAACCGGCACCACCGCGGCCACGCAGCCCGCTCTTCTTCACTTCCTCAGTGACGGCGGCGGGCTCCATTTCCATGGCTTTCTTCAGGGTCTCATAGCCACCATCCTTGATGAAGCACTTGATGGAGGGATCATAGCCCTTGCGGTCGATGTTGCGGAAAATACGGCGGGTTTCGCGCGGGTGCGGTTCCTTGCCGGGTTTGTAGATGATTTCGCTCATGGTTCGCTAAAGGGGGTTACTTCTTAGGCTGGTACTTGGCGATAATCTCGTCAATCTTCTTCGTGGTCACCTGGGAGTAGAGCACATCGTTCACCATCACGTTCGGGCCGAAGCCGCAGTTGGCCAGGCATTCCACCGGCTCCACGCTGAACAGACCATCGGCGCTCACCAGCATGGGCTCCTCGTCGCTCATATCGGCGGGGTTCACGCCAATCTTCTCGCAGATGTAGGGGATGAGCTCCTCGCCTCCGGAGAGGGAGCAGGCAATCGTGCGGCACACGCGGAAGTGGTATTTGCCCGGGCACATGGTGTGGATGCCGGGGTAGAAGGTCACAATGCCGGCCACGTGGATGGGCGTGCTCTTGCACATTTCAGCAATCCAGGGCATAGCATCGGCGCAGATGAAGCCGAACTTTTCCTGCACCAGGTGGATGATGGGCAGCACGGCGGACTGCTCCTTGCCCTCCGGGTACTGGGCCACGAGTTCCTTGGCTTCCTTCACCAGGGTGGGGGTCACCTTGAACTTCGGGAAATGCTGCTCGCCGGGGGACGGCTTGGCTGCCGTAATGGCATCAATCGCGTTGGGAGTATCGGACATGGTAAGTGGTTTCGTTGTCTGAGAGGTTTATGGTTTAGCGGTCGCATTCGCCCTGCACGAAGTCGAAGGAACCCAGAATGGCGCCGATGTCGCTCACCAGGTGACCCGGCAGCAGTTCCGGCAGTATGGAAAGCGTGCAGTAGGAGGGGCTGCGCATCTTCAGGCGGTTGGCTATGCCGCCACCCTGCGAATCCAGGAAGAAGCCCAGCTCGCCCTTCGGGTTCTCGGCGGCAAAGTACACCTGGCCGGCCGGGGCGTTCACGCATTCCGTGGTCACCATGAACTGGCGGATGAGTTCCTCCATGCCCTGCAGGGCATCGGCCTTCTTCGGCAGGATGCCCTTGTCCAGCTGCACCCAGATGGGGCCGCCCGGCATGGTGGCAAGCACCTGGCGGATGATGCGCACCGACTGGCGGATTTCTTCCATACGCACCTGGAAGCGGGCGTAGCAGTCGCCTTCCTCGGCCACCGGCACGTCAAACTCATACTTCTCGTATCCCAGGTAGGGATTGGTCTTGCGCAGGTCGCGGCACACGCCGCTGGCGCGCAGATTGTTGCCGGTCATGCCGTTCTGCAGGGCCATTTCCTTGGTGATGACGCCAACGCCCACCAGGCGGTCAATGAAAATCTTGTTGTGCAGCAGCAGTTTCTCCATCTCATCTACGGTGCGCAGGGCGCTGTCGCAGAAGGCGAGAATCTGCTTCTCGATGCCCTTCGGCA
This sequence comes from Akkermansia sp., assembly GCA_017435365.1. Taxonomy (GTDB): domain Bacteria; phylum Verrucomicrobiota; class Verrucomicrobiia; order Verrucomicrobiales; family Akkermansiaceae; genus Akkermansia. The sequence continues at coordinate 43,229 of JAFSFD010000052.1, read as the reverse complement.
GGTCGCGGGTCATGCCGCCGATGCGCGTGTAGCTGGAGGTGAAGCGGGCGCCGCAAATCTGTTCGTACAGGTTATGCACGCGCTCCTTTTCCTCGAATGCGTAGAGGAAGGCGGTCATGGCGCCGGTGTCCATGGCGTATACGCCCGTGCCCAGGAAGCAGGAGGAGATGCGCGAAAGCTCGCAGCACAGCACGCGGATGGCCTGGCCGCGCTCCGGCAGCTCCCAGCCCAGCAGTTTTTCCACTGCGCAGGCGTAGGCGATGTTGTTGCTCATCGGCGCAAGGTAGTCCATGCGGTCCGTATACGTCACAAACTGATTGTAGTGGCAGTTCTCTGCGATCTTCTCCATGCCGCGGTGCAGATAACCAATCACCGGATCGCAGGATACAATCTCCTCACCGTCAATCACCAGTTTCAGACGCAGCACACCGTGCGTCGCAGGGTGAGACGGGCCTACATTAAGGGTTACCAGCTCACCGCGGTCATCTGCATCGTTCTTCAGATAATCCATCGCAGCGCTTGCTACATCAGGCACTTGTATAAATTTTGTCGTGTTCATAACCTGGGAATACGGGGCCACCTGCGGCCACAGTTACGCGTAGATATTAAACACCTTTCCCTTGTAAAGTGCAAGCCTAAAGTCGCCTGCTATCGCAGAAATACGCTCTTGTTTAGAATTAGTTTTGACTAATTTATCTGTTTGAAAAAACACCATGCCTCCTTAGATGAGGAGGCATGGCGATGGTTTGTGCCGGCGCAATGAAATACGGTTTTTCCGCGCCATCCGTATACTACAGCATTCCTTATGCTGACAGCACCTGTGCTTATAAACACTCAAGTTGGATTGCTGAGTGCGATGAATGGGAATATGTAGCTATCGGAGCACGGGACTTCAGTCCCGAAATCATGGTGCGTTTAATCGGGACTGAAGTCCCGTGCCCCGACAAAGTTTTCCCCACACCCAAATTCCAATTTTAGCGCAGGGAAAGCTTCTTCAAATGGTGTTGATTTTTCTATTTCTTGCAAAATTTTTGGATTACATGCGCGTTGGCTGCTTAACGCTCTCGTTTACCCTTGACTCAGCATAAGGAATGCTGTAGCGCTCCAATCACAGGGCTGTGACTGCCGTGAGATGCGGAAATAGGCGGGTAAGTCACGTTTGCTGCTTGCAAAGTGGTGCCGGGTGGGTATGATGGGGGAGATGAATACGGTGACAGCAGAGCAACTTGAAGCGGTGCGCCAGTGGGCTGGCGAAGGAGTGGATTTGAACGGTATCCAGAAGCGCCTGGCAGCCGAGTGCGGGGTGCATATGACTTATATGGACGTGCGCTTTCTTCTGCTGGATCACGGTATTGAGATAGCAACGGCTTCAGCGCCTGCACCGGAGAAAAAGCCGGAGCCGGCTCCCGCACCGGTGGAGAAAGCAGAGCCTGCGGAGCAACTTCCCCCTGCAGGCAAACCAGTGGTAACGCTGGATGAGCTGACGCTGCCCGGGACGCTGATTTCCGGCAAGGTGCAGTTTGACTCCGGAACGCGCGGTGGCTGGCAGATAGACCAGCTGGGGCGCTTTGCCTGGAATGAGCTGCAGGGGCAGCCTACTCCGGAAGAATTGCAGGCATTCCAGGTGGAACTTACCCAGATTCTCAGCCGCGGCGGGGTGTGAGGCTGAGGTGGCTTGCGGGCAGGTGGTTCTATTGTTCCTTACGGCGTTTGTTTCAGACAACAGAAAACCCCGGTGATGCATCAACCGGGGTTTTTATCAGACTGTCGGTATGATTATCAGTCGGCCTGGTGGCGGGTGTAATCATACTTGCTCTGGAAGCCGAGCTCCTCGGGGAATTCGGAGAAGCCGCCCCATACGTTGTATTCCTTCAGGCCGCTGCGACCGCAGGAATCCTGGTAGCAGGGCTTGTAGGTGCACTTGTAGGTGGGGGCCCAGAAGGTAACGAGTTCGTAGAAGCCATAGCCCACGCGTGAGAGGGCGCGGCCTACACCGTCAACGATACCGACGGAGAAACCGGCGTAGTCACCCTCAGCGCTGTTCCAGCGAATCATGGTGGTGGGGATTTCTTCCACAGCGTAGATAATGTTGCCGATGGCGCGACCCAGCTTGCGGGTGGCCGTGTACTCTGAGGCGGGCGGAGCCTGAATGTCGGCATACGTCGTGCCGGCCAGAGCCAAGAGAATTGTAGAAAGGAGTAAGCGCTTCATGACGCAATCAGAAATACCACATCATTTCGTTCTCTGCAAGCAAAAAAGTGCAGTTTTGTTGCAGGAAGGGGAAATTTTTATCCCAAAAGCTCCGAAATGTCGGTCTGTGTCTCTTCATCGGAGAGATAACATCCGGTGTCAGAGCCATACCAGTGGCCGTTGGCGAAAGCGGCGCGGGTGCGGAAGCCGCCGCCGCACAGGGCGAAATGCTTGCAGGAGGCGCAGCGGCCGCTGAGTTTCTTCTGGCGCTCCAGTGGGTCATCGCTGCCGCGCAGCTCGCGGAGCACATCGGCGCTGGGCTCGTGGGCTGCCTCCCACACATCGGAGAATTTCTGGGTTTTCACGTTACCGAGGGTCACACCTTGCCAGAACTGGTCGGGGTGGATATTGCCCTGCGTGTCGATATTGGCGATGCCCCGGCCGGAGCTGTTGGCGCCGCCGCCGTTCCAGGTGAGCAGGCGGAGCGTTTCCTTGGCCAGGGGGTGCCCCTCGCGCAGCTGGCGCAGCAGCAGGTACACGCCGTCTGCCGGCTGGGTCACGGTGAGCAGCTCGCGGGTCTGTCCGGCTGCGTGCCAGGCCTCCGCGCGTGCGATGAGCATATCCAGCGCAGCGCGGGCTTCCTCCGGTTTCAGGCTGGCCACATCCACGCCGCGCCCGGTGGGTACCAGGTGGTAGAAGCATACGCGCTGGATTCCCTCCTGCTCGATGAAGTCGAGAATCTGCTCCATGCTCTGCACGTTGTTGCGCGTGAGCGTGAGCCGCAGGCCTGTTTTCTGGCCTACTTCCTCACAGAGTTTGAATCCGCGGATGGCACCGTCGAATGCGCCCTGCACGCCGCGGAACTTATCATGCACCGCGCCGATGCCGTCCAGCGAGATGCCCACGTAGGCTACGCCCAGTTCCTTGAACAGGCGGGCCATATCCGGGGTGATGCGGGTGCCGTTGGTGGAAATGGTGACTTTGAGCCCCTTTTCGGTGGCGCGCTGCAGAATCTGCGGTAGCTGCGGGTGCAGCAGCGGCTCGCCGCCGGAAAGCAGCAGGGCGTTCACCTTGTAATCAGCCAGGTCATCGATGACGGCGCAGCACTGCTCCCAGCTCAGTTCGCCGGCGTAGCGCTCGGCGTGGGAGTCAGCATAGCAATGCACGCAGCGCAGGTTGCAGGTGCGGGTGATATTCCAGACCACGATGGGTTTGCGCACGCGGGAGGAAGCCGGCATGCAGGCAGCGGTGCTGGTGTTCAGAGCGTTGCTGCCGTGGCCCTGGCCGTAGCGGATGTGGTCTGCCGGCTGGGCGGCGCCTGTCCAGAGTTTGGTGATGTTGATCATGACTGGGGAGAATCACCGCGCAGGGCGGCGGGTATATAGTTACAGAGGGGTTCGGCGGCCATCATATCGCCGCAGCTGCCATAGGCCCGTGCGCGGGAGCCGCCGCACATGCGGCGGTATTCGCAGCGCCCGCACTTGCCGCCCAGCGCATCATCATTGCGCAGCTGCACAAAAAGAGGGTGGCTGCGGTAGATGTCGGCCAGCTTGTCGGTGCGCACGTTGCCGGCGGTGAGGGGCAGGAAGCCGCTGGGTTGAATCTCGCCCACGTGGGAGATGAAGGCCACCCCTTTGCCGTCGCGGGTGGGGACCATGTGGCGCGGGGCAGGGGCGCCGCCGCTGCGGGCAGCCTGCATCAGGGCTCGGCGGTAGTGGTGCCCCTCCGTGGTCTTGATGGCGAAGGGAAGTTCGCTGCGCAGCTCCAGCAGACGGCTCCACAGGGCTTCCAGCTCAGTGGCGCCGGGCAGCTCCTCCAGCGTGGCGCGGCCGGTGGGCACCAGCAGGAACACGCTCCACACATCCGGCTGAATCTCTTTCAGAATATCCACAAAACCCTCCAGCTCGGGCAGGGTGCTGCGGGAAATGGTGGTGTTAATCTGCAGCTGGATGCCGGCTTCCTTTGCCATGCGGGCGGCTTGCAGCGTGCGCTCGAAGGTGTGCGGCACGCCGCGGAAGGCATCGTGCGTGGCCTGGGTGGCGCCGTCCAGGCTCAGGCTCATGCTCACCACGCCGGCGGCGCGCAGTTTGTGAAAATCGGTATGGAGCAGGCGGTTGGTGGCCGCCGGGCTCAGCGCCACGCGCAGCCCCCTGGCTGTGGCCCGCTCGATGATGTCGAAAATATCGCGCCTCATCATCGGGTCGCCCCCGGTCAGCACCAGCATGGGCGGCGCCAGCTCCGCAATCTCGTCCACCAGCGCCAGGGCTTCCTCATGGTTCAGCTCTTCCGGGTGTGCCTTCGGCTGGGCTATGGCCCGGCAATGCTTGCAGGCCAGGGCGCACGCACGGGTTACCTCCCAGAACAGGATGAACGGGCGTTCGGCAAAATCGCACATCGACGGGTGTTTCGGCGCAGTCACGCGCGCATTGTACACGCTCGTACCCGCCTTGGCAAGCCCTGATTTCGGAGCCATGGCCCGGATTTTGTCAGCTTTTTTTCTAAATGTGCGACAAAAAACTTGACAGGAAGGCGCAATTGCTGTATCTTGCCTGCCCGTTCCCGGACAATATATCAACAACAAAGGAAAAATCATGCGTTCTGTATCTGTACGTAAAGGAGAACCGATCGACCGCGCTCTGAAGCGCCTTAAGACCAAGCTCGACACCGAGGGTATCCTCGAGGAAATGCGCCGTCGTCGTGCTTTCGAGAGCCCCATGGATGAGAAGCGCCGCAAGGCCCGTTCCGCCAGCAAGCGCAACAAGGTGAAGTGGCACTTCACCAACAAGGAGGAGATTCCGGCTGCCGCTGTGACCCCCGCTGTTGAGGCCTGAAACCCATTGTTCGGGAAAGATTTTTGAAAAAAGGACAAGCTGAAAAGCTTGTCCTTTTTCGTGCTGAATAAGAGGCGGCGGCGTTAATGCTGCTGCATGGCAGCTACGCAGCGCCTGGCGACTTCCTGCCACGTGGGGTAGGCGGGCAGGTTCGTCATATCCGGCTTATCGTAGACCGTGTTGAGTTTGTGGATGAAATCTGCGGCATCCGCGTTGTCGAAGGTGAAGCGGGCGGGGATGTTCTCGCAGATGGGCGGCAGGGCGCTGGCCAGGCAGGGAATTCCGCTGCGCAGGCATTCCACCGGGGGCATGCCGAAGCCTTCGTAGTCGGAGAAATAGATGGCGCAGCGGCACTCCTGCTGCTGAATGCGCTGAAGCTCATCGAAGGGCAGGCGACCATGCTGCACCCAATGCTGCCCGGGCAGGGTGAGACCATGCGGCAGGCGGCCGATGAGGTGGATGCGAATGCTCCCGGCGTCCGGCCGCTGCCTTAACCAGCTTTCCACTCGCTCAATGCCCAGGGTGGTGAGCTTGTGCGGAAACGGGGAGGCGTAGAAAAGAATATCGCGCCCGCCTGCCGGAGAGTAGGGCCGGACCTCGTCATCAAACCCGATGCCGACAACCGCCACCCGGCAGCCGGGGCAGTAGTGTTCATAGCGGCTTTTGTTGAACCGGGTGGAGGTGAGCACCAGATTTGAAACCCTCAGGGAGCGGAGCCCCAGGGCACGGAAGTATACCAGTTCGTGCCGGGGGAAAGGGGAATCGCCTTCCCCGTGCTTCTGTTCGTAGTATTCCCAGTTTACATCGTGCAGGTAACAGGCCAGCCTGGTCTTACCCAGCATCGGGAAGAAGGGCGGGAAACCTTTGGGAAGGATGGCCCAGTCCGGTTGAATGCGCCGGATGGCCGCGCATACGCCGACCTGATCCCACCAGACACGGCCGAAGCGGCGGGGTACCGGTTTATCTGCCAGGTGCAGATGCACATGGGGGGGCAGCTGCGCGAAATGCGCGGCGCACTCGGTATTGCCCAGAATATGCAGTTCTTTTATGTCCGGGTGCAGCATGAGCCCCTGCGCCAGTCCCATGGATACGTTGAAGATGCCCACTGATTTAGTGGCGGCAAAGCTCTGGTCCGTGAGTGCTAGCAATAGTTTCATACTTGTGAGCCGCACTCTGGCATACTTCGTCCCTGCTGTCAAGTTTTTTCAGCTGTGCGCTTGCGGGGCGGCCTTCTATCTGGTATGATGCGGCGCATGGCTGAACATACACCTGCGGTGAGATTGACAGAGAGCCTGCCTGGCCGGCTGGCCGGAATTCTGCTGGCTGTTTTGTGGATATTTTCCATGGCGGCCGTGGATGCGCATGCCTTTAGTGCGTTTCCTGCGTGCATAGCGCTGGCGGTGGTGCTGGTGGTGGTGGTGACTGCCGTGCTGGCCGGCAAGCGACTGGTCAGGATGAGCAACACGGGATGGTGTGCTCTTGCGGTGGGGTGCTATTTTCTGGTTCGCAGCATGAACAGCTATGCTGTGGTGGATTCCTGGGGAGAGACGGCGCTGATTCTGGGGGGAATGGTGTATTATGTGGCCGGGGTCTATGTGGCTCAGAATAAGAATTATGGCGCAGTGGCTGCATGGCTGGCATTCGCCTTGCTGGCCAATGTGCTGGCCATGTGGGCAGCACGCCAGCCCTGGTTCGGCACGGAGCTGCTCGGCCGCGCTGCCTATACCCCGGAGGGTCGCAATGCACTGCCCATGGCATTATTTATTTACAAGAACTTTGCGGGGGTGTTTCTTTGCCTGGGTGGCTGCGTGCTGTGTGCGTGGTCTCTGTGGGGGGGCTGTGGCTGGCGGCGCCTGGGCGGTCTGCTGGTGGGAGCTGTAGCCGTTGTGGCGGCGTTTATGTGCCTGACCCGGGCAGTTTATCTGGTCTTTCCGTTGGCTGTTCTGTTGCTCTGGGGATTGAAATTGCTCTTCCGCCTGTTTGAAGGCAGAAAAATGAGCGTGCTGAATATTGTGGCCGGGTGTGTTTTTCTGGTGTCTTTTCTTGTGGCGCTCTTTGATTTGCTGTTCGGTAACCATCTTATGGGACTTATTGGCGGAATCGATACGCATTTGCGTTTTTACATCTGGCTTGCCGTGTGCGAGGTGCTTCCGTCTGTCCCGCTGTGGGGGTGCGGCGCCAACGCCACAACCTGGGAGCTTATCCCTTTCTACAGTGAATGGCAGTTGCCCAATTATGCGCACAATGAGTATTTGCAGGTCTGGGTGGATTATGGCGTGCTCGGGCTCTTGTTCTCGGTTGTCCTGGTGGGGGGGCATCTGCTGCGCGGTCTGCGTTGCCTGGCGTCCGAATCGGAGACTGAGACCCGGAAGCATCTGGTCATCGTTTGCATGACTGTTGTTGCCGTGGTGGCGGGGTACTCGTTTGTGGATTTTCCGATGCATTCCTTTGCTTTCGTGAGCCTCATGGCATTTGCCTGCGGCGTGCTGGCGTCTCCTTTTGCGCATCGCGAGCAATCCTGGTTTTCCGGGAGAACATGGGTCTCCGCCGCGCAGGCTCCCCTGGTGCCGGTGCGGGCTCAGGGCTGGCCCGGGCGGGGTGTTCTCCTGCTGCTTGCTGTGTGGCTGGGGGGAGTTGCCGTTAATCTCGGCTGCAAGCTCCAGCCTGCCTGGCAGGCCCAGTGGGCATATAATGAAGTGAGCCGGGGCGGGGGGGATGGCCGCGCTGAGCTCCGCCGTGAGATGATAGCTGCGCTGCTGCCTCATTACCCGAGTCCGGCCTTGCTCGATACGTATTTCATGTTTCCTCAGAATCAGGTGGAACCGGCCGAGCAGGAACGCCTGCTGAAACTGGCCCTGGCGGCAAACCCGAAGCAGTTGTTTACTGCAACCATGCTGGTGGGGGTGCTGGGAAACCAGGGTAAGTACGCTGAGGCTGAGCAGCTCATGCGGGATAAATACCCGGGTGATGGCCTTACGTGGTCGCTGTTAAATAATTGGCCGGCTTATTATTCCCTTAATCTCATTTTCTGGGGTCGCCATGAAATGCAGCAGGGCCGGCGCGGCAGGGCTCTGTCCATGCTGGATTATGGGCTCAAGATACATGGCTGGCAACGCATTTCCTTTAAGCCGGTCTGGCGTGTCGGGCCCCAGCCGTGGAAGGAGACCGGCGGCATCAGACCCGGATTGTATAAACTGATAGAAGCCGCCCGCACTGATCTGCACTTGTTGCGCCTCACCGGCGTGCAGCCGGATGATTCCTGGCAGCAGCCGCTCACCCCCGGCGGACGCCCGTCCTTGTATCGCGCCGTAGTGCAGAAAAAGGGCAGCTGAACGCCCCTTTGCCCCGAAAAATGAAAAAAATGTCGCATGTGAGTGTTTTCCGCTTGCAAAAGCAGAAAAAAAATGCAATATAAGAGGAAATCCGCTTTGGCGGCACCAGACTTTACTGACGTTATGAGTACTCCTCCTCTTCCTCCGACTCCTCCGCGCCCGGTTCCTCCCACGGCTCCTCGTCCTGTAGCTCCTGCTGCACCTGTGCCTCCCCGTCCTGCAGCTCCGGCTGCTCCCACGGCGCCCATTCCTCCGCGCCCCGCAGTTCCTGGTGCACCCGTGCCGCCTTCTGCTCCCCGTGCCGCAGCTACCGTGCCGATGGCTCCGGCTGCTCCTGCCCGTCCCGTGCCGCCCAGTGCTCCGCGCATGACTCCGACCATGCCGCTGCAGGTGCCCACCCGTCCTGCGGTTCCCGGAGCTCCCAAGCCCGTTGCCCCCGCAGCCCCTGCGGCACCCAAGCCTGCAGCTCCCGCAGCGCCTGCTGCTCCCAAACCTGCAGCACCGGTTGCAACTGCTCCCATTCCCGCTTCTGCTCCTGTGAAGCCGGCTGAGCCTGCTGCTCCGGCAGCCCCCGCCGCTATGCCCACGGCTACCGCTCCCATGCCGAAGGCCGCCAAGCCGGCCAAACCCGGTGTGAAGTCCGGTGCCGCGAAGACCAAGAAGAAGCCTGCCGAAATCATCGAGGAAGACGAGCCCAAGGCCACGCATCCCACGGTGCTGGTGGTGACCATCATTGCCCTGCTGGCTGTCCTCTTCCTTTGCTATCAGCAGTACTCGGTAGATACCACCTTCGGCCGTGTTTCCGAACCGACCTTCGGCTGGCCCTCCGATGGCTCTTCTGACAGCGGCAATGACGCGGCTGAGGAAGAAGCTACCGAGGAGGAGAGCTCCGATGAAGGTGGCGAGGAGGAAGAAACTTCCAACGAAGAAGAATAATTTTTCAACGGAAGTGGCACTCCGGGCATCTCATCCCTCACCATGGCATTACAGATTACAGACAGCAATTTCGTAACGGAGGTGCTCGAAAGCCCCGTGCCCGTGCTGGTAGATTTCTGGGCTCCCTGGTGTGGTCCCTGCAAGATGATTTCCCCCATCGTGGATCAGCTCGCAGCGGAATTCGCCGGGCAGGCCAAGTTCTGCAAGGTGAACGTGGATGAGGACTCTACCCAGGAGCTCTGCAACCGCTTCGCTATCCGCTCTATCCCGACGCTCATGTTTTTCCGTGGCGGGGAGCTGGTGGATACGGTGGTGGGCGCCACTTCCAAGGAAAATCTGGTGGCTCGTCTGCGGGCCTGCATGTAACGCGAACGCCACCGCATGAACTTCTAACCAATCAGCACCGCCGGTGGCCCAGGCCCCTGGCGGTGCTTTTTAACACTCACAACAAAAACAAAACACATACAACTATGGCACTCAAAGAAGTAACTGAGAGCACGTTTGAGGCAGAGGTCCTCAACTCCCCCGTTCCCGTCCTGGTGGATTTCTGGGCCACCTGGTGCGGCACTTGCAAGATGATGATGCCCGCCGTGGAGCAGGTGGGGGCCGCCCTGGCTGCCGAGGCCAAGGTGGTGAAGGTGGATGCCGGCCAGCCCGCCGGCCAGGCCATTGCCGTGCGCTACGGTGTGCGCTCCCTGCCCACGTTCATCGTTTTCAAGGGCGGTGAAGCCGTGACTACCATCACCGGCATGACCACCAAGGATAAGCTCATCGCTGCCATCAAGGCTGCCTGATTTTCTTGCAATCCTTCACGTTGTAGGGCACTGCTGCTGTGGCGGTAGTGCTCTTTTTCTTGCTCTGGTGGCGGTCTTGTGGTAGAATGTTACGCATGAAGACCTCCATCCTTTCTGTAGCGCTGGGTCTGCTGGCTCCGCTGAGTATGGCTGCTGTTCCTGCTCATTTTTCTGACCGTGCCAAAGAACTTCTGGCGGACGAAGTGGCCGTGGTACCCACGGAACACCCGCTCAATATCGTCTATTTCCTGGGAAATGACAATGAGCCGGTGGCAGATTATGAGCGCCGCCTGAGCGAGCTGATGCTCTATGTGCAGCAGTTCTACGCGAAGGAAATGAGCCGCAATGGGTTTCCCGGGCGCAGCTTCGGACTGGAGCGCCTGGAGAATGGCAACGTGAAGCTGCATGTGGTGCGTGGTAAGAAAACCTCCCGCGAGTATTCCTACGGCCCCGGGCATAATCCCTGCCTGGCGGATATCCGCGAGTGGGCCGCAGCGAATCCCGGCCAGCTGCGCAGCGACCACATCCTGGTCATCATGCCCACTTTCTACGATGAGAAGAACAACGACATGAGTCCCGGTGGCGTGCCCTTCTACGGCCTGGGCCGCAATTGCTTTGCGTTGGACTATGCCCACTTCGATATCAAACACCTGGGTCAGAACACGCACGAAGGACGCCTGCTCACCAAGTGGCTCGGCGGGCTCGCGCACGAGCTGGGCCACGGTCTCAACCTGCCGCACAACGAAGGAACCGTCACGGATAAGGCCGCCATGGGCACCCCGCTCATGGGCGCGGGCAACTACACCTTCGGCATGACCCCCACCTATCTCACGCTGAATTCCGCCCGCCTGCTCGACCGCTGCCAGGTATTTGCTCCCGCCGGGGATAAGACGGCGTTCTATGCTGAGTGCCCGAAGCCGGAGATTCAGGCAGCCAGCCTCAAGTGGGTGGGCGACGCCCTGGAGCTGGATATCACCTGCACAGGCTGCACCTATGTGAACGCCCTGGTGCAGGACCCACCCTACGTGGTGAATCAGGATTACGACGCCGTGGCTTTCTGCACCGAGCGTGTGGCGGAGAACCGGTACAAGGTGACCATCCCCTTGGCCGAGCTCGCCGCCCGCCAGAACACAGGCAAGGGCGAGCAGGGCGTCGATGTGCTCTTCGTCCAGCCGAATGGCAACCGCTACCGCTGGCGCACCGTCTTCGACTGGTCGCAGCTCAAACCCGGCGACAGTATCCCCATGAACCCCGCCGAAAACTTCTGGGGCGGATATTAAAAACGGAAAGTTCAAGCACACAAAAAAGCCTGAGAGTATCTCAGGCTTTTTTCTGAATCTTCATGCTGCCCGGAGGCAGTATGCAAATTTCCACTTCTGCATTTTGCATTCTGACTTCTGCGTTTTTCAGGCCGGTTGCTGCTGGGTGATGCAGTGGATGGCGCCGCCCTCAATCACCAGGCGGCGGGCATCAATGCCCACTACGCGGCGGCCGGGGAAAGCCTCGCGCAGAATTCCCAGCGCGCGGTCATCCTCTTTCGCCTGCATGAAGATGGGCACAATAACCGCCCCATTGCAGATGAGGAAGTTTGCATAGCTGGCGGGCAGCTGCTCCAGACGCCAATCCTGCGCCACCAGCGGCTGCGGCATGGGCAGGGGAATTACCTCCACCCGGTGGCCGGCGGGCGTGCGCAGGTCCTGCAGGCGTTCGTTATTCTCTGCCAGCGCGCGGTAGTGGGGCGAGTGCGGGTCAGACTCCACGATGGAGACCACCGCCTCCGGGTTCACAAAGCGCACCATGTCATCGATGTGGCCGTCCGTGTCGTCGCCCTCGATTCCGCTGCCCAGCCAGAACACATGCGTGGTACCCAGCAGGCGGTGCATCTCGGCCTCCACCTCGGCCTTGGTGCAGCCGGGGTTGCGGTTCGGGTTCAGCAGCACGGCCTCGGTGGTGAGCACCAGGCCCTCGCCGTTGCCCTCGATGGCGCCGCCCTCCAGAATCATGCTGCTGGGCAGCTGGGGCAGCCCCAGACTGGCGGCAATGCGGGCGGGAATCTCGTTGTCCAGATCCCAGGGGGCGAACTTGCCACCCCAGGCGTTGAAGGTCCAGTTCGCCAACTGCAGGGCGCCATCTGCCCGCCGGGTGAAGATAGGACCGTGGTCGCGGCACCACACGTCGTTTGTGGGGTGGTCGTAGAGCCTGAATCGCTGCACCCCGCGGCTGCGCAGCAGCTTTTCGATGCCGGCGTGCAGCGGTGCGGCGGCGTTGATGCGCACCTCCGCCTCGGTGGCAATGGCGGCGGCCAGCTCGGCATAGCGCCCGTGCAGCTCCTGCAGGCCGCCCTGCCAGAGGTCATCGCGGTGCGGCCAGGAGAGCCACACCGCTTCCATCTTTTCCCATTCGGCGGGCCAGCGCAGCTGGCTTCCCTGCATAGCTTCCATCGTCATCTTCTCATTAAGCCGTTTGAATTGTCTCGTAAGGAGCATTCAGCAGCATAGCCACCGGGGTGAGGCCGTCGAACTGCTCGCGGCGGTCGCCTTCCTGCTTGCCGAACACGCCCACCTCAATCAGGTTGTACACCAGGTCGCCCACGTGTGAGGATTCTGTTACGCCCCATTGCTCCATCACCGCCAGCGCCAGCGGACCGTATTCCTCCAGCGCATAGGCGCAGAAACCGAAGTAGAGTTCCTCTGCGCTCAGGTGCGGGTTGTCGGACGGCTTGCGGCATTTCTCCACCGTGGCATCCAGCGCCGCGCGGATGAAGAAGTAGGCATCCGCCGGGTAATCGTCATTCTTCTGCAGAATCTGCTCCACTGCGTCCTCGAAACTATGTGCCATGCGCGCATGCTATCATGTTCCCCCTGCCAACGCAATAGCAAATCATTGCATATTCGCTTGTCAGAGCGGCTCGTTTGGTATAGAATACGCCCCATGAACGCGCAGACCCGCCTTTCTTTCACCCGCCCGCTGGTGGTGGGTTCCGTTTCCGACCTCGCCGCCTGGCAGGCAGCCAGTGCTGCGGAATCGCTGCCTTGCGATGTGGTGGAGCTGCGTGCCGATGGCCTGCCGGCTGATACGGATTGGGCAGCCCTGGCGCAGATGCACTGCTGCCGCCCGGTGCTGGTCACCGTGCGCCACGAGAGCGAGGGCGGCCTGCGCCCCATGAGCACCGCAGAGCGTGTGCTGATTGCCCGCAGCCTGCTGCCCCTGGCCGCTGCGCTGGACTGGGAGATTGCACAGCTGCCCGAGGTGCCTGAGCTGCTGGCCGAGGCCCGCGCCGCCGGGGTGCCCATCATCGCCTCCGCTCACGATTTTGAAAAGACGCCCGCACTGGATTCCCTGCTGGAAAAAGAGCAGCAGGCCCGCTCCCTGGGCGCCACCGTGGCCAAGTTTGCCTTCCGCCTGCACTGCGCGGAGGATATGATGACCGGCGTGCAGCTCCTGCGCCGCGCCACCGGCACCACCACCGCCATGGGCATGGGCCCGCTCGGCGCCGTCAGCCGCCTCCTCTACGCCCAGCACGGCGCCTGCCTCATCTACGGCTACCTCGGCGATACCCCCACCGCCCCCGGCCAGTGGTCTGCCGCCCTCTGCCGCCAAGCGCTTGATGCGCTGGGGGATAGGGGCTAACCGGCATTTCGGGTGATGCTTTCGCCGTACAGTAATTGGGATATAAAGGGTATTCTCCGGCTTGCCAGGTATATGCCGTACAGAGCCAGTACCAGGCAGAGACTCAGGCATGCGGCATCAAGGTACCCCATTTGTTCTGGCAGATAATTGCTCAGTATTTTGCTTTTATCGAAGAAAGGCGTTTGCAGAACATACAGAGCGAGTGTTGCTTTTCCTATGTTCTGAATAATGCGATATTTTCCAACCCAGCGATGAATATATTTACCAGCCCACAAAGCCATACAACACCCTGCAAGGGCCACACCGCTGCGGAAAAGATCTATCAGCAGACTATCAATCTGAAAGGCGAGAGGGCGAACATATACATACCAATCGGACTGAAAGAAGGCAAACCCGATGAGGTACAGCCCGGTACAAAACACTCCCAATTTCCAGTTGATATGTTCATGGGTGACACCTTTTTTCGCCAATACGGCACCCAGAACAAAGATGGGCCAGAGATACGTGAACATGGTGGCATGTGGCCACAAACGGGGAATTGGTGGAGTGCTCCCAAAGAGGATGGCAACGAGGATAGAAAGTGCAAATATGGCGCTTTTGTACCATATTTGCTGTTTCAGTTGCATGATGTAGTACAGAATAACGCATTCAAAAAGAACAATCAGAAACCAGAGAGCCTTGAATCCTGAGCATGCGCTTCTGAATAATGATTTGTCGGTTCCATCCAAAAGCAGATACAGCAGTCCCATGCCTACGCAGGGTAGTGCTAATCTTTGAAAGTATCTCAGCAGGGCGGGTTTCCCTCTTTTCGCCAGGCTTTTTGCTGCAAAATACCCGCTTATCAGCATGAAGAGCGGCATATGAAACAGGTATATGCTTTTGAAAACCGGATCATCCCAGAATCCTTTCATATTCCAGCCGTGGTATATGAAAAGCTGTACAGAGTGACCCAGTATTACCAGAAAAATCAGTAAGGCTTTTACTGTGTCCCAGTATGTATCTCTTTGGGGTGAAGTGTGGATTTCGTTCATGCGAGTTGTGCAGAATATGCAAGTTCGCTTGCCGGTTATGCCAGGGTGAGCACGAGCATGATGCCTGTGATGACGAGCTTGGCGAGCACGCCGGCGAGCAGCCCCAGGGTGGCGCCGAGGCCGGATTTGGCGGAGTCCCTGGCGGTCTTGCTCTGGAACTTGTATTCGGCAATGAAGGCACCCAGGAAGGGGCCTATGATGATGCCGAAGGGGAAGATGAAGAAGGCACCCACGAAGAGCCCGATCATGCTGCCCCATAAAGCGTGCTTGCTGCCGCCGAACTTGCGGGCACCCAGCGCAGTGGTGATATTATCCGCCAGGGTGCCGAGGATGGCCAGTGCCAGCAGAATGCCCCAGAACCACCAGGCGGGGTAGGGCTCACCGGTGGCCAGGGCATAGCACACACTGCCACCCAGCGCCACAAAGCAGCCGGGGTAGGGCAGCACTGCCCCCAGGAAACCCGCGATATACAGCACCACGGCGGCGGCGTACAGCGCGCCGCTCCCGTAATCCACCCCCGACAACCAGTTCCAGAATTCAGTCAACATAACACTTCGTACTTCGGACTTCGTACCTTGTACTTATCCCAGGTTTGCTTCCTGGATACCGGCTCGCTTGCGGGCGGTGGCATCCAGAATACGCTTGCGCATGCGGATGAAATGCGGCGTAGCCTCCACCAGCTCATCCGGCTCGATGTATTCGATGGCGCGCTCCAGCGAGAACACGCGCGGTGGCGTGAGCTGGATGGAATCGTTCTTGGTGGCGGAGCGGTGGTTGGTGAGGTGCTTTTCGCGCGTGGGGTTCACCGGAATATCGATGGGTTTCGGGTTTTCGCCCACAATCATGCCTTCGTACACCTCATCGCCGGGGGCAATGAAGAGGGAGCCGCGCTCCTCCATGGCCTGCAGGGCGTAGGGGCGGGCAATGCCGTTCTCCATGGAGATGAGCGTGCTGGTCTGGCGGGTGGTGATTTCGCCGGCGTAGGGGGCGTATTCCTTGAAAAGGTGGGAGAAGATGCCGTGGCCGCTGGTCAGGTTCACCAGTTCGAACTCGAAACCGATGAGACCGCGGGTGGGGATGGTGGCCTGGATGATGGTGCGGCCGCTGCCGTTGGTTTCCATGTTCTCCAGGATGCCGCGGCGGTTGCCCAGGATGCGCACCGTGCCGTTGGCGCATTCGTCCGGCACCTCGATGTAGACCGTCTCGAACGGCTCGCAGTTCACGCCGTCAATCTCGCGCACAATCACCTTCGGGCGGGAGACCAGCACCTCGTAATTCTCGCGGCGCATCTGCTCCACCAGAATGGCAATCTGCATGGTGCCGCGGGCGGAAACCATGAACACACCGGCCAGGTCCGTGTCCTCCACCTTGATGGAGATATTCGTGCGCATCTCGCGCATCAGGCGGTCGCGGATGACGCGGCTGGTCACGTTCTTGCCATCGCGGCCACCCAGCGGCCCATCGTTGATGCTGAACTCCATCTGCACCGTGGGCGGCTCAATCTTCACGAAGGGCAGGGGCTCGCCCTCCGGGTCGGCAGTGAGCGTCTGGCCGATATCCACATCCTCGAACCCGGAAAGGCCGATGATGTTGCCGGCCTCGCCCACGGTTGAATCGGTTGTCTGCAAGCCGCTGTATTCGAATAGCTTGGTCACCTTGGCTTGCAGGCGGCTGCCATCCTGGCGGATGAGGTGCAGCGTATCACCCTTCTGCACGCGCCCGCTGGTGATGCGGCCCACGGCCACGCGGCCCACGTAGTCATCCCAGTCGATATTGGAGATGAGCATCTTGAAGGGCTTGTCCGGGTCGGCATCCTGCGGGGCGGGGATGTGCTTCACAATCTGGTGCAGCAGCGGGGTGCAATCCACCGGGGCCTCGCCCTCCGGGCTGTTCATGAAATAGCCGTCGCGGGCTGAGCCGTACACGAAGGGAGCCTCGAACTGCTCCTCTGTGGCATTCAGGTCGAGCAGCAGCTCCAGCACTTGGTCGTGCACCTTCATCGGGTCTGCGTGCGGGCGGTCAATCTTGTTGATGACCACGATGGGTAAGAGCCCCTCCTCCAGCGCCTTGCGCAGCACAAAACGCGTCTGCGCCTGCGGCCCTTCGTAGGCATCCACCACCAGAATCACGCCATCCACCATCTTCATCACGCGCTCCACTTCGGCGCCGAAATCTGCGTGCCCGGGCGTATCTACGATGTTGATGGTGTAGTCATTCCAGTGGATGGATGTATTCTTCGCCTTGATGGTGATACCCTTCTCGCGCTCCAGGTCCATGGAATCCATGGCGCGGTCCTGCACCTCCTGGTTTTCGCGGTAAGTGCCGCCGGCTTTGAGAAGCTGGTCCACCAGCGTGGTCTTACCATGGTCTACGTGCGCGATAATCGCCAGATTGCGGAATTTGCTCGGGTCACTCATAATGAATCAAAAACTACTTCCAGCCACCTGCTGCGGCTGCGCCGCAGAGTCTAGCACATTCATCCCCGCTTGAAAAGCCCAAAGTGAGGTACGAAGTGGCGAAGTCGGAAGTTCGAAGTGCTGGGTCCGCAGAATAAAAGTGAATTGACCGCTCTGAATAGCAGACTGGGGTGAGGGGTCAGGCGCACCAGGAGAAAATATGGTTCAGTTCTGTCTGGAAATCTTTGAGCCGCGCAAAATAGTTGGGATAGGCCTTTTCCAGTTTCTGGATGGAATCCATCTTGACCAGCACCACCTGACGTGTGCTTTCCTGGCTGCTGCGCTGTTCCTCTCGCACATAAGCCTCATAGGCGAGGTCATAATGATCCTTGTGATAAATCGTAACGTTGGCAGATTTTGTGACACTGTCGAAAATCATCAGCGCCAAGCCGCCTTTCTGTCGATATCGGGGAGCCAGATTGTTCGCCGCCAGAGAGAAACTCTTCATGATGAGCCCCACTTGCAACTCATCTGCCTGCTGCCTGATTTTGTGTGCCAGCTCCTGACGTGTCAGCAGGGCATGCTCCGGCAAGGGAACCTGCTTCTCTTTCAGGGCAAACGCACTGGATACCATGGCAAAGAAATCGAGCCATTCCTGGGCACCTTGGCTGGATTTAAATTTCTCGCCCATGAATGCCTCAAAAGTTTCCACGGCAGTAGCCCAGGTGTGTTGCAACTGGGTGCGCAGCTGCATTTCAATGCGCAACCCATTGTACCCCGCCTTATCCTCCTTCTTGGTCTGATAACGGAAAACGAGGTGAATCCCGCGGTACCCGGAACTTTTGGGGGTGGCGATGTAGTTATCGATGCGTTGCATCTCGTGCAGTAGCCTGTGGGAACCAGCGGTATAAAGCTCGCGTAATTTCTGCAATTCTGCCATGCTGCCCACAATGGCGCGTATGCCGCCAATGTCATCCATCTGGTCCAGACGCATCGAGCGGAACCGCTGCAGCTTTTCCAGAATTGTAGGTTTGCGTTTGATTCGCTGTGCTACAATGGCATCCTCCAACCCCAGCTTTTTGAGCCTTGCACGTAGTGTATTCTGGAACACATTCAGAGGCTCTGCATGCAGTGCCCGGAAATTATCAAGCACTCGCATCGCCCACTCCACCTTATCTGTAGATGATGAGGTGTCGCGCAAAATACTTCCCGCCTTGGCTATCTGTGTGGCTGAGAAAAGACGCTGTTCCGTGGGTGACATGCCGTACCCATATATTTAGCACATTTACACTGAAAGTCAAGGCACTCCTACACCTTGTTACGAAAAAACATAAATAGCAAGAAATCGTAGCAAGCAAAATGCTTTTCCAATCGACTTCTCAATCCGAGTTCCACTACAGACGGGACTCGAACCCACTCCCACCCTTTTGGGGTTGAAATTACGCTTTTATGTGGAATGTGTGATTTTGAGGGGGCTTCAGGGGAGCTTGCTGAGCTCCTCGATAAAGGCGGGGCGTTTTCGGTACTCGGAGCGGAGTCTGGTCACCAGTGCCTCAGTCAACACCCGGGCTCCGGGGAGCTTTGCCAGCTCCCGGATGCGGCTTGCAATCTGCGTGTATTCCTTGCGATTGCTGGCCCGCGAGGCTTCGTTTGCCAGTTCATATATTGCCCGCTGCAGCAGGGGCTCATGATATTCCACCGGCATGTTTGGCAAATGCGATTTCACCAGTTGCTGAATGTTGTAGCCCTCATCCATAATCGCCTGGAAGAGCGCCGGATAATCCTTTTCCGCAGCATAGAGCCGAATCAGGAAATCCTCATCATCGGATTGCTTTTTAATCAGTTCATATTGTGCCGGCCATTCCTTCTGTGGCACAAGCTCTTTCAACTTGTAGTAATAGTGGAAGGTATTCCAACGCGCTGTCAGCAGAGAGCGGTATAGATTGATGAGGGCAGTGGTATCGCCTACGCGTTGTCCGATGACTGGGGTGGAGTATACATAGCAAATGAAAATACAAAATTTCCATTAGAAAAGAAATAGGATAAGTATATAAAACAAAAAGAATAAGAAAAAAGAAAAAATAAGTCGTAAAAGATTTGATTTTTTCTGGGGCTGGTGTTATATTGGGGTCGTGCAGAAGAATGATACAGCTGCTTCCATGGAGAAACGCATCCTGGCTACTTTGCGTCGCTGGGGGAGGGGATGTGTCTTTTCTAATAGGGATTTTTATCACCTGGGTAGCGAGGGTAATATAGCCTGGTGCTTTTATCAACTTAAGAATAAAGGAGTTATTCGTGCGCTTTGGAAAGGGATATACGATTACCCCAAGTTCAGCACCCTGCTTCAGGAAACGCTTGCTCCGGATTTGGATAAAGTGGCCCAGGCCCTGGCCCGGAAGCATCAGTGGAGTATTCAGCCCTCCGGCAATGCGGCACTGAACTATCTGGGGTTGAGCACTCAGGTCCCCACCAGATGCCTGTATTTATCCGATGGTCCCAGCCGGAGCTTTGAGATTGAAGGCCGCACACTGGAGTTTAAACACATCCCCGTTCGCGAGGCGCGCCTGGGCAACAACGAATGCTCCATGTTCATTCAGGCTGTCAAAGAGCTGGGGGAACGTGCATTGAGTGATGAGTACAGTGCCGCCCTTTCCTCGTTGCTGACCCCGGCTCTCTGCAATCAGCTTCATAAAGCACTCCCGCAGCTCTCAGAAAAACTTCGCCGCATTCTCCGCCCACTCCTGCCCACACCACATTATGGATAAATTTATCAAGCTTCCCCTGCCGCAGCGCTTGGAGCTGATTACTCAGACCGCCGCTAAAATGGACATGTCGCCCGCTGCCATCGAAAAGGATTTCTGGGTGTGCTGGATGTTGCGGCGCTTGTTCCAATCGCCCCTGAAAGACTCCATTATATTCAAAGGTGGAACCAGTCTCTCCAAGGTGTATGGTTACATAAAGCGCTTTTCTGAGGACATAGACCTCATCCTCAATTGGAACGAATTCAGTGCGGACACCGAGTGGAATCCGGCCGCCCGGTATGGGAACTCCGGTCGTGCAAAGATGCTCAAGGCGTTGGATGAATGGAATGCCCAGCAAATCGCAGAATCTATTCTGCCGGTTGTTCAGGCGTGCTGTGGCAATATCTGTTCGGCCGCATTATCGCCTAAATCTGCTGAAATCATCATCATCACGTATCCGAAAACGTGTGTCGCTTCCTACATTCGGCCAGAAATCCTTCTGGAAATTGGCCCAAAAGCAGCATGGAATCCTCATGCTGAGCACATCGTACGTCCATACATGGCAGAGCTCTATCCCAGACTCTTCCATAGCGCCGATGTCTGCGTGACAGTCACGACTGCCGAACGCGCTTTCTGGGAGAAAATTACCATCCTGCATGCCCAGGTGAAACGCAATTCTGCTTTACCTTCCCGCTATGCCCGGCACTACTACGACACCATCATGATGGCACGTCATCCGGAGCTGAAAAGCAGAGCTTTTGCCGATATGAAATTGCTCTACCAGGTTGCCGCCTTCAAACACAACTTCTATCGGGCCGGGTGGGCCGATTACCCCAACGCAGTACCGGGAAGCATGCACCTTATTCCCACTGAGCGCATTTTATCGGAATTGGAAGCCGATTATGAAAACATGAAGCGCGAGATGCTGCCTGCCGATGCTCCGGATTTCAGCATTATCATGCAGGAACTCGTTCAGCTGGAACAGGAAATCAATGAACTCACCCCGCTTCCCTTGGATATCAGAAATTATCCAACTATGGAACCAACCGCCCCTCCCACTACAGAGTTGGAGGGATAGGTACCCCCATCTGCCGGAAAAGGGAAGTCTCTAACCTGAGCCGGATTCTCCAATCGTCAATATCTTATTTCTGCCGCTGTTTCAGCGCTATGCCAATCAGTCGGTCTGTTTCATCAGCCATGAACAGGGGGATGTTCAGTACGTCGTCATCCAGCTTCAGGTTATCCAGCGAGAACCGCACGCGGAGCTTGACTTTATCCGGGAAAAGTTCTTTGAACTTCCTCAAACTTGCACTGGAGAGGTTGGTGGCAGACTTGACTTCGATGGGAATCAGATCATTTTCGCGCTGAACCAGAAAATCGACCTCATACGGTGGATTATTCTGGCTCCAGTAACGGGGCGTTGCTTCAAACTGGGGAATCAGGGATTGCAGAACATAGTTTTCTGTAAGCGCTCCCTTGAATTCGGTGAAAAGCCGGGTTCCCTCACCAAACGCCGAAGGAGCCAGCAGGGCCAGCCTCCGCAGAAGCCCAACATCCACCAGGTAAATCTTGAATGCGGAAATATCATCGTAGGCCGCCATGGGTAATCCCGGGGCACTGCTGCGGAATATCTTATGCACCAGCCGGGCGTTGACCAGCCATTGCAATGCATCCTCGTATTCCCGAGCCCTGGCTCCTTCCTTGACCACCTTATAGATGAATTTTTTGTTTTCTTTTGATAATTGCGATGGAATAGATTTCCATATCATCGAGATTTTAGGGAACTCATGGCTGTTTGGATGCTTGGCAAAGTCCCGCTCATAAGCATCGATGATTTCAGAGAGAGCCGTCTGCATAGCCTCCGTATCCCGGGCTTCGGTCCACATCTGCACAGCCTCCGGCATGCCACCGGTAATGAAATACATCTTCAGTTTCTCGCAAAGCGGATTGAAAAATGCATCCGGAATGGGGGCAATCGAGTCCACGCTCTCCATATACCTCAGCATGTTCTCATCCCCATTCGCCAGCAGAAACTCGCTGAAGGACATCGGGTCAATCTGCATGAAATTCACCTTACCCACAGGAAATGCTGAGGGCTTGGCCAGGGCAATACCCAGCAGCGAACCGGCACAGGCTACGTGATATTGAGGGGCGTTCTCGCAGAAATACTTCAGCGAGTTGATAACCTGCGGACAATCCTGAACCTCGTCAAAGATAATCAGAGTCTTCTCCGGCTCTATTTTCTTCCCGCTCACCAGCATCAGATTTTGCAGAATGCGATTAACATCCTTTGTCGTCTCAAAGAATTGTCTGTATTCCTCATTCTCGTCAAAGTTGAAGTAAGCCGTGTTCTCATAATGCAGCCTTCCGAACTCTTTCAGAACCCACGTCTTCCCCACCTGCCGGACTCCTTTCAGAATAAGAGGTTTCCGGTAGACCGATTTTTTCCAACTCAGTAGTTTTTTTAATATAAGACGTTCCATGTCCGATTGCGAATCTGTCTGCCCTCAACTTTCTGTTGGTGCGCCGGAAGGGCAGGGGGCTACGCTCCCATTATATATTGTGTGCCCTCACCACGCAACTCTTTTTATCGAATTCTGTATAAAAATGTGATTTTGACCACATTTTTATACAGAATTATGTGATTGCAATCACATCTTTATAATGGTATGTGTGATTGTAATCACGTTTTTATAAGAAAACGCGTGCCAACAGCAGCGGCGGGTGAATACCTGTCTGTACGGGCAACAAGGAGGAGCTCAGGCGCCTCTCCAGCGAGCGACAAGCCATTTCCAAACCCACCGCAGGGAACTCGTTCCGAAAAAAGTGCGAAGTACGAGGTGGGAGGTACGAAGTGAAAGTTCCGCGATCCTTACGGCTCGCCATTGTACATCAAACAATTCCATACTGGCGGGCGAATGCCCGCGGAATATTTTCACTTCGTAATTCGGGGACCTCTAAAAACTCAAAACCAACCAACAAATTGGAATTA
This sequence comes from Akkermansia sp., assembly GCA_017435365.1. Taxonomy (GTDB): domain Bacteria; phylum Verrucomicrobiota; class Verrucomicrobiia; order Verrucomicrobiales; family Akkermansiaceae; genus Akkermansia. The sequence continues at coordinate 20,356 of JAFSFD010000052.1, read as the reverse complement.
GGCGATCCGCAGGCGAGCGGAATTCTAAGCCCGTGAAACGGGCGACATACCCATAGCGAGGCGGTGGAGCACTCCACGCGGTAGCGTGGGGTGCGGAACCCCTCGTAGGCATAAAAAAGGTAATTGGAACCCGTGAAACGGGTGACAGAAACGGTCGCTTATCATGGAGTTGCGCCTTCTGTCACCCGTTTCACGGGTTCCATGTTTTTTATTACCAAACGAGGGGCTTACGCCCCTATGGCTATGGATATGTCGCCCACTTACGTGGGCTATAAATTCCGCTCGCTTGCGCTCGCTAACTGCTCGCCCAATTCCAATTTAGAGAGTTTTTAGAGGTTCCCAATTCGTAATTCGTAATTCAAATTTCGTCCCACTCTTCTTCATCGTCCTCGTCTTCCTCGGGGGTATCTGCATCCGGCTCGTCAGCCGGCGGGGTCTGCTTTTTTCCGGGGGAGGATTTCCTGCCACCCTTTTTCTTTATGCTGGTCCGGGCGGTAGCTTGTTCGTCATCTTCCGGTCCGGGTTGTTCAGTTTCAGCCTCTTCGGCTATCCGGAGCAGGTAGGAATGCGTGGCAAGAATGGTATCTGCCACCCATTCGGATTCGCGCTGTACGTTCCTGACCACCAATTTGGAGAAGCGGGAGTGCGGCAGCAGCATGCGCACGGATTTGCCACAGAGCATGAAGTAGGCCAGGGCTTTTCCTCTGGGGTCGATTGCCCGCAGAATCGGGTAGGAATGGGTGTAGGGTGAGCCATAGGGCGAGATATGGTTCTTGAAGAGGGTATCGCGGACGCTTGCTTTGTCTGTGTTGACAATGGGGCATTTGGCTGCGAGCTGGGCGCAGCGTCTGGGGATATTGATGGCGCCGCCGAGGCGTTTGGATTTTGCATACTGTGCGGCATCTTTGGCGGTGTAGTTGACGCAGAGGATGAGTTCGGCCCCGGTGGGTTGCATTTTGTTGTGGAGCTCTGCCAGAAAATCCGTAGCCTGGGTGAAGTTGGCGCTGGAGTAGATGTTGTTCAGGAGATACAGGTAATATACCTTTGCCTTGTTGTTGTAGACTGGCGCGTTGAAAAGCAGGGCTTTGTTGTTTCTGTTTGCTTCAATCAGCGCGGGTACCGGCTGCTGTTTGTTTGTTGCTTTCGGGGCGCTTGTGGCCTGGCCGCCAAGGGTGAGCAGGGCAATGGTCAGCAGGGTGCAGAGTCGGAGGCAGTGGTGCATACAGTTGGGGGGTGATTGGTGTTGTTTTTTCAGGGGAAGATGTGTTGCTTTTACTCATTAGACGTTTCAGCCCATGTGATTTATTCCCTTTTTTGATTTTTTTTCGGCTGTGAGTGGCAGATTCCCGCTCGTCTCCCACAGTTTGAACCCGGAGCGCGAGAAAAATTTGAATTACGAATTACGAGTTACGAAGTAAAAAGTTCCGCGGGCATTCGCCCGCCAGTATGGAATTATTTGATGTACAATGGCGAGCCGCAAGGCTCGCGGAACTTTCACTTCGTACCTCCCACCTCGTCATTCGTACTTCAAATATGGGTGATGTGGTAATGGATTGCCTTCTGGTAAAATTCTGGTAAGATGGCCGTATGGCGGGTGTGAACCTGAAAGAGAAGTGGCGGGGGACTCCGCACTGCCCCGGGGTTTATCTGATGAAGGGGGAGGGCGGAGGCGTGATTTACGTGGGAAAGGCGAAGGATTTGCACCGGCGCCTGGCGAATTATTTTTCGCCATCGCGCGCAACGCTGGAGAATGGCAAGACGCGTGCACTGATTGCGGCGATTGTGGATTTTGATTATTACGAGGTGCGCAATGAGCAGGAATCCCTCATCCTGGAGCAGAAGCTCATCAAGGAGTACCGGCCGCACTACAATGTGCAGCTGCGGGATGATAAGCGGTATTATCTGCTGCGGGCGAGCCGCCAGGAGGAGTTTCCCCGCTTTTCGCTGGTGCGGCTGCGGAAGGATGACGGCGCGCGCTACATAGGCCCGTTTGTGCATGCTACGGCGCTGAAGGAGACGGTGGAGTGGCTCAACCACCGCTTCCGCCTGCGCACCTGCACCTGCCGCCACCCGGGGGAGGAGCAGTACCGCCATTGCCACGATGATGAGATCCGCCACTGCTCGGCGCCGTGCATCGGCCGGATTTCGCCTGAGGAGTACCGGGAGCAGTTCGAGGCGGCCCTGGGGCTGCTGGAGGGGCGCGGGCGCCAGGCGCATCTGGACGCGCTGACGCAGGAGATGATGGCCGCCGCCGATGCGCTGGATTTTGAGCAGGCGGCCCGCTTGCGCGATGTGCGCGAGAATATCATCAAGACGCTGGAGCCTGCCCGCCGCTTTGCCCGCCGCTCGCCCGACCTGCCCGGCACGGTGGACCCGGACCGCGACCTGGCGGAGCTGGCCGCCGCGCTGGGTATGCCGCAGCCGCCGACGGTGATGGAGTGTTTCGATATTTCGAACTTATCGAGCAACCACATTGTGGCCAGCATGGTGCGGTTTACGAATGGCCGGCCGGATAATGCGGCGTACCGCCGCTACCGCATCAAGGGGGTGGACGGGCAGAATGATTTTGCCTCCATGCTTGAGGTGGTGCGCCGCCGCTATTCGCGCATTGTGAATGAGAGCAGTGCGCTTTTCGATAAGCCGGAGGGTGCCGATATGTATGCCTGGCTCAAGGAGCTGGGGGCACAGGGAAAGGCGCCTATCAAGGTGCCGGACCTGGTGGTGGTGGATGGCGGCAAGGGCCAGCTGGCGATTGCGGCGCAGGTGCTGGCAGAGATTGGCTTGCAGCACATGCCGGTGGTGGGCCTGGCGAAGCGCGATGAGGAGATTTACCTGCCGGGGCAGGCGGAGCCGCTGGTGCTGAGCCACGAGTGCGGCGCGCTGCGCCTGCTTCAGCGCCTGCGCGATGAGGCTCACCGCTTTGCGAATAATTACAATGAGCTGCTGGTGCGCAAGCGCGTGCGCGAGAGTAAGCTGGATGCCTACCCCACCATGACCCCGCGCCGCAAGGAGCTGCTGCTGGCGCGCTTCCACACCGTGCCGGGCATCCGCTCCCGCAGCCCTGAGGAACTGGCTGAGCTGCCCGGCATTTCCCTGAAATGGGCGCAAGCCTTCAGCCGGTGGCTGAAGGAGAATTGACTCTTGACGAGTGACGATTGGGAACTTCTAAAAAGTCCATCAAATTGATGTTTGTCGTTGTCGGGGGACGGGACTTCAGTCCCGAAATAACGGTGCTTCCAATCGGGACTGAAGTCCCGTGCCCCGACAGAGTTCCCCGACAAATTCCCATTTGTTGATTAGTTTTGAGTTATCAGAAGTCCCCCGATTGACTATTGGACCCGACTGCGGGGGCTTTTGCGGGGGGGGGCATGACCGAAAATTGCGGAAATCGGTATTGACTAGCGGGGTGGTGTGGATTAAATTCGGGCTATGAACATGCTGAAACCAGTTTCCTGGGGTATGTGCGGTGCCCAGGCGTTTTTCATGGCGGGAACGCTCTGGGCGCAGGAGGTGGGGGATGAGTCCGTGGAGGGAATCCTGGGCTATGGTGAAAAGACGGTGGAGGTTTCAACGGCTCAGGATTTGGTGGATGCGGTGGACTCGAAGCACAATATCACCGTGTTGCTGAAGGGGGATGTGACGGTGACAGACAGGGAGCCGGTGTTCACCGGAACGGTGCATGATGGCCCATGCTGGGGGGACTCGCAGCTTTTCAACCTGAGCAATTATGTGTTCAAACCGTTGATAAGTGGAATCATCTGGAATCTGGCTTTTGCCCCGGCAGAGGGGGCGACGGTGGGCAAGGTGGTGCGCAATGGCCGGGCGGAGTTCTGCAAGCTGGGGAACCTGAGTTTCAGCGGGATTCACAATGTCACCTCCGATACGGACGGCACTTTTACGCCGTTCCAGCCGCTTTCGGCCGAGCCGACCGTGGCTGCTGCGAGCGATACGCTTTCCAGCAGTGGTTATGGCGGCGTGTTCCGCAGCGTTTCCGGGCTCACGACCGGCGAATCCGGCGGGGTGTATATCCACGATAACGATGGCGCGGTGAGTTTCAGCAATATCTGTTACGATGGCAGCTCGATGGGGGATGTGAACTGTGGCATTACCCTGATGGGCGGTGCCATTTATGCCGACCCGGAGTGGAATGTGGAGATTGACCGCAATGGCCGCAGCATGGGCGGCGATGTGCGTTTTGAGAATGTGCGCATTGAGCTGGACCGCAGCGCGAAGTATGCGAATTCATCGCAGTGTTATTTCTATGCCTACGGTGGTGCCATTTACACCCGCGATCTGAGCATCAGCAGCAATTATGACGGTGTGTCCTTCCACAAGGTCGGCATCTACCAGACTGCTGTGCATCACGACGAGGGCTATGGATACGGCGGTGCGCTGTATCTGACCGGCAACAACGCCCTGAGCGGTAACGAGGGAGGTGTGAGCTTCACCGATGGCGGTGTTTCGGTGGCCAATACGGCCAAGGGCGGTGCCATCTACTTGGCAGATGGTGCAACACTGGCCCTGGAGAACAACGGCGGCGATGTGCTTTTCACCGGGAATGCCGCCACGGCTGCGGCGATAGATGGCACCCTGAATGATGATGCGCTGGCGCAGGGCGGTGCGGTGTATCTGGGCAGCGGCAGCCAGCTCAGCATCCGCGGAAATGAGGGGGCTGTTTCTTTCTCCTGCAATGAGGCCGTCGCTTCCGCCACTCAGGAGGATGGCACCGCCGCCGCGGCAGGCGGTGCCATCTGGGGGGCGGCCGGCTCTGCCATTGATATCAGCGGCAATAAAACCGTGGCCTTTGTCGATAATGCAGCGGTTGAAGGCAGCGCCATTTATACGCAGGGGACCCTGAGTATCCGGAATAATGAGCGTGTGATTTTCGATGGCAACAAGGGCGAGCATGCCGTGTATCTGGCCGGGGCGTCTTCGGCTCTGCAACTTTCGGCCGCAGAAGGTAACACGATTTGTTTTACCGATTCGCTCTATGCAGAAGGAAGCGCGGAGTTCAATGCCGATTTTGAGGGCGCGGCCCAGGCGGGCACCATCGAGTTCATGAGCGCCTCGGCCACCATTCTCGGTAAAACAGTGCTGAATAACGGCACGCTGCTCCTCAATCAGGGGAGCAGACTGGATGTCACAGCCTTGAGCCTCACTTCATCCGCGGCCATTCTGGCGGCTGAGGGTAAGGAGAACACCCTGACTGGTAGCGTGGAGCTGGCAGAGGGAAGCACCCTGGCGCTCACGCTGAACGGGTACAACGCATCTGTCGCGGTGCTGATGCTGGATGGGTTCCTGAACATCAATAAATATTACACCCTGGATGTGGAGGTCAACGGGGTGCTTGCAGCCGATACGGAGTACATCCTGCTGGAGCTGGAGGAAGAGTTTGCTTATTCTGAATCAGCCTGGAATGAGGAGCGCGTGCATCTGACCGGCGATGTGACCTTTGCCGACCTGGTGTGGCAAAATGATTACACCCGCCTGGTTTACCGTACCCCGCCGGTGCCGGAGCCTGCCACCGGGGTGCTTTGCCTTGCGGCGTTGGTGCCCCTGGTGTTCCGCCGTCGCCGGTGAGGTCCGAGCGAAGCGAGGATATCGTCCCGCAGGGATATCATCTTGCCGCAAGGCAAGATATCGTCCGAGCGCAGCGAGGATATCGTTATCCGAGGGGCGGTGGCCAGTTTTTTCCCCATCATCGGGAAGAGGAGGCGTGTTGCCCTATTGCAGCCGTTTTCTGGCTGCGTCGAACGATTCCAGAAAATGAATTTCAACGGGTGAGAGTTGCAGCTGGGTTCTCTCTTTGAATTTGTCGTACTCCGCATGAGCTTTTTCCCGGGCAATTTCGGCGGAGACGGCCCCTGCGTGCGTGAGTAGCTCCTTGCCTGATAATTTCAGGAAATCATCCAGTTTCTTTATCCAGTCGGCCATATACATGGGAATGTGGCTTTTTGCCTGGAGTTCCGCAAAATCCAGATAAAGGCTCACAATCCGGTTCAGCGTGTCCAGCTCATCCGACGAAAGGTAATTTTTGGCAAAGGTGGTGTCCTTCTTCTGGGGGAAACGACCGACCCAGCTGGTGAGCCCCATGAAATCTTTTTCCGCATCTGCTCGTGTGTAGATGATTTCCGCAGCAGTATGGCCGTGTGCGGAGTAGTGCATTTTATTTTGCACTGTTTTGAAAAAGCGTTGCGTGGCTTCAGTAGAGGGATCGTAATCAATGCTCAGGGCGTATATTTCCAGAATCTTCCGGTAGAAGGCTTTTTCAGATGAGCGGATATCCCGGATCCGCGCCAGAAGCTCGTCGAAGTAATTGCCGCCGCCCGCTTGTTTCAATAAATCATCATTGAGCGCAAAGCCTTTAGTGAGATATTCCTTCAGAATCCGGGTGGCCCAGATGCGGAATTGGACACCACGGTGCGATTTGACACGATACCCTACGCTGATGATGACATCCAGGTTGTAATAGCACAGTGTGCGTTCTACCGAGCGGTCTCCTTCGAGCTGAACTGTTGCAAAAAATGCAACAGTTGAGGATTCTTCCAATTCTCCCGATTCAAATACGTTTCTGATGTGTCGCGAAATGGTGGATTTATTTCGCTGGAAGAGCGTGGCCATCTGGTCTGCCGTGAGCCACACCGTGTCGTTCACCAGCGTCACTTCAATGCCGGGAAGCCCGTCTCCGGTGGTATACAGCAACACGTTACCTTTGGGGGAATCATTCACGCCACCTATTCTATGAGAAGGGCGCCTTCTGTACAAGCTAATTGTTCGTCCATCTCCGGCTTGCTTTACAGGGAAATGCTCTCTCCGGCCCATACTGTCCGAGCGAAGCGAGGATATCGTCCCGCAGGGATATCGTCTTGCCGCAGGCAAGATATCGTCCGAGCGAAGCGAGGATATCGTTATCCGATGGGCGGTGGCTGGTCTTTTCCCAATCATTGGGAAGATAAAAAGTTTTGCTTCATAGGGAAACGATATCCCCGCCCTGGGGGGCGGGGACGATATCCGCCTGTGGCGGACGATATCTTGCTGCGCAAGACGATATCCACGCTGCGCGTGGACCATATGGGCGGGGACGATATCCGCCTGTGGCGGACGATATCTTGCCTGCGGCAAGACGATATCCACGCTGCGCGTGGACGTTAACGTCCGGGATTATTGGTTTTCTGGGAAAGGTGAGGGGTGGAGATGCTGGCATCGAAGCTGCAGGCGGAGAGCCCGAGCACGGCGGCGGCGATGATGAGGAGGCGCAGAGTAGTCATAACGCAGCTATTCTGCCGCAGGTTCGCCAGCTAGGCAAGGGGTTAGAATAAATGTTTTGGGGATGAGCTTTTCCCGATGAATGGGGAAGTAAGAGAGTTTGCATTACAGGGAAACGATATCCCCGCCTGTCAGGCGGGGAGCAGGTTGCCGTACTTGTGGGTGGGAGTGGAATGAACCAGAATTATGCGCTTTTGTGTGGGAGCAGTTTGAAAAGGCAAGTAACAGAAGATTGAGCAATAAAGGCCAGGATAATTGAATTGATGACGATAATGATGGTGGCTGCACCTGGCTGTTCATGGGCAAGTCCTGTGTTTGTGATTCCCTGAATCGGGAAGAAATGTAACAGGTAAAGGTAGATTACAGCCGGTCCGCCGAACCACAGGAGAAAACGATTCGGCTTTTTCAGCTCTATGCAGCCCAGGCATAAGATTCCACCAATTATCAAGGGCAGGACGCTGATGTTGCCGCATGTGTTTTTGATGAAATCTGCATAGAAGCCCGATGTGCCAAGATAAAAGTTGATTTTGTTTGCAAAATCCCAGTAATGACCAGAGCACCAGGCGCCGATGAGAATGAGCAGGCTCCCCGGGATAAAATGAGGGATGGGGCATTTTTGCAGAATTTGCTCAAAGGCTGCTCTGTTGGTGGAGAGCAACATGCCCAGCGGAAAACAGAGAATCGTATCCAGCCAGAACCAGGGGCGAATGGGTGACAGGAGGAAGCTGACCAAGAAAGTAATCACAAACAGAGCGCAGGCGGCTCGTTTGCCATTGCTTGTTCCGAAAAGGGTGAACGTTGCCCAGGTCAGAATGTATAGGAGCAAGGTTACATGGATAAACCAAGGCCCACCTACTGTGAAACCTAAGGTCAGGCTCAATCGGGATAAGAGCTGCTCGGTGGTATTTTGGTACAGGCTGAGGCTTATTATCCCCGGAATCAGATTGAGAGCCAACAGGACAAAGAGCACGTGCGGGAATCGTTTGCACATCAATTTCCTGACGTAGGCCCTGCCCGACTTCCGGATGGACTCCATGATGCCGTAGCCGGAGAAAAAGAAGAATGCCCCAACGGCCCAGATGCGGAAAACTCCCCCGTAGAGAGAGTCGTATGTCTCATTTGCTTCTGCAAGGCCGGGGAGGTGTATGCAGGCGTGCCCCAATATGATGAGGAGCATGGCAAAAGCATTGTACGCTCGCGTTCGGTCATGGCTGATATATTCACCATCCGGGGTGACAGTCGGCCTTATTTTTCGAAACGATAGTGCAAAAAGAACGAAAAAAATCAGAACGATATATGAGCACATGGGAAAATCCGGAATGAGGTATGGATAGGGCGGCCTTGCGGCTGCTTAAGGGGTCGCTCCCCATCAGAAGGGAGCGGCATCGATAACGAGCACCTGGAAGGGGGCCAGGCGCAGGGTGGTGGGCTTGCCGGCCTCGGCGGTGGGGGGCAGGGTGTCGCCCTTGGGGGAGCCCAGGGTGTAGCGCAGGGGGGCGCCGAGGGGCAGCTCCCACACGGCGGCGGGGTCGAAGCTGAACTCCTGCTCGCGGGCGGAGGGGTTGCGCAGCACCAGGATGCCCTTTGCCGGGCTCCAGGAGGCGAAGCCGTAGCACTCCAGCGCGGCGGGGTCGCCGCCCACCCAGTGGCTGTCCACCATGGTGGCGGCGTTGGCGCGGGTCCATTTGGCGGCTGCGGCCAGGGTGTCCCACTCGTGCGGCTGCATCATGGCTGGGGTGATGTAGAGCTCCTGCATCTGGGTGCCGAGCCCCAGGCCGCTCCAGATTTCATCGGCCAGGTCGTTGCCCTCGGTGGTGGTGAGCCCGCGTGCTCCCTTGTTGTAGATGACGCCGTGGGTCATGAGGGAGTTGATGGGGCAGAGCGGGGAGATTTTCACGTTGTGGGCGTAGATCATGGCATCGCGGAAGGTGATCCACTGCTGGCGGGCGGTGCCTTCGCCGCAGAAATCGTGGTCCCAGTTGCCGCGCCACACGGAGTCTGCAATGCTGAACCAGAACGGGCTGGCCCAGGTGCCGGTGGTGAGGTTGATGTAGATATCCGGGCGCTCGGTGCGGAGCTCATTGATGAGGGAGATGGCGGCCTCGAAATCGGAGCCGAAGCGGGAGCCGGGGGCGGGGTCGGCCATGCCGGAGCAGCCGTCCAGCTTGAAGTGGTTCACGCCGTTCTCGCGGATCATGTGCAGGCACATATCGCGGAAGAGCTCGTAGTACCGCGGGCCGGAGAGGGCAAAGCCGCGCTCGTTGGTCTCGTAGGTATCGCCGGCGGCGGCCAGGCGGTTGAGCTTGGGCTGGCCATAGCCCCCCCAGGGGGAGAACCACACGCCGGGCTGGGCGCCGAAGCTTTCGGCCAGCTTGCGCACCTCGCGGAACTCGTTGGGCAGCTCGTCATGGAACTGCCAGAGGGTTTCGGTGTTGTCCCAGCCATCGTCGAAGAGGAAGGAATCCATCACCGCGCCGCGCTTGGCGACGAGTTCCTCGCCGAAGAGGCGCACGGTGTCCATGGCGTCCTTTTCGGAGTAGGGGGTGAAGTAGCCGATATCGTACCAGGTGTTGTAGTTGAGCAGGGGGAAATAGGGCCGGGCGCGTTCCTCGTTCAGGTAGGCGAGCTGGAAGGTGCGGCGCAGCTGCCCGGGCTGGCAGAAGCCCATCACGGCAGAGATGGTGCTCACCGTGCGGTTGGGCAGGTGGGTGGTGCGCTCCAGCGAGCAGGCAAAGCCCCCGGCGGTCACCTCGCTCTTGCAGAGCGGGCTTTCCACCCCGGCAAACAGGCGGTTGCCCGCCGCCACGATGGGGGCGCCCTTCACGCTGCCTTCCACGCGGGCCTCCGGGGCCACCACGTTCAGCAGGGTGAGCTTGCGGGCAGGCATGGCAAATTGCATGGGGTTGATGTGAAGCCCGCAGCGGAAGTAGGGCTGCCCCTCGCGCAGCTCTGCCCACCAGGTGAGCTGGTAGCCATCCGTGGTCACGGCAAAGGGCACGGCCACGCGCTGGCCGGCGCGCCGCTCCACCAGGCGGCGGGCGGTGGCATCCGCGGGGAGCTCCTCCAGGCTCAGCGTCCCGCACATCAGGTCCTGCGCCGTCAGCGGCAGGCACACATCGGTGTATTCCTTCCGGGAGCAGGCCTCGTCGGTCTTGGCCTCCTGCAGCTGGATGCAGAAGATATCCTTGCCCAGGTCATAGCTGCGGCCGTTGACTTTATCCTGCACCAGGACACTCGCCAGGCGGCGGCCCGCCGCCTCGATTTCGATGCTGATGAATTCGTTCTGAATAATCATAAAATTGCCCATTGGGTTCGCGCGCTCAGGGTAGCACACTTTCCCCCTGCTAACAAGCTTTATTACACCGGCGGGAATGGAGAGGACGAATTGATGTTTGTCGCCATCGGAGCACGGGACTTTCCTGTCACGGCGTAGAGCGTAAGCTCGGAGACGGAAGTCCCGAAATCACGGTGCGTTTAATCGGGACTGAAGTCCCGTGCTCCGACAATGTTCCCCCACCAATTCCCATCCCTTATGCGGCGGCATGAAAGCGGCATGTTGTGGCGGCGCTCCCCCTACCCGGCACAGCAGAACCGGCACCGGGAACATGCCCCGGTGCCGGTGGATTCATTATCTACGAAAGGTTCAGACCTCCGCTGCCTTTACTTGCGGCGGCGACGTGCTGCCAGACCGGCCAGAGCCAGCAGGCTCAGCGTAGCCGTGGCGGGCTCGGGGATTATATTAAAAGTAGCGCCGCTCAAACCAATGAACGACCCGTTTCCTTTTTCTTTAGAAAACGTTACCGCAAAATTGCACTGCTCACCTGCACCAAGTGATACAAACTTATCACCAAGTGAAAATTGAACATCCAGGGTTCCATTTGTGGTGCTCAGTACAGCAGCTGGGCATTCATGCGTGCTCTCGAATGTTGTGCCATAATCCGCACCATAGGCAAGCTCGCAATTAAACGCTGTCTCAGCAAAATTATTGTAGGCATGCCCGTTTCCTGATGCGCTGTACAGGAACGTATGGAACGTGATTACATTGATATCTATTAATTCTTCACCGACATTACTCACCGTGAAGTTCAGGGTGTACGATGCTGGGCTACCCCCGTGACATACGTTAGCGTTCGGTCTGATGGATGTGGTAAATTGATTTCCCGGAGACGCTTCTGAATACGAACCATTTTTTGTACCATCGGTGATGGTCATTCCTGTAAATGTCAGAGTCAACGGTCCCTCGGGAAGTTCGGCCGAATAGTCCTCCCATGTCTGGTCTTTGGATTTATCGCTGGAAGTAAATGTGGCGAGCAAATCTACTGATTCAGCGCCCATTGCCACACCGGCCAGAGCCATCAGGGTAATAAGTGTCTTTCTCATATTTGTATTTCTTTCTGTATGTTTGATTTGCGAGTATGTGCCGGAGCGCCTGTTTCCTCGCGCGATGGAACGACAAGCCTCCCCACTGCACAGCTCACGGGGTGAGTATATCGCATTTCCTGTGCGATGTACCGGTTACCTTGCAATATTTATGCTGCCCGGTTCTTCTTCCCGGCAGATTTGTGTCGATGCCTGGCGAGTGTTTTTTTATAAGGTGGGAATGTATCATACAGCGAAGTTATTCGGATTTATCGCCTATTTCTCATCAAATTTATTATTTTACGGGGTCTCAGAATGATGAAATATGAGTCGACGACATCATTCAGTTGCTCCCTTTCAATAGGCATTGAGCGCACCGAGCGGGGGATTATGCGCAGTCATCCCCCTGTTGATTAAATAAAATGCACTTACGCAAAAAAAATCTATACATCGCACAGGAAATGCGATATACTCACGCCGTGAGCTGTGCAGTGGGGAGATTGTCGTTCCATCGCGCGAGGAAACAGGCGCTCCGGCGTAAACTCGCAAACCAAACAAAAAGAAAGAATTACAAACATGAAAAAGACACTTATTACCCTGATGGCTCTGGCCGGTGTGGCAGTGGCAAACACTGCTACGCTGACTCTGCCGGGCAACGATGACTTCACCTGGATTGCCGGTAGCAACGCCAACGGTATTGGTACGGGAGCGTCCGCTGATATCGTCCAACAGCTTGCCACGGCCATCACCAGCACTAACATAGGCAACACTGATTTGGTAGGTTGGTTCGGCGGCACGGGACAGGCGTATGGTTCGGGTCACTACGGCAGCGATATCTCCATCATCTCCTCCACGTCCTTTTCGTTCAAGAGCCGTCCTGAGCTCAGCGGTGAGTATGTGGCACTTGGTGTGGCGTTAGAAAACGCGGCCGACGCTATTACGCTGAGCTTCACTACTAACAACCAACTCGGCTACTCGCTCTGGAGCTACGATGGCACCACCGTTACAGAGCTGATTGGCAATACCTTCGTTGGTGGTGCTGGTGATGTATCCGTCACATACGACGCAGCCTTTGTGGAGCCTACCCAGCTCTTTGTGGTCTGGACGGCTAACCACCCCTCTGGCAATGCTGGTGACGGTCAGACTGTAGAAGTTTCCAACATCGGGATTTCCTATATCCCCGAGCCCGCCACGGCTACGCTGAGCCTGCTGGCACTGGCCGGTCTGGCCGCCCGCCGCCGCCGCAAGTAAAGGCAGCGGAGGTCTGAACCTTTCACAGATAATGACTTCACCGGCACCGGGGCGTTGTTCCAGGTGCCGGTTCTGCTGTGCCGGGTGGGGGCGCGGCCAAGCGACGAACCGAAGGCAGCCTGTCGCGGCGTAGCTCCGCAAGGAGCGAAGTCGGAAGCTTTAGCGGAGACGGAAGCGGAGCTTATAATTCGGGAAGCTCTAAAAACTCACCAAATTGATGTTTGTCGTTGTCGGGGCACGGGACTTCAGTCCCGAAATAACGGTGCTTCCAATCGGGACTTCCGTCTCCGAGCTTACGCTCTACGCCGTGACAGGAAAGTCCCGTGCTCCGACAGAGTTCCCCCACAAATTTCCATATAGTGATGCGCAGGCAGAAAGAAAACCCCGGAAGCGCTGGGGCTTCCGGGGTTTTGAGGGGGTAAGGAGAAGGGGGGGATTACTTCTCGCTGAGGGAGCCGATGCCGGGGAGGATCTTGCCTTCCAGCAGCTCAAGGGAGGCGCCACCACCGGTGGAGCAGAAGGAGAGCTTATCGGCCACCTTGAACTTCTTGGCAGCGGTCACGGAGTCGCCGCCACCCACGATGGAGATGCAGTCGCTCTCGGCAAGGCACTCGGCCACAGCCTTGGTGCCCTTGGCGAAGGAGTCGAGCTCGAACACGCCCATGGGGCCGTTCCAGAGGACGGTCTTGGCGCCCTTGATGATGGAGCAGATTTCCTCGATGGCCTTGTCGCCGATGTCGATGCCCATGCCGCCTTCGGGCACTTCGCCGCCCTGAGCCCAGGGGGCGGTGCAGAAGGTCTCGGCGCCTTCCTCGAACTTGAAGGAGTAGCGGGTATCGGCGGGGAGCACGAAGGTCACGCCCTTGGCCTTGGCATCGGCCAGAATCTGGTTGGCCAGGTCGAGCTTGTCGGCCTCAATCTTGGAGTTGCCCACATTCTTGCCCTGGGCGGCCAGGAAGGTGTTGGCCATGGCGCCGCCGATGATGAAGGTCTGGCTCTTTTCCATGAGCTTGGAGAGCACCTGAATCTTGTCGGAGACCTTGGCGCCGCCCATGATGACCACGAAGGGCTGCTCGGGGGACTCAAGCTTGCCTTCGAGGTACTCGAGCTCGTGCTCGATGAGGAAGCCCATGGCGGACTTCTCGGCGAAGTGGGTCACACCCTCGGTGGAGGCGTGGGCGCGGTGGGCTGAGCCGAAAGCGTCGTTCACATAGAGGGTGGCGTTGCCGAGCAGGGCCTTGGCGAACTCGGGGTCGTTCTTCTTCTCCTTCTTGTCGAAGCGCACGTTGTCCAGCAGGATTACATCGCCGTCCTTCAGGGCAGCGCGGGCAGCCGTGGCGGCCTCACCGATGGTCTCGGGGACGAAGGCAACAGGCTTGCCCAGGTGGCCGGAAAGGCACTCGGCAGCGGCAGCCAGGGAGAACTCAGCCTGGTAGCCGGTACCCTCGGGGCGGCCCAGGTGGGAGCAGAGAACAAGGCGGGCGCCGTTCTCGAGCAGGTACTTGATGGTGGGCAGAGCGGCCACGATGCGGGCATCGTTGGTAATCTTGCCATCCTTCATGGGCACGTTGAAGTCAACGCGCATGAGCACTTCCTTGCCGGCGACATCGAGGTCGCGTACAGTGAGTTTAGCCATAGTTACTATTAATTATGTGGTTGAAGTTTTCTGGGGATAATTGCGGGTTGCAATACCTCGTGCGGCGTATTTTAGCGGAAAATCCCCGATATTCAAGGCTAAATGCGCATTTTGTCAGGAAAAATAGGTGAAATTGGCTTGCCAACGTAAATTATTGTGCTAGAGTATGAGACAATATGGGTGGCAAATACCGTAAAAAGAAAGATGAGGAGATGCCGCTGCGGAAGCATACGCGACCGCAGCAGCGGGCGGTGCGCCGGGTGGCAGTCTCGGCTGCCTGGGTGATGCTGGCGGTGGTGGTGGCAGCACTGCCCATAGCTTCGTGGGTGCGGCTGTGGCAGGCCGGGGAGCAGGTGAACTGGGTGCCGGCGCTGCTGGGCACGGCCTTCATGCTGCTGGTGAGCCTGCTGTGCATGCGCACGGCCTATCGTCGGATGCAGAGCCACCGTTAGGCCGCTCTGTGTCCCGAAGACGTTGTTGAATTACGAAGTACGAATTACGAGTTACGAAGTAACAAATTCCGCGAGCCTTGCGGCTCGCCATTGTACATCAAATAATTCCATACTGGCGGGCGAATGCCCGCGGAACTTTCTACTTCGTACTTCGTAACTCGTACTTCGTACCTCTATTGCGTTAGGTGCGTTTCACTAATATATTTTGAATAGCATGCAGGGGGCGGCGCATCTGCCCTGCATGCGCATCTTGGCAAAGCAAGCGGGAGAAACGCTGAAAGGGCTGTTTGAGTTTTCCTGGAATTATCTGGGCAGTCTGGCTGCCATGTGCCTGCTGGTGGCGGCGCTGGGGCTGGGGATTTACCATACGGTGCTGCCGGAAGCGTCGCCTTTGTGCCGGTGCTATGCCGGGGTGCTGAACACGGCCGGGGCGGAGCCGCCGGGCGGGGTGACTCCCCTGGGGCGCGGCGATGTGCGCGGGGTGCCGCATGTGCGGCTGGAGTATGATGGCGACGGGCGGGTGAGCCGCATGAAATCGGTGGATGCGCGTGGGCGGCTGGCGGCATTGCCCGGCAGCCGGGTGGCCGAGCAGTTGCTGCATTATGATGGGGCCGGACGCCTGGTGCGCAAGGAGAACCGGGATGCCACCGGCGCCCCGGCGGAGGATGCACACGGCGTGGCGCAGCGCCTTTTTGAGCGCGATGCCGCCGGGCGCGTGGTGCGCACGGAGTTCCGGAATGCGTCGGGAGAGCGGACGATGCCGCGTTACCCCGGCTATGCAGAGTGCCGAGTGGCCTATGATTCTGAGGGGCGCCCGCTGCGGGTGGAGTATCTGGATGCTGCCGGGGTGCCGGTGCAGAATGCGGCAGGTGAGGAGGTGGTGGAGTACCGCTACGGGGAGGATGGCAGCGTGCGCCGCTCGAATTTGGTGGGCGGGCGGCTGGCGGATAATCATGCTGGCATAGCGCAGGAGGTGCTGAGCCCTTGTGAGCAGGGCACCTGTCGCGAGTGGAAGAACAGGGAGGGAGAGCCTGTGGTTCACCCGGATTCCGGGGCGGCTGCGTTGCACCACGAGGCCGTGGCTCAGAGCGGGTTGGAGCGCCGCCGGTTCATGGATGCAACGGGTGCGCCCTGCGAGGCTTCCCGCGCGTGCGCGGAGCACCTGGTGCGCCGCGGCAGCAGCGGAAAGCCGGAGTGGGAGTGCTACAGCGGCGCAGATGGCCTGCCGGTGAATCATCCTGTGCTGGGCTATGCGGAGCGTATCTGCCTGTATGCGCCGGATGGCCGGCTGGCGCGTGAGTATTTCTGGAACGAGCAGGGGCTGCCGGCTGAGATGAACGAACGCCGGCATGTGGATACCCAGGCCGGGGCGTATTCCCTCTCCCTGCATTCGGACGGCTCCACCCGCGTCCAGCCGGAAAACGGAATTTGAATTACGAATGACGAGTTGCGAATTACGAAGTAAAAAGTTCCGCGGGCATTCGCCCGCCAGTATGGAATTATTTGATGTACAATGGCGAGCCGTAAGGCTCGCGGAGCTGACAATTCGTAATTCGTAACTCGTAATTCGTAATTTTGTCGTTGTCGGGGCACGGGACTTCAGTCCCGAAATAACGGTGCTTCCAATCGGGACTGAAGTCCCGTGCTCCGACAGAGTTCCCCCACAAATTCCTATTTAGTGAGTTTTTAGAGGTTCCCAATTCGTACTTCGTGCTTCAGCCGGGTTTTTAATCGAAGTCGTCTTCCTTTTCGGTGCTGCTGCGGTGGCCGACGGCGGCGAAGAGTTTGTCCCAGTACGGGAAGATATGGAAGAAGAGGCCGATAATCAGCCCGATGGTGGAGGCGCAGATGAGGGTGCCTTCGCGCACGCCGACCACGGTGCCCAGGAACATCAGGGAGAAGCCGACGGCAAAGAGCACCATGGCGCAGTCGAGCCCCACCTTTACGCGGCTGAATTTCAGCTTGAAGGTGCGGGAAAGAGCCACGCAGAATCCCTCAGCGGGCAGTGGCAGGAGGTTGGCTTTCACGAAAGAGAAGATGCCGAAGGCGCAGACCACGCAGGCCAGCAGGGTGTAGCCCAGCCGCGCCGTGTAGTCCGGCACCGGCAGCTGCTTCACGCAGGGCAGCAGGGCATCTACCATGAACCCGAGGGTGAAGGACATGAGCACCTGCAGCAGCTGCACGGGGGCATAGTTGCGGCGCAGCAGTGCAATCTGCGCAAGGATGAGCAGCACATGCAGGCAGATGAGGGTGTTGCCCACGGTGAAGAAAGGGTAATGCGGCTCCAGCAGGGTGCTGGCGGCCAGTGCCGGGCTGGTGAGGGCATCTGTGCCCAGGTCGGCCAGGAGGGTCAGGTCGATCCCCAGGGCGAGCATGAACAGACCGAAGAATGTAACAATGAGGCGGGCTGCGATTTCCGGGAGAGAGTGCTTCAGGCGCATGGTTCTTTTTACCGTTTTCGTGGAGCCCGGTCAAGCTTTATAGTTGAAAAAGCGGTGCGGCTGGTGTACGATAGTGGCATGAAATGCTCCCTGATTATGCTGGGTACCGGCAATGCGGCTGTGACGCGTTGCTACAACACATGCTTTGTGCTGAGGAATGGTTCGCAGTGTCTGCTGACGGATGGCGGCGGTGGCAATGGTGTACTGGCCCGTCTGGAGCAGGCTCAGATTCCGCTGGATGCCATTCATGATATTTTCCTGACGCATACGCACACCGACCACATTTTCGGCGTGGTCTGGGTGGTGCGCATGATTGCCCAGGCCATGAATGCCGGCAAGTATGAGGGCTCGCTGCGCGTGTATGGGCACGATGAGGGGCTGCAGACGCTGGAGATGATTTGCCGCGCCACCCTGCCGGGGAAGGTGACGGCTCATTTCGGGCAGGATATCCTCTTCTCCCCGCTGAAGGATGGTCAGCCTTTCTCCGCGGCGGGCATGCCCGGGGTGGCCTTCGATATCGGTTCGACCAAGACCAAGCAGTTCGGCTACCGCCTCATCCTGCCGGATGGTCAGCGCTTCGTCTGCCTGGGGGATGAACCGTACAATACCCGGAATGAGGCGATGGCCCGCGCTGCCGACTGGCTGCTCTGCGAGGCGTTCTGCCTGTATGCCGATGCGGAAAAATTCAAGCCCTATGAGAAGCACCACAGTACCGCGCTGGATGCCGGTCGCCTGGCCGCGACTCTTTCCATCAAGCACCTCGTGCTCTACCATACCGAGGACCACACCCTGGCCAACCGCCGCACGGCTTACTCTGCTGAGGCCGCCGATCACTTCACCGGCACTATTCATGTGCCGAATGATGGCGAAATCCTCCTCCTGGAGTGATTTGCTTCACTTTGCCTTATTTTTAATAAATCCTGCAAGTGGCACACTTGCAGGATTTTATGTAGAAAAATACCCCGAAAATGGCCATTCTGGCGGCGATGGAGCACTGCGCCCGACCAGTTGCAGGGGGATTTTTGCCCTCTCGGCCGTCGTTTCAGCCGGAAAGCTTCGGAAATGGGTGTCATGACACCAATGAGGACTGTTTCCATGGCTTGGTAGGGGTGGAATTTGCTTTTTTGTAGCGCATGCGTGTATGTAACGTATTGAATATAGAATGATACGGGGTGTTTGAGTTAAAAGGTGTAAGTACAGCGAAAAATGGGGTGAAAATGCCTGAAATGGGAGAAAAACAGGGCGCTGCGGGGCTGAATGCTGCAAAGAGGAGAGGCGGCAGCAGCAGGGCGATCGGACGGGTGTTTTAGTGGGGGCGGGATATGAAATCATTTTGATGTCGGGAGTGAGATTGGAGGAGTAACGGACGGACACATAACACGAAAAGCAGCAAGGAGAAGCAGAAATCTGAACACCGGGTGTAAGGCTACCGTAAAAGCCGTAAAAACGTGTCGGAACAGGTGCCTGAGGAGGGGTGGAAAGGTGGTGTTATAACACCTGTTTTATGCTGTGTGTCAGTACATGGGATTTGGGTTGCGGGGCGGGGCAGAGTGTGTTACTGTTGGGGGGCAACGAGATAAGTACCTGATATGGCACCAGTAAAGAGAGATGCAAGCAAGCGCCCGGTGACGTTCTGGCTGAATGCAGAGCTTCACGCCAAGTTCACGCATTTGGTCAAGGAACGCGGGGATAGTATGTCGGAACTGCTCACGCGCTTCATCGAGGAAGTGACCAAGACCGTGCAGCTCACCCCGAAGGAAGCGGCAGAGCTGGATGAATGGTTCCGCAGCCGTGGGCTGCGCTGAGCGCATTTCAGGCTTGCAAATTTGGTAGAATTGTAGCATGCTCCAGCCCGCCATGTCAGACGAACAGAATCAGAGCGCCCGCAAGCCCTCCTGGCTGAAAGTGAAGTTGCCGAAGGGCAGGGTGTTCAAGGAGGTGCAGCACCTCATCAAGGACAATGGTCTGGTGACCGTGTGCGAGGAGGCCATGTGCCCGAACCGCGGCGAATGCTGGAGCCACGGCACGGCCACCTTCATGGCTTGCGGCGATGTATGCACCCGCGCCTGCGGTTTCTGCGCCACCCGCACCGCCAAGCCGAAGCCGCTCGACCCGGAGGAGCCCCGCAAGATTGCCGAGAGCGTGGCGCACATGAAGCTGAACCACGCCGTGGTCACCATGGTCACGCGCGATGACCTGGCCGATGGCGGCGCCGCCCACATGGCGGAAATCATCTGCCGCATCCGCGAGCTGAGCCCGCAGACCGTGCTGGAGGTGCTCACCTCCGACTTCCGCGGCAACGGGGAGGCCCTGGCCATGGTCATGGATGCCGCCCCGCATATTTTCAACCACAACCTGGAGACGGTGGAGCGCCTTTCCCCCATGGTGCGTTTCCGCGCGAAGTACCGCCTCTCCCTGCACATGCTGAAGCGCGCGCTGGAGATGGCCCCCGGCCGCGTGGTGACCAAGAGCGGTATCATGCTCGGCCTGGGCGAGACGCGCGAGGAGATAGAGCGCACCATGGATGACCTGCGCGAGCATGGCGTGACCGTGCTCACCATGGGCCAGTACCTGCGCCCCTCCCCCCGCCACCTGCCGGTCATCGACTACATCCGCCCGGAGGTATTCGACGAGCTGCGCGAGGTAGCCCTGGGCAAGGGCTTCCGCCACGTGGCCAGCGGCCCGCTCATCCGCTCCTCGCACCACGATGCCGCCTTCCGCCCGGAGCTGGATATCCTGGAGGCCATGAATGCCTACCTCGCCGGGAAAGCGAGCTGAAGAGCCGGGCAGGTTTGCCCCGATAAATTCCAATCCCTCATGCGTCAGCGTGAGGGATTTCATACATGCCGCAGGCATGTATTTCATGCACAGCGCCAGCTGTGCTTTCATACCGCTGCTCGCAGCGGTATTTACATACACCGGCGCAGCCGGTGTAATTCATTGAGCGTAGC